>CAZWIF010000048.1:0-10460 GCA_964634355.1 uncultured Clostridium sp.
GAAATTAAGTTATATCAAGACTTTCAAAAAGTTCGACGAAAATTGCTTCTGGTGCAGATGGTCAATTTGGGCAAGTTTTCGCAAAATTTCTTATATATTTACAAATGCTACAAGCGTTGAAATATCAACACTTAAAGCGATATGCATATTTCATGTATATATTAAAAAATTTTGCTACTGCATTACCTACTGCATTACTTTTTATGTTATAAAAGAGCTAGTTATAGAGCTAGCTCTTTTATTAATTAAAACAACCTACCCCATGTATTTTTACCACATATTCCATCTACTGTCAATCCTTTTGCTTTTTGGAAAGTTTTAATTGCTGATACTGTTTTTGTACCGCATATTCCGTCTACTGTTCCACAATTATATCCTAAGCTATTTAATTTAAACTGTACTACTCCTACATCATTTGATTTAGAACCACTTTTTATATTAGTTCCTGCAAATGGTATTGAATAAGTGCCATAAGTTATGCTTTTTTTATTTACGTTATCATAGTGATATTTACTTGCTCTGCTGTCTATATGTACAAAGGTAGAGTATTTTATTATTCCTTTTACACCTAGTGTGTTTGCAATCTTGCATATATTATCTATACCTAATCCTGCACTTTTAATGTCAAATGCTCGTCCATACATGTGATAAGATGTTGAACTTCCTCCAACTTTTGCATTATAAGAGCTTGTCCTGTATGCACTATTTATTGTTACTGCTTTTCCTGCTAATTCTCTTATTTTCTGTAGGATAAATATCATCTCTGTGTCTATTAAGATTTTGTCTGTACCGTCTTTGCATGCAAATTCACTTATTTTAAAGTTTGTACTTAAATATGTATTTCCATTTTTTGATTTATTATATGTCTTTACATTAGCCATTTTCTTTTTCCTCCTCCGTCTCAATTTCTATTTCATTTAATTCTTCTACCTCTGCCTCAAAGTTGTTTGCCTCTTCGTCTACTTCTCTTATGTCTAAAACTTTTTCATTCATGATTATTCCTCCTTAAATAATTCTATTAAATTTGTTGCCAAATCGTATGTACCACCTGTAAAAAGACCGTACACCTGCAATTACAACATTTATGTCTTTTGTTATACAGTAATATATAACACTCGCTATGATACCTACTAGCAAATTTTGTATAGGTATAAGTTTACTGTTTAAAAATGTGTATTTTTTAGTTATAATACCTAAGACAAATGTTACAATTACTGTTACTATTCCTATGATTGTTGCTAATTCCATAATCAACCTCTCCTCTCTAAATCATCTATTCTATGATTTGCTACTTTAATTTCTTCATTGTAAACTGCGTCATTCTGTTCTAACTTATAGACTCTTTCTATTATATTATTGTGCTTTTCAACTCTAGTAGATAACTCGTCAATTCTGTATGTTATTAAATCGTTATTTCTTTTATTGCTAAAAATTGTAGCTATAACAGAAGGAACACTTCCGCAAACACCTGCAATTAATGCAATTAGTACAGCTTCACTCACTATTCATCACTCCCCCTCATTCGTACTTAATAGATTTTTTATATACGTTTCTAGGTCTTTTTTGTATTTTACTGTAATATATGGTACTATTTCATCTGTACTATATATATTGGTTACATTTTTATATGTTTTTACTTTTTCTAATGCATTTAAAACTTCTATTTGCTCTTCTGTGCATTCAATGTAATTCCAATTGTTTTCATCAATATAAACTACACTAGCACCTTCGCTAAATTGTCCTGTTGTCGACATAGATTTTTCATTACAATATTTTATTCCATTCTCTTCATCTAAAGTATATACATCTTCTGGCAATTCCTCATCTGCATAGTTTTCTATATAAGGCAAATGCTTTTCATTCCACACGCCGTCTACCATTTCAAAAGTATCTCTTACATCTCCTATTGCTCTGAATGGAGCTTGAACTGGTATTGTAATTGACTGACTTTCAGAATTATCTTCATTTGATATTATTTCAGTAATACTTCCCATTTTATATGGAGAATATGGTGTTGCTTTTGAACCTTTTTCTATTTTAATACTGTCTAATATCTCTTGTTCATTATTATCATAAGTACCTGTATAATACCAAACTAATAAAAATTTTGCGGTTGAGCTTGTTTCAATTGTTATAGAATTTGCATTATTGTCTTGTTTTATCTCATTGCAACACAGACCTTTGACAGGTATATCATCAGTAGTCGCAATTGAAAACCTATTTCCGGGTATTCTTGAAACGGTATATGTTTCATTTGGCTCGCACTCTATAAATATAAGTTTTGAGATATCTGATGCTTGAACTGCTCCAGAAGATTGATTAATAAAAGCGTTTAAAACATTAGCGTTGTCTTTATCAAACAATTGTATATTGTATCCACAGCTTTTTATTTCTGATGGATATTCTATAGAAGGCATAATAGGCATAAATTCTTCATAATCTAATTTTGTTGTGCTAACCATTATATTGGTTACTGTATAAGGGTTTGAACCATAAGTAGAAGTACTTGAAAACCTTAAACGTATTGATTTTGAATTAGCAATATTCTGTTTGGCTGTTCCACTCGTGTTATGAACTCCCCAACTGTATTCATAATTTTCTTCCTTGTTACTAACAGCATCACCATTGTTACCTAAATTTTCACCATTACTCCCAAAATAGTAAGTTGATGCAAGAATATTTCCTCCTGTCGGTATTAATGCATATACAAATAATGTATTTGCTCTCATATTCCAATCTATATCAATGTATGCTATGGCATCAATATTTGGTAATTCTAAATATCCACTATCATTTACAAAAGCTCCTTTTATTAATACCCACCTGTTATCTGTTATTGGCGGACATAAATTGTTACCTTCCGTACTCGTCTCTTGTGTACTATTTCCTTCAATGCTCATTTCACATCGCATATTAGCACTGTCACTAATATATAAACTTGTATCTGTTTCTGTTGTTCCGATAATCCAATTATTTTCTATGTCTTCTACTCTTTCTCCTAAGTCTTCTATATTTGCATTTTGAGTTTCTTGTTCCTCTTTAAATCCATTCATATATTCTTCTCTTGCATTTTCAGCTTCAATTCTCTCTTGTTCACTATTTTGTCTTGTTTCCTCTGCACTCTGTCTAGTTGTTTCATTTGCTTGTCTTTCTTTTTCACTTGCAATTCTAATAGTCTCATTTGCTTGCCTTATCTTTTCCGCACTCTGCCTAGCTGTTTCATTATTTATTCTAGTTTCTTCCGCTGTGTTTCTTTCTAATTCTGCTGTGTTTCTCAATTCCTCTGCACTTATCCTATTAGTTTCTGCAATTTCTCTAGCCTCTTCATTTTCTTCTACTGTAGTAATTAGATTAGTTAATTTGCTTTCTAAATCTGTGACCTTTGTAATTTCATTTTCTAATATTTGAACTATCTTATTAACTCCAGTTATTTCCTCTTCGGATATTTCTTCATTAGCATTAACATTGGGGATAAATTTTATAGTTCTTGTTTGAGTTCTAAAATCTTCATCATCTTTAGTTAGCCAAATATAAAACTCAACTTCTTTATATTTTGTTAAAGCATACGTTACTAAATAAGAATTATCTTCGTCTAGTAAATCCCAAACTACACCGTCTTTAGTTATAAATACTATCTTTTTATTGTAGTCCTCATATTTCTCGGGAATATCAAATATTAGCTTAGTTGCATTATTTTCATTTCGTGTCTGATTTTTTGAAATGCCATCATCGATAAAACGATTATTTATTTTATAATTTATTACTTTCATTTAAATATCTCCTTTTTAAGCTATTCTTTTCCAAACATAAACTGCTAAATATGGTGGCATATTATTATGTGCTTGTCCACCGCCTGTAGAGCCTACTGTTGGAGTCCATTTACCTCCACTAGCTGCACTATTGTGTGGTGGAATACCTGTTCCACTTGTATAGTTTCCTGAAGATGTTGTATATGGTTCTGATAAAGAATGACTATGTGAAGGCATTTCATCAACTGTTAATGTATGCGTAACCTCTCCTCCTGTACTTCCTGCTTCGTAATTATCTCCACATGCTAACAAAAACGTATCTTTTATTTGTTCCCATGTTCCTCCAAAAAGCTCGTTTGGAGCTGTACTTTCTTCTGACATATAAAATGAACCAATTGGGTGGGACATATCTAAGATATAGGTCTTTAAATTCTCTGTGTTTGTATCAATTTCTTTTTTTATATTCTCTATATTTGTATTAATTTCTTCTTCAATATTATCTTGCATTTTATTTAAGTTTGTATCATTTATTGCCGGTTGTTTGCTATTTACAAAATTAATTTTCTCCATTTTCTTCCTCCTTTAATTTTTCTATTTCTTGAATTAAAGTATTTATCTGCTCTTGTTGTTCTTGTACTGCTCTCCATAATAAAGAAACCATTGAATATGTTTCAACACCTATCTCTACACCTTCACTGTCAAGAGAGGTTATTTTGTTTGAATAACTGTAATTTTCTCCAATAACTATTCCAACATGTTTTTTATGGTCATCTCCTTCAGTTTTAAGGTTGTACTCATAGATATCTGTATTCATTACTTCATCTAAGGCGTTTTCTAATTTTTTAAAATTCTTTTTCTTACCCTCTTGAGAATAATCATGGATATAACCCCATACCCCTCCATCACTGGTAATCATTGCCTCTCCTAGTTTTAAAGTGTAATTTCCTCCAGCATTTAGAAACAATGTTAATAAGTCTAATATATTAACATTCTTTTCTGTAATAGATGTACTGTTAGTTATAGTAAAAAGTACACTTCCGTCAGACGAATAAATGCGTAAGCCGTCGAGATTGTCTTGCTCAATAGCATTTGTTATCGTATCATTACTTATAGTTGAGTTTCCTAAAATCAAAGCATTTCCCTCTAAATCCAAATCTGCTCTCATTTTCATACGTCCACCAATATCATCACTGTCACTCGTTATCTTATATCCTTCAAGTTCAAATATTGGGACAAAACCATTAGGAGTATTTAATCCCCAAGACATTCCATTTGATAGATCTTCGTCATAGCCAAGTGGCAATTGGAAAGTTAAATATGTTTTATTCTCATTTTCAACTATTCCTATATCTCCTATCACATTACCTGAATTATCATAAAAGTGTTGTCCTGTCTTATTTAATGCCATTAATAAATTCTTAAATTCATTTTTAATTACAATAGCTGGAGTTTCATCTATCACTTCAAACTGTATAAAATCAGATATTTTATTCCATGCGTATTTAACATGTTCGTAATTTTGTTCTATTTGAGTGCCTAGTTCATCTTCATCTACTTTTTTATTTACCACACTCGTAATTGCCTCTGCTGTAGCTGTAATCTTAGTATTCATTTCTACTTTTGTTGCAAATACACTTGTATAATCGCTCTGTATTGCATATTTAGCTTTCATATTAGCCGAATAGTTTACAATTTCTATAATGTTTGTACCCTCGGCTAATTCAATCATGTATTCTCCTAAGTATTCTATCTCTTCGGTCTCTTTAGTTGTTCCGTCTTCATTTACTCTTCTTATTACTTGAGCTTGTCCATTGCTTAAAACATATTCATCTTGTACCTCGCTATTTTGCCTTAAAACATCTGTAACACCTAATTCGTAAATAGTCTCATTGCCTTCTTCATCTGTTACTTTAATCCTACTATCTCCATATGGATATAAATCATCTGCTGGATATAAGTCATCTGAAGGATACAAGTAATCAAATACTGTATTGTTTCCATAAATATGTAATTCTAATAATTCTCCTGCAAAACAATTGCCTAGAGAAATAATCTTTAATCCTGAGACTTCATTTGTTAAGTCTTCTATATCTCCAATCTGTGCGGTTAAACCTTCTATACTTAATTCTGCTTGTGTTAATCTTTCGGAAGTTTCTGTTTGTTCTTGTGCTACTTGTGTTATCTTTAAGTTTTCTTGGTCAATCTGGCTTTGCAGTTTTCTGTTTATAGCTATTTGAGAAGATTTTCTTGATGTTGTTTCTTCTTGTGTTTTACTCTGTATTTCACTTGTTATATTTGCTTGCCATTTTCCTTTGTACTCACTTGAGCCTTGATATATTACATATTTATTATCTATTAATAATAAATCGCCAATATCCAATGCTGGGTCTATAATACTTTCTCCTGTAAAGCTATACACTTCCAATCCGTTATATAGATTGTAAATATTATCTATTTGTTCTTGAGATACAATGTACATATTATCTTGAGAGATATATATCGTATTGCTTGTTTTATCTCCTTTTTCAAAATACTGTACACCATCTTCATAAAGTACACGACTAACCTTGAATTTTTCTCCCCAAGTATAATTTTTAAAATATTTAAGTGGTAATTCCGAAATACTCTCTCCAATAGTTCTTATATAAAGCTTTCCGTCTCTACCAATACATGCAAATCCGCCCGCTTGTTCTGCAATATATCCTAAATAAGTTCTTGCAGATATGCTATTATCATAAACTGCAATTTTTGTGTCTGAGCCTAAAAAGGAAGTAGAACCGTAGTTCTACTCCTGCTTTTGAACAAATATCTTGCAATACTTCTAATATTGTACAAGGATATATTAATGTACTTCCGTCATAATTGAACTCAAATTTTAGCATATTGTCTACTAAGGATAATGTTACCGTATAATCGTTATCTTTGCTTATATCATCTACGTTGAAGTATCCGTATTGGTACTGGTTCAGACGTAATTCCACTTTCGATATATATTTTTTCTATTGTGTCGGGAACTACACTTTTGTGCAATTTTAACTCAATTGCTTTAGAAGTAACAGAGCCTAAAGCAAATTCATTATTAGAAAATAACTCATGAGTTGGACTGCACCCTAATACATATTTGTCTTCTACCTTTTCGTCATTTATATAAACCTTAAGAAGATGCTTTGTATTAGCTTCATATATTTTTGATTTATAATCATCACTTGTTTTATACATTAACTATTAGCCTCCTCTACCGCCTGTTTTTGTGCTTCTGTTAATTCTTTTTGCATTAAATTAAAAGAGCACTTCCATCTTGTTTTAGAAGTACTCTCTCCTTGTTCTGTATCTATCATTTCTACTTTTCTTTGCGAAACTCTAAATTGTGCATTTTCCAGTAAGCCACCTTTAACAACGGGAACTTTTACAGTTAATATAAGAGGATTTATATATGTTATTTGCATTAGAGCCTCTGCCTCTTCTTCTGAGTTTAAATTCCAAGCCATTGAAAGTTTTAACATTCCGCACAGCTATAGGGTTATCTATTAAAGAACCATCTACAGCAGATGTATAACTATCGTTGTCCGTATCTGTTATATCTGCACTATATGTAGACGGTGTTTGTAATATTTCATTTCCTTTTTTCCATAACATAATTCTATCCTCCTACTAAAGCTTCTATATCTTTTCCTGTTCTTCTTGTTTTATCTCTTAAATCATCTAGTAATATTTGTCCTAACTTTTTATTTCCTACATTCACAGTTAAGTAAATTGGTCTATCATTATTATTTCCTTCATAATTTGAAATAACATCTTCAAGGGTTTTTATAAATGAATTTCTAGGTTGTATATTTGAAGTATCTATATTTGATGTATATGCTGGTATATTTTGTAAGAAATCAGTTTGAATAGTGTATGACATATTTCCCGTCATATCTTCCAATTCATTTTGTACTTTACTCATATTGTTATGTATTCCTTGTGCCATTAAATCAATCATGTCAGGCATGTATGTATGAAAATTGCTTAATGGTCCATCTTCTGGTTCTGAGAAACCAAGTAAACTTTTTATTTTACTCGCCACAGAAGTAACTGCACTTGTTACTTTGCTTATACTATTCTTTATCCCTGATGCTAAGTTGCTTATTATATCTTTTCCCCACGTTGTAGCATTACTAAGTATATTTGAAAATGTTGAACTAAAATTCTCTTTTATATTACTTGCCCAAGAAGTTACTGTTGATTTTGCATTGCTTAATCCTGTTGAAATACTACTTTTAAGCATATTAACTTTGCTTGAGACAGTAGTAGTTGCATTCGTCCAACAATCACTAATTTTGCTTTTTACATTACTCCCCCAGTCTGAAATAGTTTGTTTTGTATTTGATGCCCAATCAGTCACACTATTTTTTATATCTGTAATTTTATTAACAACACTATCTTTAATTTCTGTAAATTTATTTCCTATATTAGAAGCAAGGTACATAAAGATTGATTTTACATTTTCCCAAATATTTGACAGTCCAATTTTTAACCCCTCTATTAAATATCTTCCCATTTCTGCCATTACAGTTGATGGAGATTGTATTCCAAATACGCTTTTAAAACCATCTATAAATGGCTTGAAAATATTTTCATATATCCACATACTTAAATTGTCTAATGCTTGGTCTATACCGTTATATATTCCCAGAATAATATTTCCTCCAGCTTCTTCAATATAAGTACCAAAATATTCTCCTATACCTGAGAAAGCGTCTAATATCAATTGAGCGATAAACTCTCCTAAACCCCACAAGGCAACGCTTATACAATAGAAGAAACTGCTTGTTAATCCTGACCAGTCTATATTTTTTACAAATTCTTCACAATCTCGTGCTAATTGTTGCCAGTCTATTTCTTCTAATGCTGTGCTTATTGTGTAAAAAACTCCTTTTATTCTTTCTCCTAGAGTTCTTCCAGCTGTTGCCCAATCTATATTATTGAAAAATCCATTTATACTATCCCCTATTGCCTTGCCAAATTGTTTCCAATCAAACGTTGTTATAAAACTATATGCAGTATAAATTACAGTATTTATTCCTTGAGCAAAGGTATTACCTACTTGTGTCCAATCTGTTGTACCAATAAAACCATTTAAAAATTGAGCTATATTTGTTGCTATACTTTTTGTTTTATTTTGAATTGTGTCCCAAGGAATACTATCAAGAGCATTATTTAATTTTTCTCCTAGCATACTTCCTATAGCTGACCAATTACCACTTTTTATTGCGTCAATAATACTGTTTGATGTATTTTCTAATCCGGACAAATCAAAACTTGGACTAACTGAGCCACTACTTCCACTATCGCTATTTTCTGAAACATTATTTATATCACTATGTACGCTTGAAAGAGACTTGCTTGTTTGTTTTGCACTATTTGCGGTACTATTCATTGAACTTGCCGTTGCTTTTGCAAAGATGTTTACTCCACTAAAAGCATATACTAGACTTTGCACAGCTTTCATAAGGTTATATATTAGATTTGTTATATATTCTATTACTGGTGCAAATGCACTACCGCATTGCATATTTCATATAGTCTATATTAGCACTTAGTTGTTGTGCTTGTGCATTTTGTGAAGATAGCCAACTTGAAGCACAACTTTTTAATGTTTGATATATACTTCTTAATCCTATTAAAGCACCTGCATATTTTAATACTTGTCCTAGTCCTACTTTTAATTTGCTAGTCATTCCTGAAATAGTATTACTAGCTTTTTTAAATGGATTAATCATTTGTAGAGCTTTTTTAGTTATCTTCATTATTGGCGTTGCTATTTTACTTATGCCACTTTTTATTTTTTCTATTGCTGGTGTAATTTGTTTTATCTTTTCTCTTAAAGTATCCCACAATGTTAAACTTTCTTGAGACGGTTCTACATTTTCCACTGAGGTATTATTACTTTTTAAGTTTGGTTTTATATCATACACACTTTTCCCTGAATTTAAAAAATTATCACCATAATTTAAAATTTCAGTCGCATCATATCCAACAAAACCTTTCCCAGATGAAATTTCGGCATTTAAACCTTTTATTTTGTCCCAATAAGTATCTACTTTTCTTATTTCTTCATCAAGACCTTTTATAATTAACCCACTAGTATCATTAGGGTCAAAAATTTCATTGACTTCACTTTTTACTTCTTGTATTTGTTTTTTTATTTGATTAAAATCTATTTTTGTTCCACTTAATTTTTTAAACTCATTCGATACTCCTGAAATTTGTTTTGCCATTATCCCAGTGATTTTAATCCCACTAATATCATTTGGGTCAAAGAGCCCTGTTATTTGTTTTTTTACACTGTCTAACTCTTTTTTTGTTTGGTCTGTAACTTTCTTTACATCTTCATTATTTACTTTTATTTTTATTTCATTGCTTGCATTGCTTTTCTTTAAGTCCTGTATTTTCTTTTTTGCAAATTCAATTGATTCCTGCACTTGTTCTTTAAACTTTTTCATATCTACGTTAGAAAATGCCTCTTGAACTTGTTTTTGTATTTCTGCTAGTTGTTTCATAATTTGTGGTTTTAGTTTCTCAAATTCTTTCATAACATCTTCTAATTTAGCAGTTACTAAAATTTCAATTTCTTCAACAGTCATTTAAAAATCCTCCTTTCTCCATTATAAAAAGCACCAGATTTAATCTGATGCTTTGTTTTAATTTATGCTACTTGATTTTTTAAAT
>CAZWIF010000049.1:0-10317 GCA_964634355.1 uncultured Clostridium sp.
GTATTTCCTTCGTATACTTTTGTTAATTTCAGTTTATCTTCTGATAGTTCCCAGCCTTCTACTGCTTGAACTTCTTCATTTGCTGTTATTGTTACTGTTACGTCTTCATTTGTTCCCTCTTGTGTACTATACTGTACTTTTAATTCTGCTGGTGTATTATCAAATACAAATACCTCACTTACATACTTCCCTGTATTTTCAAACTTGTCTGATGCCTTAATCCATAAATACCATTCTCCATCACCATCAGCTTTAATTATTTCTTCACCATTTATGAATTTATTTACAAACAACTCATCCTCTGGTTCTTCTGTTGTTTCAGTCCATACATAGCATAGACTATCTTCATCTACACCTGCACCCTTATCATTCACTGTAACTGCTGTACTTTGTACTTTACTTACGTCTGTATTTCCTAAAGTATCAAATACTACAACTGGTGCATCTAAATCAATTTCATTAACAACTGAAAGTATTATACTTTGTTCATCTTCTCCTATTATTGCATAAATACCCGCATCTTCTGCATTTTCATCTATCATTACATTCTTTACAATATAATATTTTCCATCAGTAGATAACCCTTTTTCAACTGTTAATGTTATTTCTCCTTCGTATTTTAAATATTTGCTTGTTGCAACATCTTCTGTTATTTTATACTCATCTGTTAATCCAACATCGTCTTTTGATATTTGAACCTCTTCTAATAATAAAGTTTCTCCATTTCCATCGGTTTCATATGTGTTATCATTAAATTTAAATATACTTCCTTCTAGCCCCTCTGCATTTTCTCCTAATGCTGCTATTGTTAAACTATACTTACCTCTAATTTCCTCATTTGTTACTGATAATATTATACTTTGTTCATCTTCTTCTATAGTTGCATAAATTCCTGCCTCATCAGCCGCTTCATCCACTACAACATTTTTCACTATGTAATATCTCTCATCCGCTGACAAACCTTTTTCAACTTTTAATGTTATTGTTTCTTCATATCTTAGGTACCCTTCGATTGCTTTTGTTTGTTTTAATTCATATGTATCTACTATATCTACATCATCTTTTGTAATTTCTACATTACTTAATAATGCATATTCTCCTGTTTCTCCAACTTCATATGTCTCTTCATTAAATTCGAATATAGTTCCACCTAATGCTTCTGAATTTTCTCCTAATGCCGCTATTTCTAAACTATAATTTCCTCTTATTTCATCATTTGCCACTGATAACAGTATTATTTGTCCTTCTCCGTCTTCACTGTCTAATACATCAACATAAATATCAGCATCTTCTGTATCTTTGTCAACAAATACTTCCGCATTACTTACTAGATAGCTTTTTCCATCAGTTGCTAATTCTTTAGTAACTTTTAGTTCTATCGTTCCTTCATATCTTAAGTATCCATTTGTTGCTTTTGTTTGCTTTAATTCATATGTGTCTATTATTGTGCAGTTATCTTTGGTTATCTTTATATCTTCTGCTAAAGCAACACTTCCATCTTCATTTTCTATTACATATACTTGTTCTTCCATCAAGAATTCAGCACCACTTAATCCTGCAACCGTATTCATATCTAAATTGCTTAACACTAAATCATAGTTTCCAGTAATTTCTTTGTTTACTATTATAATTGTAAGCATATGATTATCTGAATCAACTTCGACTGATATTAGTTCTTCATTGCCATTTGTTGTTGCATTACTTACTGTATAAGCTGTATTATCCTGTGTTACACCTTTTTCTGCCCACACATAAACTTCATCTTCATATGTTAGATATCCACTTAACCCTTGTGTTTCAATTATTTTGTAAGTATCATTATTATATAAGTTATATTGACCAATACTAATATCTTCTGCAATTGTTATTATTCCACTCTCATTTGTTGTATAACTATTTATTTCTTCATTATATTCACATGTCATATTTTCATTATCTAATATATATATACCTGACGTAATTTGGAAATCAACTCCTGAAAGTACATTTCCTTTTTCATCCTGACATTTTAATTGCACATTATAATTTCCTGTTAATTCATTATTATATATAGTTAAATATACTGTATTATCTTCATTATTAATATCAACCCATACATAATCATCTTCACATATAGTTGGTTCTTCTCCTGATATAATATTAAATACTGTATCTCCATATAAATCTTCTACACAAACACTTTTAATTTTATATCCTGTTATTTCTCCATACTCATCAATATTATCTTCCTTATATATATTTAATACAAAAGATTTTGAATATATTGAATATCCTTGTGCTCCACTCACTTGTGAAATTTCGTATTTTTCAACACTGCCTTTATTTTTTGCATTTATTTGAGTATTATCCTCAATAACTGCTTCACCCATTTCATCTGTTTCATGCGTAACACTATTTACTTTAAACTGTGCTCCAACTAGTGCCGCTGATGTCTCAGAATCACAATTTGCTATTATAAAAGAGAAACTATCCAAAATTTCCTCATTTACTACAGTTATTGTAATTGTATTAGTAGTTTCATCAATTTCTAACATTGTTGCTTCTGACTCGCTTTCTAATGTTGCTGTATCTAGTACATATGTAATTCCATCATCTGATAATCTTTTAGTTACATTTACTCCAATTATCTCATCATACTTTTTGTATCCATCAGGTGCACTTATCTCTGTTATATGGTATGTATCTGTCTCACCAACATTATCTGCTGTTATCTGCTTAGATACAACTGTTACTGTTTCAGTTTCTGATATTGTATATGACTTATCATTTTCTACATTAAATACACCATTTTTTAATAGAGTGGCCGGATTTTCCTCAGTTCCTATTTTATTTACATTTTTGATAACCACATAATAATAGTCACCTGTGTCTTCGGTTGTCTCTTCTTCGTCCATTTCAAAAATGCTCATTATTCCTTTCCTTACATTTTCAATTCCATTATTTGCAATTCCAATACCAATAAGCATAATTACTACCAATATCAGTGTAACTAAACTTACCAAAAATATCTTCCTTTGATTCATTGGAGCTCTCCTTTCGATATTTTATTCTTTATTAATTATATTTTACTCATTTTTATTTTTTAGTCAACAGGACTTTTGGGTGTGTCTTCATAATTTCACTCTTTTTTTGTTTACGGAAAATGAAATAAAAGCATTTTCTTTTCCAAATATTACATTTTCATGACATTTTTGTTTCTATTTTCATCTTTTTCTAAAGTTTTCTTTGTTTTTCTATATTTGCATAAATTTTTGATTGACTTTAATAAGACAAATTATCTTATAATCTTTTTATAAAATAATTCAATTAATGCTTTATAAATCTTTTTATATATATTTCTTCTTTTTCATTAACTGCTATGCTTATTTCTCCATCCTCATCTGTTCTATAAATACTAGCACCGTATATTTTCTAGCCTTTCAATTACTTCATCAGAAGGATGTCCATACATATTATTTTTTCCTACACCTACTAAAGCTATTTGAGGTTGTACCAACTTTAAAAATTCTTCTGTAGAAGAAGATTTAGAACCATGATGTGCAACTTTTAATATGTTAGCTTTTAATTTATCTGTACCTTTATATTTAGAAATTAAAATTCTTTCCGCTTCTTCCTCAATATCTCCTGTAAAAAGGCATGCAAAATTTTTGTAACATAATTTACACACTAAAGCATTATTGTTTATAGAATTTTCTGAAATAGCCTGTGAACTAATAGGCCAGAAGAATTCAAAATATAAATCTTTTTCAATATTTACTTTACTTTGTGTTTCAATCAATACTATATTAATCTCTTTTTCTTGCACAATTTCTAAAAATTCTTTTAAATTTTCATTGTTTTCAAATTGTTTTCCTATTATTACATTATTCACCTTTAAATTATTCATTACATATAAAACCCCACCGAACGTGATCTGTATCAAAATGCGATACTATTACATAGTCTAAGCTTTTTACTCCTCTATTAAGTAAATACGGCAGTAATGTATCTTTTCCAACATTGTAATTTCCTGAATTATCACTCCCTCCTCCATCTATTAATATTTTTCTATTATTAGGAGTTATAATTAGAGTAGAATCTCCTTGTCCAACATCTATAAAATAAATTCTTAAATTTCTAGACAAAATTGGAATGTTATTCAATACTAGCGATATTATTAATACAATTATCAATATCCTGATAAAATATTTCCTATATCTACATAATAAGGTTTTTCTTTCACTTTCATCTGTAAAATCTAGCGTTGCTCGTCCGCTATATTTATAACTTTCCTCTATATTACTATCTTCCTTATTTGTAGTAGTGGCACGGTATACCGTCTCCATGTATAATATAAATAATATTATGTAATACAAAACAACACTTACTCCACTTGGACTTGTTACATAAATTTTTGAAAAAGGCATATTACCACATACCATAGCAATAAGCGTTATTCCCTTTAATAAAATTTTTTCAAATATTACAAATACACAAGAAATTTTCAGTGAAATAAAAGAAACAATCACTATTGAAAATCCTAGAATAATAATTCCTCCAATAAAAAAAACTGCGAAAAAATTAGAAATCAAAAAGCTAAATGAAATTGTATGAAAATTTGATATCAATATTGGAATTATCATCGTTTGAGCTGCCAAAATTACAGAACTTACTTTTATAAACTTCTCTTTCAATTTTATTCTGAATAATATATTAGAATAAATTTTATTTAAGGTTACAATCCCTATAACTCCTCCATATGATAGCTGAAAGCTAATACTATTGATATTAAAAGGATTATCAATTAATATTATCAGCATAGATAAACATATACTATTAATTACATCTGATTTTTTATAAAATATCTCTGCACCTATTAAAATACTCCCCATTATGCCTGCCCTTATGACAGAAACCGAAGAGCTTGCAATCATCATAAAAAATATTATTCCAACTATTTTTAAAATGTTTTTCTTGCCTCTACTAATATTAATTTTATTCAATAAATATGTAATTCCTAAAACCACATAAGACATATGATTACCAGAAACTGCTAATATATGATATAAACCACTATTTCGAAAGTTTTCTTTTATTTCTTCATCTATATTGCTACTCTTTCCAAGTAATATTCCTATCAGTAGGTCTGCTTCTTCCTTTTCAAACAGTTTATTAATATTTTTTTCTATACTGATACTTATTTTATGAGTAATCATTTTTATGCTATTTAAATTACTTGTTTTTAATTCCTTTATTCCTTCTCCAGAATATGTTATTGTACCATAAATTTTTAATGTCTTTAAATATGAGGAATAGTCAAACCCCTGATAGTTCCTTTGTATTTCTGGTTTAGTATATATTCCCTTAAATTTTATCTGGTCCCCGTATTGTAAATTGATATTATATTTATTTGAAATATTTAATATTAATCTTGTTCTTTTATATTTTGTATCACCATTAACGCTTTCTATTTCTATATTATAAGTAGTTTTATGTTCTCCTTTTTCTCCTTCGCTTATTATTGTGCCAATGTAAATGCTATCTCCTGTGAGATTATTGTATAAGTTATTATATTTCTTATTTAAATAACTTGTAGTGTAATTTGAGATTAGAATTGATATAAAAAAAATAAGCATAGTTTTTTTATTAACTCTCCCAATTAGGGCACGGTGTGACCTTACGCCCCCAAAGATACTGATATATAATAATATAATTACACATATAATTATAAAAGGAGCCATACTTCTTTCAAAGTATAGCTCCCAAATTATTCCTATTAAATATCCTATGAGCACAATCAAAATTGGTCTTTTCATATCATAATTAAACCTTTCTAATTTTAATTGCCCCCATAGCCACGGGCGAACAATATTCAACCCTACATTTTTAGCCTTTAGAATTACACTATTCTTCTAGCACATACATAATAATAGCCAGCACCATCTACATTAGATATAATTACACCTTTGTTCGAATTTGCGGCATGTATAAATTGCCCGCCACCGATGTATATACCTACATGACCTACTTTACTACTTCCACTTGATCTAGCAAAACATACTATATCTCCCGGTTGTAAATTGGCTTTGCTCACTGCAACACCATTTCCGGCTTGACTGGCAGATGAACGTGATAATGAATAACCAAAATGTTTATAAACATATTGTGTAAATCCTGAACAGTCAAAACCTGCTGGAGTATTTCCTCCATAAACATATTTATATCCTAAAAATTGTTTGGCATACGCTACTATTTCACTAGCATTTGGATTTGTAGCTGTTGTTGTTGTCTCTGTAGTAGCTATTGTTGTAGTTGTCGCCATTGTTGTTGTAGAAGTTCTTCTTGAAGATGAACTTCTTGATGTAGTTGCAATCTTTGTGCTTGATATATATTCAGCTAAAACATACCCTATTGTGTCATTATATTCTATTTTAGTCCAACCATTATTTTCCTCTAATATTTCTACTTCTGTATTGCGTGATAGTTTTGAAATAACTGTTCCTGAAGTATTTGGTTGTTTTCTAAAGTTAACTGAATTTTTACTAATATATCCTGTTTTCTTCTTAGCATCCACTTCTTGTAATTTTTCTACTCTTATCCATCCTTCAATAGTATCTGAAGAAACATAAGCCCAACCATTAATTTCTGTTAATACTTCAACTGTTATATCATTTTCTAATATAGTAGTTGTATTAGAATTTACTAATGGTATTAAATATATTTTTTCACCTTTATTAATTATCTTAGTAGTACTTTCTTCTACTTTTTCTTCCGTACCCACTTCTTCTGAAGAGTCATTATTTTCGTCTTCTTCTAAAGTTTCATTTTCTTCACTTACATTTGTAGTTGGAATAGTTTCATCTTCCTGAAGTGTTATATATTCTTCACTAACATATCCTTCATATTCCTGTTGTGAAACTAAATCTGTATATCTTACTTGATACCAACCGTCTTCAGTACGTGTTAATATTTCAACTTTATCATCTACTGAAAGTAAAGCTAATATAGATGATTCAATTGAGTTACTTTTTCTTAATCTTAACGTATCAACATTAACAATTCCCGTTGTTCCAAAGCTATATACTGCCATGCAACATATAACTATTCCACAAAGTAAAGAAATTATTATACGCTTTTTCAATACAATATCACCCCTAAAAATTATCACGTGCTTACTATTATACCACCTTTACTTATAAATGTCAAATTTTGGTTGATTTTAAACTCATGATATCAATTTTTATTATAGTCCCCTTTTCGTATTTGACCCATTATCTCATAATAATTTATGCATTTCAAGCCCTTCAAATGCCTGTATATGAAATATGTCATTTTTTCCTTTACGGCTTTTCAATTTTAGAGGTTTTATTAAGTTTATGTTACAATTTTATTAAATTTTTTAAATTATAATTTAGTGGTGAGATGTGAGAAATGAGATGTGAGAATGTAGGGGCGGGCCTCGCGTCCGCCCGTTGAACAAAAATTTAATTTTGTTTTAAATAAATACATTTAAAATAAATAATGCAAATATTTTGAATATATTGCCATTTTCAGGGCAGACGCAAGGCCTGCCCCTACAGAGAAAATAATATATTTATTTAATTATACGATACAATTAAATCATCCCAACAAACAACAATTTATTTTTAAGGAAATAAACAGAAACGAATCTACCCAATATTCAACAAAAAAGTGGCATCTGCCACTTTTTTATCCAATAAGATTTGCATTGAATTCTTCTATTTCTTCTTCTGGTGTTTTTTCTGTGTTTATTTGAATATCTTTATATATTGGAAGACCTGTTCCTGCTGGTATTAATTTACCAATGATTACATTCTCCTTCAATCCTATTAATGGATCAACCTTTCCTTTTATAGCAGCCTCTGTCAATACTTTTGTGGTCTCTTGGAAAGAAGCAGCTGACAAGAAACTTTCCGTCGCAAGAGAAGCTTTTGTAATACCAAGTAAAACTCTCTTTCCTGTTGCAGGTTCTTTTCCTTCTTCTTTCATTTTCTCATTTTCTTCTGCAAATTCATACATATCTACAAGTGAACCTGCAAAGAAACCAGTGTCTCCAGGATTTTCTACTTTTATTCTCTTAATCATTTGACGTCCAATTACTTCAATATGTTTATCATTGATATCAACACCTTGATTTCTATAAACCTTTTGAACCTCTTGAATCAAGTATTCGTAAACACCTTTTGGTCCATTAATTAGTAATATTTCGTTTGGATTTATTGAACCTTCTGTAATTGGTTCTCCGGCTTTTAACTCTTGACCTTCTTTTACCTTAAGTTTTGCTCCAAATGGTATTGCATATTTCTTGGCGTTATCAGTTCCAACTATATTTACTTCCTTCTTGTTTCCTTCATCAGAAATATGAACAGTACCAGCAATTTCTGTGATGATAGCAATTCCCTTTGGTTTTCTTGCTTCAAATAGTTCTTCAACCCTAGGAAGACCTTGTGTAATATCTCCTCCTGCAACACCACCTTGGTGGAATGTACGCATTGTTAATTGTGTACCAGGTTCACCAATTGATTGTGCTGCTATAATTCCTACTGCTTCGCCTATATTTACTGGTTCACGAGTTGCAAGTCCCATACCATAGCACTTAGAACATACTCCATGTTTTGTTCTACATGTTAAAGGTGAACGAACCTCTGCACTTGTAATACCAGCATCAACAATTGCTTTCGCTGTTTTTGCATCTATCATAACCTCTTTATATGCTATAATTTCTCCTGTTGTTGGATTTACAATATCATTTAATGGATATCTTCCTTCTAATCTTTCTTGTAGTTTTTCTATTATTTGATTTCCGTCTTTAATATCCTCAATTACAATGCCTTCTTTTGTACCACAATCATTTTCTCTTACTATAATATCTTGTGATACATCAACCAATCTTCTTGTTAAATATCCAGAATCTGCTGTTCTTAAGGCTGTATCTGTTAATCCTTTTCTAGCACCATGTGAAGAAATAAAATACTCTAATGGACCTAATCCCTCTCTAAAACATGCTTTAATTGGAATTTCAACTGTTTTACCAGTTGTACTTGCCATAAGCCCACGCATACCTGCAATTTGTCTTAATTGGTTCATGTTACCTCTGGCCCCTGATTCAGCCATCATATAAATTGGATTTAATTTATCAAAGTTGTTTTTCATAGCCTCTGTAACATCATCAATTGCCTTTTCCCAAATCTTAATTACGGATTTATATCTCTCTTCATTTGTAATCAAACCACGTTTATAGTGTCTTGTAATATTATCTACATCTTTTTCTGCTTGAGCTAAAATTACTGCTTTTGCTTCTGGTACTTTAACATCTGACACAGAAACTGTAATAGCCCCCTTTGTAGAATACTTGTAACCAAGAGCTTTAATATAATCTAGAACCTCTGCTGCCTCGCTTAATCCATGTACATCAATACATTTAGCAATAATTGTTCCTAAATTTTTCTTTATAACAGGGAAATCTATTTCTAATTGGAATTTTCCTTCTTCTGTAGATCTATCTACAAAACCTAAATCTTGTGGGATTCCTTGGTTGTAAATAACTCTACCAACGGTTGTTTCAACTTTTCTTGTTTTAACAACCCCATCAATTTCTTTACTCATTCTTATAAATATTTTTGCATGTAATTCCAAATCACCATTTTGATAAGCAAGTAACGCTTCATCAATATCTTTGAAATACATTCCTTCACCATTTTCTCCGTCGACTTGCATTGTTAAGTAATAACTTCCTAATATCATATCCTGTGTAGGAACTGTTACTGGCTTACCATCTTGTGGTTTTAATAAGTTATTTACTGATAACATCAAGTATCTTGCCTCTGCTTGAGCCTCTGGAGATAATGGAACGTGAATAGCCATTTGGTCACCATCGAAGTCGGCATTGAATGCTGTACAAACTAATGGGTGTAATTTTAAAGCTCTTCCCTCTACTAAAACTGGTTCAAATGCTTGAATACCTAATCTATGTAGAGTTGGTGCACGGTTTAACATTACCGGATGGTCTTTGATAACCTCCTCCAATATATCCCACACTTCTGGTCTTAATTTTTCTACCATTCTCTTAGCATTCTTTATGTTATGTGCAATTCCACGACCTACTAATTCCTTCATAACGAAAGGCTTGAATAGCTCAACCGCCATTTCCTTTGGCACACCACATTGATAAATTTTAAGATCTGGACCAACTACGATAACTGAACGTCCAGAATAGTCGACTCTCTTTCCTAATAAATTTTGTCTAAATCTACCTTGTTTTCCTTTTAACATATCTGATAATGATTTTAATGGTCTATTTCCAGCACCTGTAACAGG
>CAZWIF010000050.1:0-10140 GCA_964634355.1 uncultured Clostridium sp.
GAGAATTCTAATATATATTTTTTGTAGACTTAAAAAATTTATTATGATATAATTCAAGAATAATGAAGGAGGAATTAGTATGAGTTATGTGAATGAGAACTTTTTGAATTTACAAGAGAGCTATTTGTTTTCGACAATAGCAAAGAAAGTTGCAGATTTTCAAAAGAAAAATCCAAACAATAAAGTAATAAAGTTAGGTATAGGGGATGTAACAAGACCTATTGTGCCTACTGTTGTTGAAGCTATGAAAAAAGCTTGTGATGAAATGGGAAATAAAGATACTTTTAGAGGATATGGACCTGAACAAGGATATGATTTTTTAAGAGAGAAAATAGTTGAAAAGGATTATATAAAAAGAGGAATAAATATTGGTAAAGATGAAATTTTTATCTCAGATGGAGCTAAATGCGATACTGGAAATATTGGAGATATTTTTAGCACAGTAAATACAGTTGCAATTACTAATCCGGTTTATCCAGTTTACCTGGATACAAGCATTATGGCGGGGAGAAATAAGATTGTGTATTTACCTACTATGGCTGAAAATAATTTTATACCAGAACTGCCTAAGGAAAAAGTGGATTTAATTTATCTATGTTTTCCAAATAATCCAACAGGAACAGTTTTAACTAAGGAACAATTAAAAGTATGGGTGGATTATGCAAAACAAAATAAATCTATTATTTTATTTGATTCAGCATATGAGGCATTCATTCAAGAAGAAAATGTCCCACATAGTATATATGAAATAGAGGGTGCAAAGGAAGTGGCTATAGAGTTTAGAAGTTTTTCAAAAACTGCTGGATTTACGGGTGTTAGATGTGCATATACTGTTGTGCCACACGAATTAAAAGGATATACGCAAGATGGAAAAGATGTAGAATTAAATAAATTATGGAATAGAAGACAGTGTACAAAATTTAATGGAACTCCTTACATTACTCAAAGGGGAGCAGAGGCAGTTTATTCTGAACAAGGACAAAAAGAGATTAAAGAAAATATCAATTATTATATGGAAAATGCAAGAATTATAAGAGAAGGATTGAAGAAGGCAGGATTTACCGTATATGGTGGAGTTAATGCACCATATATTTGGGCAAAAACGCCGAAAGGATATACTTCATGGGAATTTTTTGATGAATTATTGGAAAAAGCAGAAGTAGTAACAACTCCTGGAGTAGGCTTTGGAGAGTGCGGAGAAGGATATATAAGGTTAACTGCTTTTGGAAGCAAAGAAGATACTCAGGAAGCAGTACAAAGAATAGTAAAAACTTTTAGTAATATAATTTAGGAATAAAACAAATTATGAATATAGAAGATGAAGTTATGCAATAAAAAAGATGAGAATAAGAATTTATGGAATATGAAACCTCAATAACTAAATTAAAGGATGTATTCTATTTATTTATCGATATCTTTAATACTTCTAATTTTATCTGGAGCTGTTGATAAATCTTCTAGCATAAAGTTTAAAACAAGATCTTGATTAGGAGTAAGTATTTGTCTAATTTCATTTTCATATTCAGCAATAATCTCAAGAAATAAATCATAATATTTCATAAAATCATCATATAAATCATAATAGTTTTCTAATACTATCTTTCTATATATTACAATCATGTTTACAGCAAAAGCATACTTATTCATAAATTGTACATTTTCTGATTCTATATCTTTTAATTGATTGTATCTGTTTACAACAACATTAAGTCTATCTAATATATATAAACTATTATGCGTGTGCATTATACTTGTATTTCTTTGAACATATATATATTTTAAACTATCTATTAAAACAACTCTTTTTGAATTTTGAACTAGTTTATACATTATATCTATATCTTCAAATACTTTATTAGAATCAAACCAAATATTATTCCAAACTTCTCTTTTATAAAGTTTATTCCACATATAACTTAAAAGTTTCTTATCCTTTAGTAATTCTTCTAATGCAAGTTCTTTATCCAAAACTTCAATTTGATTTGTAAAAATTTTAGATTCTAATTCTCCGTTTTCTTCTTTGGCAAATCCAATGTCAGCAATATCTGCATTATAATCAATAATATTTTTTAATAAAATCTCATACATATCTTTTTCTATGTAATCATCACTATCAACAAACCCTAGATATTGACCAGTTGAATGTTTAATCCCTATATTTCTAGCTTCTCCAACCTTTATATTTGAAATGTTAATAACTTTAATTCTATCGTCAAGTAATTTAAATTTATCGCAGATTTCTTTTGTTTCTCCTGCTTTAATATCGTTTACTAAGATTATTTCTAGATTTGAATATGTTTGATTAATTAGACTATTTAAGCATTTTTCTAGATAGTCTTTTGTGTTAAATATAGGTACGATTATTGATATTAAATTTGTTTCCATAACATTTTCCTTCCTAAAAACTCAAAATTTATCTTAATGTATTTTAGCATAAAAAATAAAATAAGTCTAGTTGCTTAGCAACAAATAGTTTGTACAAAATCTTCTAAAATAAAATATATTGAAAAAAAGTATTAGATGTGATATGATAGCTAAGAATATTAAGTTAAAGGAAGGAAAAATAGTTTGAAAAATAATTGATTTTGGCGTTGTTAAACTTCACTTATAATCAAATCAACGTGCAAAAAGCACGCCTCATTGATTATAAGTTCGTTTGCCTAGCCAAAATACAATTCTTTTTCAAACTAGATGTGTGCCTTGAGAAAGGAATGTGGTTTAAAATGAAGGTAACATTTTTTTCAAATTTTTTGACGCACCATCAAGTACCATTTTGCTTAGAGATGCAAAAGAGATATGGAGAAGGCTTTAAGTTTGTTGCTACAGTTAAAATATTTGAGGAGAAGTTAAAACTAGGGTACAAAGATTTAGATGGTGATTATGATTTTGTGGTTAAAGCTTATGAAAATAAAGAAAATTATAAAAAGGCATTTGATTTAGCATTAGAAAGCGATATCGTAATTATGGGATCAACTGATAGCGATATATATTTACAAGAACGATTAAAGCAAGATAAATTAATTTTTAGGTATAGAGAAAGAATCTTTAAAGATGGAATGTTAAAAACGTTTCTGGATAGTAAAAAAAGAAATGATATATACATAAAACATATAAAATATAGAAAAAATAAAAATTTATATATGTTATGTGCTAGTGCATATGGTGCTAATGATTTTACTAAACTTAATTTATACAAAGACAAAATATATAAATGGGGATATTTTCCACAGAATAATAAGTATGACATAGATAAATTAATTGAAAAGAAAGAACAAAATGAAATTCTAGAGATATTGTGGGCAGGAAGATTTATAGAATGGAAACATCCTGAATATGCAATTAAAATAGCAAAAAGATTGAAAGAGGAAGACATAAAATTCCATATAAAAATGCTAGGAAATGGATATTTATTTAATACAATTAAAAATCAAATTGAAGAAAATAATCTTACAGACTACATAGAACTTGTTGGTGGGGTAGAAAGCGATAAGGTAAAAATTTATATGGAGAAGGCTAATATTTTCTTATTCACTAGTGGAAGACAAGAAGGCTGGGGAGTAGTACTAAATGAGTCACTTAATGCAGGATGTGCAGTTGTAGCAAATGAGGTAATTGGCTCAGTACCTTTCTTGATTAAGAATGGAGAGAATGGATTAAGTGCAAAGGATTTTGATGAATTTTATAATCATGTAAAAATGCTTTTAAAAGATAAAGAATTAAGAAAGAAACTGGCTAAAAATGCATATGAAACAATTGATAAGGAATGGAATTGCATTAATGCAGTTGATAGTCTCGAAAAATTATTTGATGCTGTAATGAACAACACAGAATTAACTGTGAAAGAAGGTCCAGCAAGTAAAGCAGAAGTTTACAATGAATAGACATATGAGAGGAAGTAAAACAGAAATGAAAAAAATAATAGAAACAATTGCTAATGAATTAGAAATAAAAAACACTCAAGTAGAAAATACAATAAAACTAATAGATGAAGGAAACACAATTCCATTTATCGCAAGATACAGAAAAGAAGTTACTGGAGGATTGAGTGATGAGGTATTAAGAAATCTTAATGAGAGATTAACATATTTACGAAACTTAGAAACCAGAAAAAATGAGGTCAGAAAGTCTATTGAAGAACAAGGAAAGATGACAGAAGAAATTTCAAAATCAATAGAAGCTGCAATTACTTTAGCAGAAGTGGAAGACATTTATAGACCTTATAAACAAAAGAAAAAAACTAGAGCAACTGTAGCAAAGGCTAAGGGGTTAGAACCTTTAAGTATAATTATATATTTACAGAACGAAACAAAGGATATAAATAAAATAGCTTTAGAATATGTAGATGAGGAAAAGGGAGTTAAATCTCCAGAAGAAGCTATTGCCGGTGCTTTAGATATTATTGCAGAAAATATATCAGATAATGCTAGATATAGAAAAAAGATAAAAGGATATTGCTATAGAGAAGGAAGTATTGTAACAAAAGCTACAAATGAGGAAGAGAAAACAAACTATGAGATGTATTATGATTACCAAGAGAGAATAAAAGAAATTCCAAGTCATAGAATTTTAGCAATTAATAGAGGAGAAAAAGAAGAAGCTTTAAAGGTTAAAATAGAAAAGCCAGAAGATAAAATTATTGCATATATGGAAAGAGATATTATCAAAGGTAATACTCAATTTGAAGAAATGCTAAAAGCAACTATTTTAGATGCGTTTAAGAGGTTGATAGAACCATCAATAGATAGAGAGATTAGAAGTGATTTAACAGAAAAAGCTGATGACAAAGCTATAAAAGTTTTCGGAAAGAATGCAAAACAACTTTTATTAGGAGCACCTATAAAAGGAAAAACAGTTATGGGATTTGACCCAGCATATAGAACTGGTTGTAAAATAGCTGTAATTGACGAGACAGGAAAAGTATTAGACACAGAAACAGTATACCCAACTGCACCTCAAAATGATGTTCAAGGGGCCAAGGAAAAATTATTAAAGTTAATTAAAAAAGACAAAGTAGATATGATTGCAATAGGAAATGGTACTGCGTCTCGTGAATCAGAGATGTTTGTTTCGGATATGATAAAGGAAGCTGATAGAGAGGTTCATTATGCGATTGTAAGTGAAGCAGGAGCATCAGTATATTCAGCATCAAAATTAGCTACAGAGGAATATCCGGATATAAATGTATCTATAAGAGGGGCAATATCAATTGCAAGAAGATTACAAGACCCTCTTGCAGAATTTGTAAAAATAGATCCAAAGGCAATAGGAGTAGGACAATATCAACATGATGTAAATCAAAAGACATTAAATGAAAGTTTAACAGGGGTAGTTGAAGACGCTGTTAATAAGGTGGGAGTAGATGTTAACATTGCTACACCTTCACTTTTATCATATGTATCAGGAATAAATTCAGGTGTTGCAAAAAATATAGTTAAATATAGAGATGAAAATGGTAAATTTAAAAATAGAAAACAATTATTGAAAGTACCAAAGCTAGGAAAAACAGCTTATGAACAATGCTCTGGATTTTTAAGGATTTCAGATGGGGATAATGCTTTAGATATAACAGCAGTACATCCTGACAATTATGAACAGACAGAAAAACTATTAGGCAAGGCAGGTTTTGAGAAAGACGATTTAAGAGATAAAGACAAAGTTCAAGAACTAAGAGAAAAATTGAAATTTATAGATTTAAAGGAAACAGCTAAAGAACTAGATATTGGAGAGATGACTCTACAAGATATAGTAGAAGAACTTACAAAACCAGGAAGAGACCCAAGGGAAGAAATGCCTAAACCAATATTAAGAAGTGACGTATTGAAACTAGAAGATTTATCAGAAGGAATGGTTTTAACCGGAACAGTACGAAACGTAATTGATTTCGGAGCATTTGTAGACATAGGCGTAAAACATGATGGATTAGTACATATATCAGAAATGAGCAATAGCTATATAAAAAATCCATCAGACATAGTATCAGTAGGAGACATAGTCAAAGTAAAAGTCATAAAAATCGACAAAGAAAGACAGAAAGTGGGATTAAGCATGAAGCTAAATTAAATACATTGAGACAGCGACTTTGTCGCTGTCTCAATGTATTTTAATTAACTTTATGCGCTGACGTTGGAAATTTGGGTCTCTTGCTATTTTATGATAATTATATTATAATAAGTGCAACGTGAATTAGAGGGGAATATAGGAGTATGGGAACATTAGTTATAAAAATAATTGGATTAATAATTATAGCAATTGGAGTAATTGGGATATTTGATGCAAGGGATTTATCTAAAAGTTTTTTTAGCAATGCAGATAGAAATAGTTCAGTCATAGTTTTAAGAATAGTAGGATTTATAATTGCAGTAGTAGGAGCAATTATAATTTATATTTGTATGTAATAAGTCTAGAAAGGAACCTATAAATGGGAAATAAGGAAAAAAATAAATATATAGCAATAATATTTATTTGTGCAATATTAATTATTTTAATATTAATTATGGCTTTTACTATTGGTGTCTTTATTAATAAAAATAATTCACAGAATAATGACGAGATGAATAATATAGAACAAAATAATGAGGAAGAGAATGATATTATAAAAGTTATAATAGAACAAGAAGAGGAAGAAATACAAGAGAATTCAGAAAACAATGAAGAAAATAATACATCTACTTTGAACGAGGAGGAAAATGTGAATAATCAAAATAATAATGAAACTAATGTTAATACTACAGATGAAAAGGATGTATATTACATAAAGGTTAACAACCAAGCAAATGTTGTAACAATTTATAAGAGAGATACTAATGGAGCCTATACAATACCAATAAAGGCAATGCTTTGTTCAATAGGAACTGCTACTCCGTCATCAGGGGTATATAATATATCTGATAAATATACATGGAGATTATTGCAAGGAAATGTATATGGGCAATATGCAGTTAGAATTACAGGTCATATTTTATTTCATTCTGTTCCATATACAAAGAAATCAAAAAACACTTTAGAATGGTGGGAGTATGATAAACTAGGAACTGCAGCATCTTTAGGTTGTGTTAGATTAACAGTCGAAGATGCAAAATGGATTTATGATAATTGTACAAAAGGTACTCAAGTTGAATTTTATTCTGATACGGATCCAGGACCGCTTGGAACACCAACAACTAAAAAAATATCAGGGTATAGTGATGAACTGAAAAAATGGGATCCAACAGATCCAGCTTCTAACAATCCATGGCTAACATATGTAGACGAATGAAATTCCTCTGAAATATCAAGCAAATGCTTGATATTTTACGTTAGATATAGTAAAATATATAATATTGTTTAGGAATAGAGAGGAGACGGAAAAAGGTGTTAGATAAAAAATATAATGCTGCGGAAAAGGAAAAAAAATGGTTAGATTATTGGAGAGATAATAAGGTATATGAATTTAAACAAGATGGAAGAAAAGTTTATTCAATAGATACTCCTCCACCAACAGTAAGTGGAAAAATTCACATTGGACATATGTTTTCATATACTCAAACAGAGATGTTAGCTAGATATAAGAGACTAAGGGGATATAATATTTTCTATCCTTTTGGATTTGATGATAATGGACTTCCAAGTGAAAGACTAGTTGAAAAAGAACAAGGAAAAAGAGCTCACGAAATTGGTAGAGAAAAATTTTCTAAAATTTGTTATGAAACTACTGATAAATATGAAAAAGAATTTAAAGAACTTTTTAGTAGATTAGGTGTAAGTACTGATTGGGATATATGTTATAAAACCGTTGCTCCATCAACTATGAAGATAAGTCAAAGATCTTTCTTGGATTTGGCTAAAAAGGGATATTGCTATCATAAAGAAAGCCCAGCATTATGGTGTAATGAGTGCTTGACGTCTATTGCACAAGCAGAACTTGAAACAAAAACGATAAAGACAACATTTAATTATATTAATTTTACAACTGTTGAGGATAATGAAGAATTTACTATTGCTACAACTAGACCAGAACTATTACCAGCAATAGTATGTGTATTTGTTAATCCTGAGAATAAAAAACATAAACATCTAATAGGTAAAACAGCTAGAATTCCTGTAGTTAATATAGAAGTTCCAATTATGGCAGATGAAAAAGTTGCAATCGATAAAGGTACAGGGATAGTTATGTGCTGTACTTTTGGAGACCAAACAGATATTGAATGGTGGAAGAAGTATAAATTACCTTTAAAATATATATTTACTGATAATGGTAGAATTGTTGATACTG
Source organism: uncultured Clostridium sp. (assembly GCA_964634355.1). GTDB lineage: Bacteria > Bacillota > Clostridia > TANB77 > CAG-508 > CAKPSH01. Next base: position 8,252 of record CAZWIF010000050.1, read on the forward strand.
TTCCTACATATGGAGGAATGAAAATTAAAGAAGCAAGACAAAAAATTATAGAAGATCTGCAGGCAGGTGGATATATAGTAAAAATTGAAGAATTAGAGCATGAAGTTCAAACACATGAAAGATGTGGAAGAGAAGTAGAATATGCAGTATTAAAACAATGGTTTATAGATACTATGAACCATAAAGAAGATTTTTTAAAAATTGGAAATGAAATTAAATGGCATCCTGCACATATGAAGGCAAGATATGATGAATGGGTTAAAAATATCGCATGGGATTGGTGTATATCAAGACAAAGATATTTTGGAGTACCATTCCCAGTATGGTATTGTAAAAAATGTGGAGAGCCAGTATTTGCAAATGAGGAGGATTTACCAGTAAATCCGCTAGTAGATAATCCAAATGTAGAAAAATGTGCAAAATGTGGCTGTACAGAATTTGTACCAGATACAGATATAATGGATACTTGGGCAACTTCATCTGTAACTCCTCTTATTAATATGAGATATGGAGAAAAGGAAAATTTCGAAAATATATTAAAGCCTATGAGTTTAAGAACAAATGCAAGTGAAATTATAAGAACTTGGGATTTTTATACTATAGTAAAGAGCTTTTATCATTTTGGACAAAGACCATGGGATAATGTTATGATTTCAGGATTTGTTATGGCAGGCAAAGGAGAGAAGATTAGTAAGAGTAAGGGAAATAGCAAACATGAACCAATAGACTTAATAAATCAATATTCAGCAGATGTTATGAGATATTGGGCTGGAACAGGAAGATTAGGAACTGATATTGTATTTAGTGAAGAGACTTTATTACGTGGAAAGAAATTAGTAAATAAGATATGGAATGTTTCAAAATTTATTGAAATGCATTTAACAGATTATGAGGATAAAGAGTTTAATGATTATGAATATATTGACAAATGGATATTAGGACGTTTCCAAGAAATGGAAAGACAGTTTATTAATTATCTAGATGAATATGAAGTCGGATTGGCATTAAATACTTTAGAGAAATTCTTCTGGGAGTTCTGTGATAATTATATTGAAATAGTAAAACATAGATTATATAGACCTGAAGAATTTGGAAATATACCAAGATATAGTGGACAAAAAACGATTTATATATTATTATATAAATTATTACAAGATTTTAGTATTTTCTTTCCATTTATAACAGAGGAGATATTTCAAGAGTTATATCATAATAATAAATCTATTCATACAACTGAGATAAAGGAATTAAATTATAACTTTGATGAGGAAATAAGATATGGCAATCAAATAATTGAAATTATAAGCCAAGCAAGAGGAGCTAAGACTAATAATAATGTGTCATTAAAAACATCTATTAAAAATCTATCAATAGGTGTAAGTGATGGATTAAAAGTTTCTATTGATAAGGCAATTAAAGATTTTAAGGCAACTCTATTTATAGAAAATTTAAACATGAAAGTAATAGATAAAGATTATGAAGTATATAATGTTGAATTGGATTTAAATGAAAAGGAATAAATAATAAATATATGTGTTTATATCTGTGGAAAAAAGGATAGATTCCATTTTTCCACAGATTTTTTTAAAAATTATTCTATTTTTCTCTCACGGGAAGTATTACCGCACATTTTTTCGTATTCTTTACATTTTATTTTATATTCAATTTGCATGCTCATATATCTATAGTACATATATGCTTGTTCATATTGCATCATAGGATTGAATGTCATATTATATAGGTCACCATTTATCATGTTTTGGTCGAAATTCATATTTTCGTAAGGCGAAAAATTAGAAAAATCATAATTATTTTTTTCCATAGTACCTCCATTCACTATAATAATATTAATAATATAAAAAATTATGCAATAAATTATAATTTGTAGG
>CAZWIF010000051.1:0-9251 GCA_964634355.1 uncultured Clostridium sp.
AATATTCTATATTAGCTAATATTTCTTTATATTTCGCTATTATAGATTTATTACCACTTTTTTTGTCTTTGTTTTCCACATATTCGTCTGCTAATTTCTGTGCTTTTCTCCCATAAGATTTTGTACTGTTTGTCTGGACTTTTAGAATATTCTATGATATAATAATTTGTATAGTTTAAATAATTTGATGGGGGTAAATAGAATGACTAAATTAAAAAAGGTACTTTCCATTTTTCTAACATTTATTTTCTTTTTCACAAATTTCACTTATGCTGCTTTATCTACTAACACTCATTTTGAAGTTGTTGATGAAACAAAATGTGAAATTAAATTTGGAGAAAATGGTGAGTTTTTAAAACAAATTATATCATATGATGAGAGTTCAGTAACGTTACAACTTGATGTAACGAACACTGCAGACGAGACTATAGAAAAAACTACTACAGAAATATTCTTTGTTATAGATAATTCTTTAAGTCTAAACGAACAAATCTCAGACACTGAAACTAGAAAGGATGCAATTTATAATGCTGCAAAAACATTATCCACTAAATTGCACACTGCCGATTCAGATTTTAAAATTGGAGTTATAAGTTTTTCTAGTTGTTCAGACTATACTTTAGAGGGAACTATCGCTGACGCAACATTAAAGCAATCACTAACAACTGATAACAATGCTGTTCTTAATGCAATTGAAAGTATAAATGATGATGATTTTGGTTCTAGAACAAATATTGAAGCTGGCTTAGAACTTGCTAACCAGAATTTTTCTGGTCAAGCTGATAAAGAATACATAATTCTTCTAACAGATGGAGTTCCAAATGATGACATTCATGGAAATACGCTTCAATATTCTGATATAGTCATAGAAAATACTAAAAATAAATTAATTGAATTAAATAATCAAGGAATTAATATAATTACTGTTTTATCAGGTGTTAGTAGTGCTGTTGAGCCTACTGTTGGATATACATATGAAGAACTTGCGGAAATGGTATTTGGTACTGAGGAAAATCCTACTGCTGGAAAATATTACTGTATTAATGACTCTGATATTAAATTAATTATAGAAAATGATGTTTATAATGACATTGAAATAATTCCTGGTACTACATTAACAAACATTGTTATCAAAGATTATTTTCCTCAAAAAATAGTTGATAATTTTGATTTTTCATATGTTACATCTCCTAATATAGGAACTGTCAGTGTTGAGATTGATACAGAAAGCAACTGTATAATATGGACTATCGAGTCATTAGAAGCTGGCGAAACTGCAACATTACAATATAAACTAACATTAAAAGATAATTATAGCACTGGTATTTTAGATGAAATTTTACCTACAAATGAAAAAGTTAATATAACTGATGATCAAGGTGATGATGAAACTTCTACTGACTCCCCTAAAGTAATAGTTACTGTAGATTTGGAAGAAGAACCAACTCCAGAAGAGCCAGATGATACTATAATACCTGACACCGTTTTACCACAAACTGGAGTATCAAATATACTTATTTTCTCATGTGTTTTAATTATTTTATTATTTGGAATTTATCAATATATTAAGTATAAAAATGTATAACAATCATATATAAATTATTAATAAATCCCCACATCACTGTAAAGTAATGTGGGGATTTATCTTCTATTAATTTATTTCCCATTCTAAAGCATTCCATAATGTTCTATAAAAATCATTATCCAGAATTAATTTTGAAATTTGATATTTATTATAAATCACGTTACTAATATATTGTACATATTCATCAACATCAAAATCCTCTGGCAATTCGCCAGACTCCTCAAATGTTTTCGTAAGTGTTGAATATCTTCCATATTCGGTTATGAAACTTCTATTTGAATATATTACTAACGAATCACTATCTGAAAGTATATCTCTTCCAATTAATAACCTTGAGTCAAATTCAACTCCAAATAAATTCAACATCGTTGGTAATATGTCTAGGCTACTTCCAATTTTATTTACTTTAACTGGCTCTTCCATTTCACTATTCCATATTAATGCTATTGAATGATGTTTTTCAAAAGTATCATCCCTTTCAAAATCTGATAATTCGTTTACTTCATCTAGAGTTAATCCATAAGGATAATGGTCTCCACTAATTAAAATCACTGTATTTTCTAACTCTCCTGCTTCTTCCAGTCTTTCTATCAAAAGCTCAACTGCTCTATCTAACTCAAGTTGTGCAGCCAAATACCCCTTTGCTTTATCTGAATAATCTAAATCTTTAACAAGACTCCAGTTTTTGTTTACTATATTATTTCCTACTGTTGTATAATTTAAATGCCCACTCACAGTCATATAATAAGTAACAAAATTTCCTCCTTCTTCTGTTAGATAATCGCTTGTAGTAACATCAATCATATCTACGTCACTACTTGGCCATTTGCTCAAATTCATTCTTTTTTCCAATCCTGTTCCTCTTGCCAAATATGAATTATACCCCATTCCTAACAAATATTCATCTCTATTGTAATATGTTGCAGAATGGTCATGATAGCTTTGAGATGAATAACCTAATTTTTCAAATATATTTGCATACGAATACGGCATATAATTCTTCCCAACTTTAGTTAAACTCCAAGTTCCTTCTTCTGGAATCAAAGATGTATCTGTAATATATTCACCGTCAGCTGTACTAACTGGAAATAAAGGCGTATAGAAATTATCAAACTGAAATCCCTCAGAATACAACTTATATAATGTTGGTGTTATATTTTCATCTATTGCTAAATCTGTAAATGCCTCTGCAACAAATACAACTAAATTTTTTCCCTTAAACATTCCCGTATATTCATTCTTCTTACTTGCCTCTTGACTTGCCAAATATGTGTATATACTAATGGTCGTTTCATCTGTCTCATTACTAATCAATGTATCCCAATCAATATCTAATGCATTATATTCAATTTCCTTCTCTTCATCTTCTTCACTTTGAACAGCTTCACTTACTATTAATACAGTCTTTTCCTTAAATCCAAATAATAGTCTCTGCAAATCTAGTCTCATTGTCGTTAAAATTCCAAATCTATTAGCAGCAATTGTAGGTGAATTTAAATTATAATATAGATTTTTACTTGAATATATCGTATCAGTGCTCGTGCTAATCACGCATATTAAAGCTATTATCTGTGCAACTAACCCAATGCTTATTTCAATCAATCTTTGTTTAATATCTATGTTTTCGAATTCTATTTTTTTTAATTTATGTAATATCCCCAAGATTACAACAGGTAGAATAAAGGCTATTATTACGTACCATTTATTTAATGCTGCTTCAAATATCGTTTCTGAAAATTGCCATATCTGTCCTGCAGCATTTGTTGCAGAGTAAAAAGAAATTATAGATTGGTAAATATTATAATATATAAATTGAGCTATAAACACCCCTATAATTATTCCCATTAATATATAACTTAGAATTATATTAGTTTTTTTCTTTATACTTGTTATTAAATGTATAACAACTCCAAAAATCACACTAAATAAAATTACATATCCTATAGAACTCATTGAATTAAATATGCTAATAGAATATATCATTTCTTCATATATTATAAACAATACCCATAATATTAAATTCTTCCATTTTTTCATTTTTACTATCATTCCTTTTTTCATTATATACAAAGATTTTATAGTGGCTACGGTGCAACTTAATTTCCTACTCATCTATAAATAAATGTTATTTTTTCTTATGTAATCATATACTTTGCTACTTATATTTTTAGGTTGTTTGCCATTCTTCATTTCTTTTCTAATGTCTGTCGCGGAACAATTATTATATTCATAATTATCTATTATCCAAAATCTTTCTTTATTATTTTTAAGAAGTTCATCATTCTCTATTATCATTCTTGCCCCTATTGATTCTCTGTCCAATATTATGTAATTAAAATTATTAACTAATTTATCGCTTTCTTTCCATGTAGATATTTTTTTTAAATTGTCCGCTCCCATTAAATAAAATTTTTCATCTGATTTATACTGTTCTTCTAATATCTCAAAAACATCTATTGCTTTATAATATTTATTAGATTTTATCTCAAAATCTGATACCTGAAGATTATTTTCATCTTCGCAGGCAATTTGTAACATATTATATCTATGTATACCTTTAACCATACCTTGCTTTTGGTATGAATCTCCAACAGGTACAAAAATAATTCTATCTAAATTACATTCTTCTAGTGCTTTTTTTGCTAATTCAATATGAGCTTTAGTTGGTGGGTTAAAACAACCTCCATAGAACCCTGTCCTTGCCATTTTAGTCACTTTTCTCCTTTTCATTTTTTTATGATAGATTTTTTCATATTTATATGCTTCTTCTAATTAAATAATTGTCCGAAATATTTCTCCATCTTTTCTTCAAATTTTCCATCATTATCAGTGCTAAATCTAATAACTTTAATATTTTTCGTTTGTTTTTCCACTTCATCAGCTATTTTTAAATATTCTTTTTGTTGTAATATGCTACTTTCTACTTCAAATTTTTGATAATCGTGTTTGTCTCTTTTCAGTCTTTTTCCAAATTCACTTTCATCTTTTAAATACAATATTACTAAATATATATCAGCATCAATATTATCTAACCTTTTTAATAGTTTTTCATATACATCTGTAAATGAATAATTTTGATATCCTAATCTTGCATAGACTTCATTTGTAAAAAAATTTCTGTCAAAAATCATATTTATATCTTTGCAACTTTCAACGTATTCTAGCAATTTTTCATACTTTATTTTGATTTTCTCTTTTCCTGTTTCAGTTCTATCTTTTATTCCTGATAACCTATACAAATCTGTTGCACTCATTTTTTCTCTTAAATAATTTGTAACTGTGGTTTTTCCAGTCCCTTGTGGTCCTTCTACTATTATTATTGTATCTCTCATATTTTTCCTTCTTTCTCTATATCAGGGGCGAAAATTATTCGCCCCATTTTTTATATTAAATTATTACAGGCAATTTTTATTCATACCCTTTATAAAAATCACCCATGCATTTGCTCCTTTATATATTCAATTTCTTCCTCTTTATCTAATCTCATAAATAATGGTTCACCTTTTTCTATAACCTTTGTATTTTCGGCGATTTTGTTATCTTCTAATTCATCCCATATCATGCTTGTATTACTTATTCCCAATTGTCTTAATATTTCTGTTCCCGTACTTGGCATAACAATTGATATCATAACAGCAATCCTTCTTAGATTATCTGCTAAATGATACATCACGGATTTTAGCTTTTCTTTATCTTCTCCTTCTGCCTTTGCCAATATCCATGGTGCTGTTTCATCTATATATTTATTGGTTTTAGAAATTATTGCCCAAATTTCTGACAAAGCATTACTTACATGATATGAATCCATTAATTCTTCTACTTTTTCTATTTGTCGTCTAGTATATTCTTCTAAACTATCATCAAAATCAGTCTTTACTGTAATATCAGTTGGTATAACACCATCATAATATTTATTAATCATTCCAATTGTTCTGTTTACAAGATTTCCCAAATCATTTGCCAAATCAGAATTATATTTTTCAACAAAATCCTCTGGCGTAAACATTGAGTCCTGAGCAAATGTCATTAGCTTTAGCAAATAATACTTAGTTGCATCTAAACCATATCTTTCAATCAATGTTTCAGGATAGATAACATTTCCTACAGATTTAGACATTTTTCCATCTTTCATAACAATCCAACTGTGTGCATAAAGTTTTTTAGGTAATTCTAACCCTAATGCATGTAAAAAAATTGGCCAATATATTCCATGAAATCTGATTATCTCTTTTCCTACAACATGTAAATCAGCTGGCCAATATTTTTTGAATAAAGTATCATCATCTGACATATATCCTAATGCTGTAATGTAATTTGTCAAAGCATCTAGCCAAACATATAGCACATGTTTTGGATCATTAGGCATTGGAATTCCCCAATCAAATGTATTACGGCTAATGCATAAATCCTCTAATCCTGGATTTATAAAATTATTGAAAATCTCATTTTTCCTTGACTCCGGAACAATAAAGTCAGGATTTTCTTTATAAAACTCTTTTATCCAATCCTCATATTTCTTCATATTGAAGAAATATGCCTCTTCTTTCATTTTCTTCACTTCTCGTCCACAATCTGGGCATTTTCCATCAACTAATTGAGTTTCTGTAAAATAATTTTCACAAGGCATGCAATACCAGCCTTCATACTCTCCCTTGTAAACATCACCATTCTCAATAAATTTTTTTACTATTTTTTGAACAGCATTAACATGTCTTGACTCTGTTGTTCTAATAAAGTCATCATAATCAATATCCATTAACTTCCATAATTTTATTGCATCAATAGCCATTTTGTCAACATATTTCTGTGGTGTTAGCCCTCTTTTTTCTGCTACAGACTGAATTTTTTGCCCATGTTCATCTAGCCCAGTAAGCATATAGGCATCAAAGCCTCTAGCTTCTTTATATTTTTTTATACAATCTACTAAATTTTCACAATAGGCTGTCCCAATATGAAACTTACCACTTGGATAATAAATTGGTGTTGTAATATAAAATTTCTTTCTTTCCATCTAATTTTCTCTCCTTTTATCCTAATTTTTGTTCTATTATGTTTGCAATCTCTTTTGCTGCTTTTTCAATATAATCTTTGTCTTTTCCTTCCAACATCACTCTTATTAATGGCTCTGTTCCTGATTTTCTTATTAAAACTCTTCCATTTCCTGCCATTTCTTTTTCCGTTTTTTCTATTATTTTTCCAATTTCCGGATATTTATCCATATTAAACTCTTTTACTTTCACATTAATTAGTATTTGAGGATAGATAGTTACTATATTGCAAAGTTCTGAAAAATCTTTGCATTCCTCTAGTAAAATCTTTGTAACCATCAATGATGTTACAATTCCATCTCCTGTTAAATTTAAATCAGAAAGAATAACATGCCCAGACTGTTCTCCTCCTAAGTTTCCACCATTATTTAACATTTCATCTAAAACATATCTATCTCCAACTTTTGTTTGAACTAGCTCTATACCATTTTTCTCAGCATATTTATTTAATCCCATATTGCTCATTACAGTTGCAACCAATCTATTCTTTTCCAGCTTATTATTTCTTTTCATATAATCAGAAATAATTGCAAGAATGATATCTCCATTAACCTCTTCACCCTTTTCATTTACAGTTAAACATCTATCTCCATCTCCATCATATGCTATACCCATACTTAATTTATTATCAACTACATATTGTTTTAACTGTTCAAGGTGTGTTGAGCCACAGTCTTTATTTATATTAATTCCATCAGGAGTATTATTTATAATTACATAATTTATTCCCAAAGCTTTAAAAACTCTTTCAGCTATTTCATATGTTGCACCATTTGCTGTATCAATTGCAACTTTGAAATCTTTTCTATTATATTTATTTATGTCATCTTTAAATATATTAATAACAAAATTAAAATATTCATCAACCAAATCTTTTCTTACAGTTGATACACCTATTTCATGACTTTGCACTTCTTTTTTTGATGCAATTCCACTATCTAAGGCTTCTTCAATCTCCTCTTCAATACTATCTGGAATTTTCGTGCCTTTATTGCTAAAAAACTTTATACCATTGTATTCAAAAGTATTATGTGATGCAGAAATAACAACACTCATGTCTGCATTTGTTTTTTTAGTTAAATATGCAATTGCGGGTGTTGGTACAACTCCAACCAACTCCACATCTGCTCCACTACTTAAAAATCCTGCCGTCATTGCACTTTCTATTAAAGTTCCTGATATTCTTGTATCTCTCCCGATTATAATTCTTGGTCTAATTCCTTTTTTTACATGCTTTGTTAAGACATATGCTCCTGCCTTTGATATGTTATATACAAATTCCGGTGTTAACTCTGTATTAGCAATTCTTCTGATACCATCAGTTCCAAAATATTTCATCTTATATCCCCACTTTATTTTAAAATATTTCCTATTTCTAGTTTATTTCCTCTTAAGAAATCACATATAGGCATTTTTTTTGAATTCTCCCCTTGAATTTCAGTTACTGAAATTACTTTATCTTGTGTTGCTATTTTTAATCCTTTTTTATCATTTGCTTCTATAATAAATCCTGGTTCTCTATTTGAATCCTCATCTAATATTTGTATTTTCCAAATTTTGATTTTTTTATCCTCATACATAGTATATGCTCCCATTATAGGATTTAACCCACATACTAAATTCTTTATCTCATTTGCTTTACTATTCCAATTTATCTTTGACATCTCTTTATTTAACATTGGCGCGATAGTAAACTCTTCTCCTTGTGGTTCTCTCGGTGCTGTACCTTTTTCTATTTCATTTACTGTTTTTAGTAAGAGTTCTGCCCCAATAGTAGATAATCTATTCCACAATTCGCCTGTAGTCTCATATTCTCTAACCTCAGTTTCTTCTTTAAAAATAATATCACCGGCATCCATTTTCTCATTCATATATATTGTAGTTACTCCAGTTGTTTTATCTCCATTCAAAATAGCCCACTGTATAGGTGCCGCCCCTCTATATTTTGGTAATATCGAACCATGAAGGTTTACACATCCAAACTTAGGAATATCTAATATCCCCTTGGGCAATATCTTTCCATAGGCAACAACACAAATAATATCGGGATTAATTTCCTTTATTTCATCTATAAATCCAGTATTATCTTTAACTCTCTGCGGTTGAAAAACGTGTATATTTTTAACAACAGCAAATTCTTTTACAGGACTTTGCATCATCTTCATACCTCTACCTTTAGGCTTATCAGGATTAGTAACAACTCCAACAATCTCATGATTTGAATTATATAATTTTTCCAATGACTCAGCTGCAAAATCAGGAGTTCCCATGAATAATATTCTCATTATGTTGTCTTTCCTTTCTATGATTAATTTTTTATTAAAATATTACAAACCATTTTATAGTATAGCACAAATTAATAAAAATTGGAATACATATTTTAATAATTTGTTTGTATGTTTATGTTACAATTGACCATATGTTTATGTTTGTAAATTGTAAAAGTATGAAATAGAAAAAAATAATGCGAAATGCTAGATTTTTTATTTAATATATGCTAAAATATATTAGTCTTTTAAATGCTACTGTAGCTCAGTTGGTAGAGCAACGGATTCGTAACCCGTAGGTCGGCAGTTCGATTCTGCCCAGTAGCTCCATTAAGTAAAATCGTCGCACCA
>CAZWIF010000052.1:0-9115 GCA_964634355.1 uncultured Clostridium sp.
GTCATTACCACAAAAAGTTACAGCAGATACAGGAATGGATGTTTTAACACATGCAATAGAAGCATATGTATCAAATATGGCTTCTGATTATACAGATGGATTATCAGAAAAAGCAGTAGAGCTTGTATTTAAATATTTGCCAATAGCATATGAAGATGGAACCAACAAAACGGCACGTGAAAAAATGCATAATGCAAGTTGTATAGCAGGAATGTCATTTACAAATGCATTCTTAGGGATAAATCACTCATTAGCACATAAGTTGGGAGCTGATTTTCATATTGCACATGGTAGAGCAAATGCAATTATATTACCATATGTTATAAAATATAATGCTTCAAAACCAACAAAGTTTGTATCATTCCCTAAGTATGAATATTTTATTGCAGATGAAAAGTATGCAAATCTTGCAAGAAGATTAGGATTAAAAGCAGATACGACAGAAGAAGGTGTTAAGTCATTAATAGATGCAATAATAGAAATGAATAAAAGACTAAGTATTCCATTATCATTAAAAGAATATGGTTTAGATGAAAAAGAATTCTTAGCAAATGTAGATGTATTAGCAGATAAAGCATTTAGTGATCAATGCACAACAGCAAACCCAAGGTTACCACTAGTAACAGAATTGAAACAAATATTATTAGATTCATACTATGGTAGAATTTAGAAATTAGAGAGTACAAAGAGAACTGTAAGGGAAGGAATGAGATTATATATGGAAGATAACAGCAGAAAAAAAATATTATTAGAATTAATTGAAAAAGTAAAACTTGCACGAGCTAAATTAGAAGAATTAATAAGAGAAGAAAAAGAATTAAATAATATAAAAAGTAGATAAAAAAGAAAAAGGAATAAAGATATGGAAAAGAAAACACAAGAAGAGAATAAAAATAACATATTTACTAAATTCTGGTACCGCATAAAAAGTATATTTTCGAAGAAAAAAATGATACCAGAACCAAAAACAATGTATTATGACCGAGGCGTAAATGTAGTGGTAATGAAAAAAGACAATTTTGATAAACTAAAAGTAAATATGGAAAAAATGAATAAAAAAATAAAGCTAGATAATGGATTTATTTCAGTAGATGACTTATCAGATGAAGAAATTGAAGAGATGATACAGCTTTATAATGATGAATTGAATGAGCTAAATAAAAAAATAGCAGCAAAACAGTTAGAATTGGAAAAGTTAAAGGCAGAAAATAAAAATAGTGGGGAAAATTAACAGATAAAAATTTGGGAGCATAGAATAACTATGCTCTTTTTCTATAAATTATAAAATACATTGACATATTACAAAAATAAAAATAAAATAGAAAGGAAAGATGAAGAATGTTATTAAATAAAATAGGAGAAGATATAACAAAGGAAAATAAGCTAAATACATGGGAAGAAATAAAATCTAGGAAGGTAAAAAATTACTTTATAAATTCAATAGAAAAATATAAATTAAAGGGGGAATTAACAATGAAGGATATGGCAACAGTAGATAGGATAGAGGGAGAATATGTTGTTTGTGAACTTTTAGATGGGAGTATGATAGATATTTCTATTAATAAGTTTCAAGAAAAGGTATCAGAAGGTGATATTTTCGATTTAGAAATAAGTTTAGAAGATGGACAGCAAATTATAAACGTAGGACAAAAAAATACAGAAGAAATGAATTTAAGAAGAAAAGTAATATTAGAAAAGTTAAATAAAATAAAAAACAAATAATTCGACAAATATCTTGTTAAAAAACCCTCAATTTGATATAATCAAATTGAGGGTTTTTGACATTGAAAAAGTGGATAAAGGAATATGGAATTTGTCCATTGAGAAACCTTATAATCATAAATAAAATATAAATAAATAAAATATAAAGAATTAGAAAGCAGAAATTATTTGTTCTTTAATTCGGAAAGGGTATGAATATGAAAAATGAGAAAGAATCACAAGAAGAGACAATCAAGGAAATTCTAGAAGTCTACACACAAGATAAGGATAATCTAATTCAGATTTTAAATGAGGTTCAGGAGAAGTATGGGTATATTCCAAAGCATGCTCAAAAAGAGGTTGCGGAATATTTAAGAATACCGTTAGCAGAAGTCTATGGAGTTATTACGTTCTATTCAAGATTTACACTAAAACCAAAGGGAAAATACAATATATCAGTATGTATGGGAACTGCATGTTTTGTAAAAGGTTCAGAAAAATTATTAGATAGAGTAAAAGAAAAATTGAAAATAGATATAGGAGAAACGACACCAGATGGAAAGTTCTCATTAGAAGAAACAAGATGTCTAGGCGCATGTGGATTAGCACCAGTATTTACTGTAAATGGTGAAGTATATGGAAAAGCCACAGTACAAAAGGTAGACGAAATAATAGATAAATATATGAATATGTAGATGAAATTCTTACAATTTAAGAGAGAAAAATGCATTATGTATTGTAGAGGCACGGTGCACCGTGCCCAAATAGGATACAAATAAAAGGGCACGGTGCGACCTTGACCCTTACAATAGAAAGAAGGTAAAGAATATGAAAACCTTAGAGGAAATTAATAACATCAGAACTAAAAAGAGAGAAGAACTAGATTTAAGAGTAAATCTAAAAGCAAATACGGTAGAAAAACATATATTAGTATGCCGTGGAACTGGATGTACATCATCACATTCAAATGATATTATTAATCATTTTAGAGAGATTATAAAAGAAAAAAATATAGAAAATGTTAAAGTGATCCAAACAGGATGTTTTGGATTATGTGCAAAAGGACCAATCATAGTTATTAGACCAGAAGATACCTTTTATGCTAATGTTAAAATAGATGACTGTGAGGAGATAATTAATACTCACATTATAAATGGTCAATTAGTAGAAAGATTATTGTGTAAAGATGTTGATGGAACTTTAGTAAAGAAATTAGATGATTTAAGTTTCTATAAAAAGCAAAAGAGAATTGCTTTAAAAAACTGTGGAAAGATAGACCCTGAAAATATAGATGAATACATAGCCTTTGATGGATATAAAGCACTTGAAAAAGTTTTGATGAACATGTCACAAGATGAGGTAATAGAGGAAATCTCAAAGTCAGGATTAAGAGGACGTGGAGGAGCAGGTTTCCCAACAGGTAAAAAATGGGAATTTGCAAAAATAGCAAAGGGAGAACAAAAATATGTTGTATGTAATGCGGACGAAGGAGATCCCGGAGCTTTCATGGATAGAAGCATTTTAGAGGGAGATCCACACTGCGTTTTAGAGGCTATGATGATTGCAGGATATGCAATTGGAGCTAATGAAGGATATATATATGTAAGAGCAGAATATCCAATTGCGGTACAAAGATTTTCTAAGGCCATTGAACAAGCGAGGGAATATGGCATTTTAGGAAAAAATATATGGGGAACAGGATTTGATTTTGATTTACATGTAAGACTTGGAGCAGGTGCATTTGTATGTGGTGAAGAAACTGCACTATTAGAGTCAATAGAAGGTAGACGTGGTCAACCAAGATTGAAACCACCATTCCCAGCAAATGAAGGATTATGGGGAAAACCAACATTAATAAACAATGTTGAAACATATGCTAATGTTACAAAAATTATATTAAATGGTGCTGACTGGTATGCAAGTATCGGAACTGAAAAGTCAAAAGGAACAAAAGTCTTTGCACTAGGTGGAGATATTGTAAATATAGGACTTGTAGAAGTACCTATGGGAACAACTCTAAGAGAAATTGTATATGACATAGGTGGTGGAATTCCAAATGGAAGAGATTTCAAAGCCGCTCAGACAGGAGGTCCATCAGGAGGATGTATACCAAAAGAATATTTAGATACCCCAATAGATTATGAATCACTTGCAAGTATTGGTTCAATGATGGGTTCAGGTGGACTTATTGTAATGGATGATTCAAAATGTATGGTAAACTTAGCTAAGTTCTATCTTGGATTTACAGTTGATGAATCTTGTGGAAAATGTACACCATGTAGAATTGGAACAAGAAGAATGTATGAAACATTAGAAAGAATTACAAAGGGAGAAGGAAAAGAAGAGGATTTACCAAAGTTAGAAAAATTGTGTAAGAATATACAAAAAGCTTCTGTATGCGGACTTGGTCAAACTGCACCAAATCCTGTATTAAGCACAATGAAATATTTCATAGATGAATATAAAGAACATGTAATTGATAAAAAATGTAAAACAGGAGAATGTAAGGCTTTAGCACATATAAAGATAGATCCAGAAAAATGCAAAGGTTGTGGATTATGCCAAAGAAAATGTCCAGTTAATGCAATTGTAGGCGAAGGAAGAGATATTAGAAAAATTGATGAGGCAAAATGTATTAAATGCAGAACTTGCGTTATGGCATGTCCATTTAAGGCAATTAATTAAGGAGGATGAATCAAATGGTAAATTTAATAATTGATGATACACCAATATCTGTTCCAGAAGGTACTACAATTTTGGAAGCAGCGAGAAAAGTTAATATAGATATTCCCACTTTATGTTTTTTGAAAGATATAAATGAGGTTGGAGATTGTAGAATGTGTGTAGTTGAAGTTGAAGGAAGACGTGGTTTTGCAACTTCATGTATTCAAAAAGTAGAAGAGGGAATGGTAGTTAGAACTAATACAGAAGCTGTAATTGAAGCAAGAAAGTTAGTGCTAGATTTAATATTATCTAATCACGATAGAGATTGTTTAACTTGTACAAGAAATGGTAATTGTGAATTACAAAAATTAGCACAAGACTTTAATGTAACAGAAATAAAATATAGTGGAGAAAGAAGTAAACATGAGATAGATGACTTGTCTCCAAGTATTGTTAGAGATTTTAATAAATGTATTTTATGTAGAAGATGTGTTGCGACTTGTAAAAAAGTTCAAGCAATTGGAGCGATAGATTGTGCAGAAAGAGGATTTAAATCTTGTATTTCAACAGAGGGAGGAAACAGCCTAAATGATGTTAACTGTACATTCTGTGGGCAATGTATAGAGGCGTGCCCTGTAGGAGCCTTAAAAGAAAAAGATAATACAGAGGAAGTATGGAAAAAATTAAGAGATAAAGAGTCATATGTAGTAGTTCAAACGGCTCCAGCAGTACGTGTAGCACTTGGAGAAGAATTTGGAATGAAAATTGGAACTAATGTAGCAGGAAAAATGGTAAGTGCATTAAAGAAAATGGGATTTGATAAAGTGTTTGATACAAATACAGGTGCCGATTTTACAATAATGGAAGAAGGAAATGAATTTATAGAAAGACTTAAAAATGGTGGAACCTTCCCAATGATAACTTCATGTTGCCCAGCATGGGTAAAATATATAGAAATGAATTATCCAGATCAATTGGCACATTTATCAAGCTGTAAATCTCCTCATCAAATGTTTGGAGCAGTCATAAAATCATATTATGCAGAAAAAATGAATATTGATCCAAGCAAAATCTTTGTTGTATCTGTAATGCCATGTATAGCTAAGAAATTTGAAAGGACAAGAGATTATCAAAGTGGGGCAGGATATCCTGACGTTGATGCAGTTATTACAACGAGAGAATTGGCAAGAATGATAAAACAAGCACATATTGATTTTGTAGAGCTAGATGATGATAAGTTTGATGACCCAATGGGTGAAGCGACAGGTGCTGCAGCAATTTTTGGAACTACTGGAGGAGTAATGGAAGCAGCATTAAGAACAGTGGCAGAAAGGTTAGAAGGAAAAGAATTAGAAAAAGTAGAGTTTGAACAAGCAAGAGGAGAAAAAGAAATAAAAAGAGCAGAGGTTGAAATAGCAGGAAAGAAAGTTAAAATTGTAGTGGCATCAGGCTTGAGAAATGCTCAAACAATAATGGACGAAATTAGAGATGGAAAAGCAGATTATCAATTTGTAGAGATAATGGCATGTCCAGGAGGATGTGTAATGGGTGGAGGTCAACCGATAAAATCTTCTAAGGTACGTTCACAAATAGATGTAAGGGCAAAAAGAGCAGAGTCATTATATACAATAGATGAAAAATCAACTGTAAGAAAATCACATGAAAATCCTGTACTAAAGAAAATTTATAAAGAATATTTAGGAAATCCAGGAGGAGAAAAAGCAGAAGAATTATTACATACAAAATATGAATCAAGGGAAAAATATAGAAAATAAATGTATGGGCACGGTTCACCGTGCCCATAAAATTTATTAAATATTTGCAGTTACAACAGGTACAATTTGTTTTTTTCTTGAAACTATACCTGGTAAAAATACAAGATTATCTTTTACTTTAACATCATAAGCTTTTTCAACAGCATTAACTTTATTTCCTAAAACAATAGCTTTTGAATTACTGTTTAATATATCTGTTATAGCAAATATGAATAAGTCTAATCCATTTGAAGCGATTAAGTTATTCATTGCTTTTTCAATTTCTTTTTTATTTTCTAATACGCTATCAATATCAACTGTATTTACTTGTGCTATTTGAAATTTAGCTCCATTTGCATTAAATTCTTTTGAATCAATATTTATTAATTCTTCAGCAGTTAATGAATTTAAATTAGTTCCTGCTTTTAACATATCTAATCCATAATTGGCTGTATCAACTCCTGAAATTTTAGAAAGTTCCTCAGCAGCTTTAATATCTTTTGGAGTGCATGTTGGAGATTTAAAAAGTAAGGTATCAGAAATGATAGCACTTAACATCAATCCAGCATATACAGGTTCTATTTCTATATCATTCATTTTATATAATTCATAAAGAATAGTTGCTGTACACCCAACTGGTTCAGCTAAATAAAATAATGGATCAGCAGTTTCAAATCCTGATATATTATGGTGATCTATTACTTTAACGATTTTAGCACTGGAAATGTCAGAAGCACTCTGAGCAAAACTGTTGTGGTCAACTAGTATTACTTCATCAGCTTCAGCAACACTATCAATTAATTTTGGAGCCTCAACTTTAAAGTATTTTAAAACATATTCAGTTTCTTTATTTAAATTTCCTAATCTACAAGGTATAATTTCATTTGTATTACCTAATTTTTTTTCTAAATTTGCCATAACAATAGCTGATACAATTGAATCTGTATCAGGACTTTTATGACCTGTTATAAATGTTTTCATATTTTATTCCTTTCTTTTTATTAAATTGTTGTTTGTTGGGATGATTTAATTCTATCGTATAATTAAATAAATATATTATTTTCTCTGTAGGGGCAGGCCTTGCGTCTGCCCTTTTTTAATATTTGCAATATATTTCAAATATTTGTATTATTTATTTTAAATGTATTTATTTAAAACAAAATTAAATTTTTGTTCAACGGGCGGACGCAAGTAAAATTTGCCTTGCAAATTTTTCACGCTTCGTTCGCTAAAATATAAAAATAAAAAATTTATTTTCTATTTTTATATTTTTTCTCACTTTGCAAGGCCCGCCCCTACATTCTCACATCTCATTTCTCACATCTAACCCTAAAATTATAATAATTATCACCAATTTCGGGCATAATACATCCCTACAAATTATAATTTAATAGCACTTTCTAATGCCAATGTAATCATTGTATTTAAAGACCTTTCACGTTCTTGGCTAGATATTCCCTCTAAATTAGAAGGTGTATCAACGACAGTCATAAGACATGCTGCTTTTTTTCCTTCTCTTTTTGCATTGTAAAATAGGGAAAAAGCTTCCATTTCAGAGGCAATCGGACGATTTATTCCTTCTGGCATACGTGCAAATAATTTTTCTTCATCAGGAACATAAGGGCTAAAACAGTCATTGCATAAAGTTGTTCCCTTTATTAAATTTATATTGTTTTCTTTAGCAGTACTTTCTATAATTGAATTTAAATTAGAGTCACTTGCAACAAGATTACATGGTTCATTATCAAAGCTTAAAGCATAGCTTCCCTCGGTATAAGCTTCTGCAGAAAGTATAAGGTCTAATATCTTCATATCTTCTCTAAATCCTCCACAGGTACCAATCCTAATAATATTATCAACATCATAAAAGTGATAAAGCTCATAAGAATATATTCCCATACTAGGCATGCCCATACCATGAGCCATAACAGAAACTCGTTTTCCTTTATAATTTCCAGTATAGCAAGCAATTCCACGTACATCGCTAACTTTCTTTACATCTGTAAGAAAAGTCTCAGAAATATATTTCGCTCTCATAGGGTCACCTGGCATAATAACCGTTTTTGCAATATCTCCTAAATTTGCTGAATTATGTGGGGTCATATAACACACTCCTTTCAATAATTATTACATCTCTGCTGACCAATAGAGATGTGAACAATTTTCCTTTTATTTGTAATCACATTTTGTAGATTCTTATTTTTTATAATTATAATATAGAATATAAATAAAGTCAACAAAAATCTTGACATTGAATAATAATCATGCTATAATAACTATCTGTAACCGCATAAGTCAAGGTTCATAAAGTCTGATTAAGTTTCAGATACCTAAATTTTAAGGTTAGCGAGTATACGAAAAGGGAGGTGCCTAGAATAATGTACGCAATAATCGAAGCTTGTGGAAAGCAATACAAGGTAGCAGAAGGAGACGTTGTATTTTTCGAGAAATTAGATGCAGAAGAAGGCAAGAAAGTAAAATTTGATAATGTTATCTTAGTATCTGATGAAGGTGGAAAAGTAGAAATTGGAAATCCTTATGTTAAAGGTGCTAAGGTTGAAGGAAAAGTAGTTTCTCATGGTAAAGCTAAGAAGATCCTTGTTTACAAATACAAAGCAAAGAAAAATTACAGAAGAACACAAGGACACAGACAACCATATACAAAGGTTGAGATAACAGCTGTTAAAACTGCTGCAGAAAAGAAAGCAACAGCAAAAACAGAAGCGGAAGCTAAAGTTGAAGTAAAGAAAGAAACAAAAACTACAACAAAAGCTAAAGCAGGAGCTTAATGAAACCATTTAAATATAGAAAGGAGAGACTAATATGGCACATAAAAAAGGGCAAGGTAGTACCCATAACGGTAGAGACAGTGAGTCTAAGCGTTTGGGCGTAAAAAGAGCAGATGGACAATTTGTTCTTGCCGGAAACATATTAATGAGACAAAGAGGAACAAAAATACATCCAGGAACTAATGTTGGAATTGGTAGTGATGATAC
>CAZWIF010000053.1:0-9052 GCA_964634355.1 uncultured Clostridium sp.
TACAAACAACAATTTATAAAATCACTTGCTTTTTTTTATTTTTATGATAAAATGATATGGAAATTTTGTTTGATTAATGGAGGAGTTATGTTTGCTTTTATAAAAGGTAGTATAGAGGAAAAATGCAGTGGCTATGTGGTAATAGAGGCAGGAGGTGTAGGATATAAAATATTTATGCCTGAGCCAGAAATTGAAATTTTAGGTGAGATTGGACAAGTAGTTAAGGTTTATACTTATTATTGGGTAAGAGAGGATAATATTAGTTTATATGGTTTCTCTAGTAAAGAAGAGTTGCGAATGTTTGAAATATTAATTACTACAAGTGGAATTGGTGCAAAATCAGCAATTGCTATTTTATCTAATATTGCTCCCTCTAGTTTTGCTCTTGCTGTTATTAATGAGGATATACACAAGCTTACTAAGTTGCCAGGGATAGGTGCTAAAACGGCAGCTAGAATTGTATTAGAGTTGAAAGATAAATTAAAGAAGCAAGAATTAGAGACAAAAGAAAATACTCAAAAAGATGAATTAAAAAAGGCTATTATTGAAAATGAAAATATAAGTGAGGCAATTTCAGCTTTACAGGTTTTAGGATATAATAAAAGAGAAATTGAAAAGGTTTTTGAAAAAATGAGCTTAGATGATGCGAGTGTTGAAGATATGATTAGAAAAGGATTGTCTTTATTGGGAAAGTAAAATTATAGGATAGGAATTAGATATTAGAAAGGTACGATAATCATGCCTCACACGGCTCGTGCTTTTGGAAAGGAATGATAGTAGATATGGATTTATCTCAACCATTGGCATATAGAATGATGCCAAAGAAACTAGAGGATTATGTTGGGCAAGAACATATTTTAGCTAAGGATAAAATACTTTATAGAACTATACAAGCTGATAGATTATCAAGTATTATTTTATGGGGACCACCTGGGTGTGGTAAGACTTCATTAGCTAAGGTAATAAGTAATACTACTAAATATCAATTTGTGAGATTAAATGCTGTAACGGCAGGAGTTTCAGATATAAAAAAAACAATTGAAGAAGCAAAAAATCCTTTTTTAAATCCGACTGGAAAATGTATCCTGTTTATTGATGAGATACACCGATTTAATAAATTGCAGCAAGATGCTTTGTTGCCATTTGTAGAAAATGGAACTGTAATATTAATTGGGGCTACAACAGAGAATCCGTATTTTGAAGTTAATAAGGCTCTTATTTCTAGGTCTATGGTGGTAAAATTAGATGCATTAAAGTCAGAAGATATTTTTAAGATATTAAAGAATGCACTGAATAGTCCTGAGGGGCTAGCTAATTTTAATGTAGAAATAGAGGACAGTACATTAATGAAAATAGCTGAGATTTCTAATGGTGATGTAAGAACTGCCTTAAATGGGCTAGAGGTTGCCGTTTTAACTACTGAAATTGGTGTTGACGGAAAAATAACTATAACAGACGATATTATGAAAGAGAGTGTCCAGACTAGAAAGGCTGTGTTTGATAAAAATGGTGATACTCATTATGATAATATAAGTGCTTTTATTAAATCAATGAGGGGGTCAGATTCTGATGCTACTTTATTTTATTTAGCTAGAGCCTTAAATGGTGGAGAAGATCCTGTGTTTATGGCTAGAAGAATTGTAATTGCAGCGGCAGAAGATGTTGGATTGGCTAATCCTAATGCACTAGTTGTTGCAACATCTGCTATGCAAGCGGTTAATATGGTTGGTATGCCAGAGGCAAGGATAATTTTAGCGGAAGCGGCAGTTTATGTTGCTGAATCTAAAAAATCAAATGCTACATATTTGGGAATAAATAAAGCTATAGAAGATGTTCAGTCTAAAGATACAGGTACAATACCAATGCATATAAGGAATGCTGTTGCACAAGGGATGGAACAGTTTGGGTATCATGAGGGATACAAATACCCACATGATTATCCAGGACACATTGTTGAACAACAATATTTACCAGATGTGATGCTAGGTACAAAGTATTATATAAAAGATGAAAATATTACTATGTAGGGGATATTGTTTACCCCTACAATACACAATGGTAAAATCATAACTGCTGAGTTAATAAAAGAACAGGTAATTATCTTATAATTACTTGTTCTTTGGTTTATCTGGTATATACTCTAATAATTCTGATATTTCACAATCGAATACTTTACAAATATTATCTAAGTGTTTTACATCGATACGTTTTATTTCTTCATAATACATTTTTGAAACAGTTGCAGGTCTAATATGTGCTTGTTTTGCAAGTGAAGATTGAGTCATCTTATGTTTTCCCAATAAATCTGAAATTTTTATTTTAATCATACATACCTCCATATAGATAGATTATTTTGCAAAAATATGTTACAAATTAACTATATTTGTTGTATTTTATCATTTTGTGTATTAAAATCATATAATGAACGAAGAATATAACGTTAAAGGTAATAAAAAGTTATCTACCAGTAAAGAAATTACAAAATATGGAAAATAAAGGAATAGTAATATGATTGATAAGAATGATAAAAAATTTCCTGAATGGAAAGTGAAGAATAAAGAATACTTAAGAGAAATTCAAATTTTTTTAGATAAAGCTGATAATATTGAAAATGAAAAACTAAGAAATGATATCATATACCAAATGCTAAAGTGTGATAAAACAATTACAAAAATTGCCCAAGAGAAGATTGATGAGTTGAAAAAATTAGAGATAAAAGAAAAGAGTATAAATAAGAAAAATAGGTAAAGAATAATAATTATGAAAAAAATTATTATTGGAGTTTTATCAGGTCTAATAACGGGGATATTTGCAACAGGAGGAGGAATAATATTAATACCAGCATTTGTTCATTATGTAGGAATGTCTGAAAAAGAGGCAAGAGCTACATCAATTTGTTGCGTGTTACCATCTGCAATCATAAGTTTTATATTTTATTATAAAAATCAATATGTTGATATAAAGATGGGAATTTTAGCTGCAATAGGAGGAATAATAGGAGCATTTATAGGAACAAGATTGTTAAATATATTTTCTGATAAGGTATTAAAGGTTTGTTTTATATTTTTTCTAGCTTATGTTTCTATAAGATTTATAGTATAAACAGTCAGGAAAGGTTTTATAATGATTATAATTATTGGCATATTATCTGGTATAGTAACTGGATTGGGATTAGGAGGAGGAACGATTTTAATAATTGGACTTACTTTGTTTATGGGAACTGAACAACTTGTTGCACAAGCTGTGAATTTAATCTTTTTTATACCAACAGCAGTTACTGGAATAATATTGAATACTAAGCAAAAAAATGTAAAATGGAATACTGCTTTTAAAGTAATAATTGCGAGTGTTATTGGGGCTATAATCGGTGCTAGTATTGCTACACAGGTAAGCGTGGTGATTTTAAGGAAAATGTTTGGGATTTTTCTAGGAATGATTGCAATTTACGAAACCTATTCTTTGATAAAACCGTATATAATTGACAGAAAGAGTAATAATAACATTAAGGGATAAATTATAATTTGTAGGAATGTATTATTCACGAAAATGGTGATAATTATATTAATTTTATAAGCAAAGTTCAGAAAGCCTGCTGCTCACGGATTACCTGCAAAGTAATGTAATATATCTTTAACATTTTATCTTTCTTTCGCACATTACGGGACCTTCTGAATTTGCTGGAAAAATTAATATAATTATCCCAAATCGAATAAGACACAAATTAAATCATTTATACAAACAACAATTTTTTAGAAAGGAAGGATTAATATGAATTTTGTTAAGGGTATGCTAGTTGGTACTATGGTATCAGCTGGAATTATGTGGATGTATGCTGACGGAATGGGAATGAATAAAAAGAGTATGATGAAAAAAGGAAAACAAATGGTAAGGAAAATGGGAATAATGTAAAATAAAAAAACTGGGAAAAGGGGTGAGACCCATTTTCCCAATTAATATTATTTATTCTCTTCGCATTTTTCTTCGGATTCTTTATCACAAAAACAAGATGGTTTCACTTCATTGTAGCAATCTAATTCTACTCCTCTTAGACATTTTCCTTTACGATTACATTTTGCACAAACTTTTACATGTCTAACTCTATTTACCCATATATCTATAGCGTATTTTTTATCTGGGCAAAGCGGACCAAATACAAATTGACCATATTCGTCAGTAAAGGTATGAGATACGGGTTTTCTAACTTCTTCACCTTTTCTATAATCTATTTCTATAAGCTTAACAACAGCATCCTCAACAGGATTATCACAACGATCCTTTATAACTCCATAGATTATATTTCTATCATCTTCTGGTAAATTTATATCTAAATCGAATTGCTTGCCAGTTTCAATAAAGCCATCAATTTCAACAACGGGACATTTTTTAGTTGTATCCATTTCCATAAAAAATCAATTCCTTTCGTTACATATAAAATGTTATTTACATAACACTTTGATATATACTATGGAAATTTATGAAATTATGTGATAAAAATTATTGAAAAATAAATAATTTTATGATATAAAATAGATATAATCAAAAAGAGAAAAGGATATGAAAGAAAAATGTCAAAAAAGAAAATTGATAAGTCTAAATTATTTGGAAAGATAATAGCAGGAATACTGGCAGTATTTATGATACTAAGTATTGCTGCAACTTGTATATATGCTATAATAAGTATGATATAGAATAGGGAGAAAGATTTAATGACTGAAAGTAGTAGCAATTTAAATAATAATTTTTGGATTTACATGGAAAATTATGTACAAACACTTAATGATAATCCAATTAATTTAATAATGTTTATTTTAGATATTGTAATTGTGTTTTTGGTATTTGCTAAGGTATTTAAGATTGTTAAGGATTCTAGAGCATGGCAATTATTAAAAGGTATATTTTTATTGATTTTAATAATGGCATTAAGTTCTATGTGTCATTTATACATATTAAATTATATTTTAACATCTTTTATGACATATGGAGTAGTTTTTGTAGTATTGTTTCAACCAGAATTAAGAAGAGTTTTAGAACAGTTAGGTAGCAATAAAATTGCAAGATTTTTTGGATTTGACAAAGATTTTGCTACAAAATCAAAAGAGGACATTTATAAAGTGGCAATTGCAACGTCTGAACTTGCAAAAGATAAAATAGGAGCTTTGATAGTAATTGAAAGGGATATTAAAATAAAAGATATTATTTCAACTGGAATAGTTATGGATGCAGAGATATCTCCTCAATTATTGGTAAATGTTTTTACCCCTAAAACACCTTTGCATGATGGAGCAGTAGTAATCAGCGGAGGAAGAATTAAAGCTGCTGCTTGTATGCTTCCACTTGCAAATGATAATGATATAGCGAGAGAATTGGGAACCCGACATAGAGCAGCGATTGGAATTTCTAAAGAGTCCGATGCTATTGCTGTGGTTGTATCTGAGGAAACAGGAAAAGTCTCTATTGCAAAGGATGGAACTTTGATTGCAGATGTTAAAGAAGAAACTTTGAAAAAAATATTGATTAAGAATATAATTACAAAGAGATTAAATGAAAATAGAAACGTAAAAAAAGGAAAGTTAAAAAGTTTAAAAGATAGTGTAAAAAATAAGATAGATAAAAAGACTGATGAGAAATAATTGGATAGAGGTTTTCTATCCAATTTTTATAGTTGTCTATAGAAGGGAAGAGTTATGAAGGTTTTGATTATTGGTGGTGGTCCTGCTGGAATGATTGCAGCAATTAAGGCTGCAGAAGATGGAAATTTTGTAACTATATTAGAGAAGAATAGTAGTCTGGGTAAAAAGTTATTAATTACTGGAAAAGGGAGATGTAACATTACTAGTGGACTTGATATATCAGAGTTTATAAATAATATTCCAGGAAATGGAAGATTTATGTATAGTGCTTTTGATAATTTTACTAACAAAGATATAATAAAATTGTTAAATGAGGAGGGTATACAGGTAAAAGAGGAAAGAGGAAATAGAATATTTCCTATTAGTGATACCTCCAAGGATGTTTTAGAGGCTTTATTAAAGAGAATAAAGAAATTGAAGATTGAGATAAAGTTAAATTCGAAAGTAAATAAAATTATTGTTAAAGAAAATGTTGCAGTAGGTGTTCAGTTTAATGATAATGAAATAATAAATGGAGATAAAATAATTTTGGCTACTGGAGGTTTATCTTATTCTACTACTGGTTCAACTGGTGATGGATATAAAATTGCAAAGGAATTGGGTCATACAATTAAAGAAATAAGACCTTCTTTAGTACCGTTGGAGGTCTATCAGAAAGATGACTGTATGAGGATGCAGGGATTAAGTTTGAGAAATGTTGGAATTAAGATTATAGATAAAGAAAAGAATAAACTAATTTATGAAGATTTTGGAGAGATGTTATTTACACATTTTGGAGTGTCAGGCCCAATTATCATAAGTTCTTCTGCCCATTTAGTGAGATATAAAAATATAAAGGAACTCCTAAAAGCTAGAAAAGTTATACTTGCAATAGATTTAAAACCAGCATTGACAACAGAGAAATTGGATGAGAGGATTTTAAGAGATTTTTCTGAATTTAAAAATAGACAGTTCAGTAATAGTTTAGATAAGTTATTACCAAAGAAAATGATACCGGTTGTAATAAGCAGATTAAACATAAATCCGAATAAAAGAGTAAATGAGATTACTAAAGAAGAAAGAGGAAAGATTGTTGAGATATTGAAAAAATTTGAATTCGAGATATCAGATTTTAGACCAATTGAGGAGGCTATAATAACTGCTGGGGGTATTTCTACTAAAGAAATTAATCCAAAAACAATGGAGTCAAAGATTATCAAAAATTTGTATTTTGCGGGTGAAATAATAGACGTAGATGCATATACTGGGGGGTTTAATCTTCAAATTGCGTATTCTACAGGATATACTGCTGGTATGAATGATATTTAGGAGGAGTGTATGATAGAAAAATTTAAGACTATAAAATTTGATAATTATGAAGAAATTGTTGAGAAAAAGTCTAGATTTATTGCAAATTTGATTCATATAGAAAATGAAGAAAAAGCTACAGAAGAGATTAGAAAAATAAGAAAAAAATACCATGATGCTAGACATAATTGTTATGCATATAGGGTATTAGATGGAAATTCTATTATTCAAAGAAGTAGTGATGATGGTGAGCCAAGTGGAACTGCAGGTGCTCCTATGTTAAGTATATTGGAGAAGAATAATTTTGTAAATGTACTAGTGGTGGTTACTAGATATTTTGGAGGAGTTTTATTGGGGACAGGAGGATTGGTAAAAGCGTATACAGAAGCAACTATGAAAGCTTTGGAAAATAATGAAATTGTTGAAATAGAGAGAGGATATGAGGTTAAATTTATTTTACCATATTCTGAAGTACAAAGGTTAGAGTATATTTTTAAGAATAATGATATTTATATTATAAAAAAGGAGTATTTAGAGAATGTTAATATTTTGGCAGAAGTATCTATGAAAAATTATGAAAAAATTTTAAGAGAATTACCAGAAAATGTAAATAAAAAAATTACGATTAAAATCGAAAAAGAGAAAAATGTGTCGAAAAAAGCATAAAATCATTAAAGTTTATAAAAACGACTTGAAAAATTTTCCAAAAAGTATTGCATTGTAAAATTAAAAGTACTATAATCGGAAATGTAAAAATTTTACAATTTTTAAATAAAAAATACTTAGGAGGAATTAATAGTGAGTGAAAAGTTTTCAATTTTAATAGCAGATGATAATGCAGAATTTGCTAGAACGTTAACAAATTATATTGAAAAAGAGGAGGATATGGAAGTAGTAGGATTAGCTAAAGATGGTAATGAAGCAGTTAAAATGATAGAGAATATACAACCTGATATTGCTTTGATAGATGTAATAATGCCGCATTTAGATGGATTAGGAGTATTGGAAAAAGTTATAGAATCAAATATATCAAAAAAGCCAACATGTATAATGTTATCAGCAGTTGGACAGGATAAAATAACACAAAGAGCACTTGAATTAGGAGCAAATTATTATGTAGTTAAACCTTTTGATATAAATTTATTAATCAAAAGAATGAAAGAAATTAAGAATTATAGGGGACCACAGTTTAAGACGGGAATGCAAATAAGGGAAGTTAAAACACCATACATAGAGATAAGAGATGACAGAAAAAATGAGAAGGATAACTTGGAAGCTTTGGTTACAAATGTAATTCATGAGGTTGGAGTGCCAGCACATATAAAAGGTTATCAATATTTAAGAGAAGCAATAATGATGGTAGTAAATGATATAGAAGTTATAAATCAAATAACAAAACAATTATATCCAGATATTGCAAAGAAATTTAACACAACACCAAGCAGAGTAGAACGTGCAATTAGACATGCGATTGAGGTTGCTTGGGGAAGAGGACAGACTGAAGTTGTAGAAAGCATTTTCGGATATACAGTTTCTGCAGCAAAAGGAAAACCAACAAATTCAGAGTTTATCGCTATGATTAGTGATAAGTTGAGGTTGGAATTAAAGAGTGCATAATAAAAGTTAAAATGGTAGACATAGTGTCTATCATTTTATTATAATTATTCAAACATATATAACTACAAGTATTATAGAATTTGCCAAAACAGTAAAATAGTAGTATAATATATCACATATGGAAAGGTTTAAAGATAATTATAACATATTTTTCAATCAGACTTGTGACCTGGGAAGGAATGAGATTAAATATGAATATTGCCAGTAATTGGAAAGATTATGAAATTATAGATATGGCAGATGGAGAAAAATTAGAAAGATGGGGAAGGGTAGTTTTAGTAAGACCAGATCCACAAATTATATGGAAGGATAAAACATATCCTAATAAATGGAAAAATATCAATGCTAAGTATAATAGAAGCAAAACTGGTGGAGGAAGTTGGGAGTATGTAAACAATTTACCAAAAGCATGGCAAATTAAGTATAAAGATTTAGTATTTAATATAAAACCAATGGGATTTAAACATACGGGATTATTTCCAGAGCAAGCTGTTAATTGGGATTGGATGATAGATAAA
>CAZWIF010000054.1:0-8789 GCA_964634355.1 uncultured Clostridium sp.
AAATCTTTTCCGACAAAATCTCCTCCTTCGGCTCCAAACTCCTCACCCTCACCAACCGTTACGGCTTCGACATCCCCATCTCCGAACTCTCCCGATTCCTCGGCAATTGACATAAAGAAACTCCTCTAATTCCGGCTGCTTACTTTCGTCAATTCCCTTCATTAGATAACTCCACTCTGCAGTGAAGCAACACCGTACCAGAAAGTAAGCCGCCCGGAACCATACAAAATAGAGAAACATAAACTATAGTTCCAACATATGGGAAATATAGTAGGATACTTATCACTAAAAACACTGCGACTAATAATCTATACAATGTTATGGCATAAACCCATTCCGATGTGCAATCCAAGGAACAACCGCAACCGGAGAATGTGGAAAAAACAGACGATAAAGAAAATACCGGCGAATAGAAGGAAAATGAACCGGGGTAAATTAAATTTATATTACCAATGAAAAAGATAATTCATGTGATATATGGGCTTAATATCGGAGGTGCCGAAACTTTTATTTATAATACTCTTATGACCATTGGTTCTCCAACTGAATATCAATTTGATTTCGCTATCCAATCTCATGAAAACAAGAACGTAAAGCTTCTGAACGAAATAGAAAATAAACATGGGAATGTATTCTTTTTACCGAATTTCCAAAACCATCCTTTTCGTTATGCGAAAGAATTAAAAAAATTAGTAAAAGATTATGATGTAGTACATTTCCATAATAATGCTCTAGTCAATTTTCTCCCCTTTATATATTGTAAAAACTTAGATGCAAAAGTAATAGTTCATAGTCACAATTCACAGAATAACAAAGGTGGACTTTTAGGGAAATTATTACACAATATTGGGAAAAAGATTATTAACAATAAAAAATTTATAAAAGTTGCTTGTAGTGATAAAGCTGCAAACTGGATGTTCAATAAAGTTTCAGAAATCATACCAAACTCTGTCATTGTTGAAAATTATATTAGACCATTAGAAGAAACTAATTTACTGAGATTAAAATATAATATAGGGAATAATAAAGTAATAGGACATGTAGGTAGGTTTGTAGAAGCAAAAAATCACAAATTTATTATAAAAATATTTGCAGAATATATAAAAAATTTCCCGAATACTAATCTTTTATTGATTGGAGATGGACCTCTTATGCCAACAATTAAGCAAATGACGGTTGAATATGGAATTGAACAGAAAGTATGTTTCTCCGGTAATGTTAGTGATCCTGAGAAATATTATCCGTTAATGGACTGTTTATTATTTCCTTCGCTTTTTGAAGGATTACCATTTACATTAGTTGAGGCTCAAGCCTCTGGAGTACCAATCATTACCTCTGATATTGTGACACGAGAAGTTGATGTAACATCGGCAATTCATTATATCCCATTATACAAATCCATCTCTTATTGGGTAGATTGCATCTCAGATACAATTCAATCTCTAAATAAAGACGAAATAAGAAATCGTTTTGCTAAAAGCCAGTTTAATATCCATAATTCCATAGGATTAATAAGAGAAATCTATTCATGAAAATATATACTTTGACATGTAATAACGCATATAATTATGGAGCTGTTCTTCAAGCATATGCGTTGCAAACTTATCTTTCATCTTATGGTAATGATGTAGAAATCATTAACTATATACCACCCTATTTAAGAAAGATTTCTGATAAATATAAGAAAATATTCCTATTATCATTCGTCCGTAAGATCTTATATTTTCCTGACTACTATAAATCAAAGATAGTTTTTAATAAATTCAAAAAGAATTATCTAAAAGAAACTGCGGAGGTTCATTCTTTAGAAGATATTCGTAAGTTGGACTCAAAAGCCTTATATATAGTTGGCAGTGATCAGGTATGGAATCCTTATCTAAAAAATGGGTGGGATGAGACTTACTATCTAAATGGTCTTAAGATTTCAAAGCTTGCATATGCAGCAAGTTTTGGAGTAGAGATTAAAGACTCTAAATTTGAATCATTCTTAAAAACAAATCTATCTTCTTTTGATTGGATAGGCATTAGAGAACGCAAAAGTTGTGAATTTTTGAGTAAACTTGGAATCCCAAGTTCCTTCGTTGTGGATCCAGTTTATTTACTAAACCAAGAAGAATGGGAAAGACTATGCGTAAAGGAATTCAAAGAAAGGTATGTCTTAGTTTATGCACTTCATCACATTCAAGAGATATATGATTATGCAAGATCTCTTGCGAATAAACTTGATGCAAAGGTGTATGTGGTCAGCGTTGAATTGAAAGAGATGCGGAGAGGGAATGATAGGTTTTTCTGGAATGCAAGTGTTGAAGATTTTGTTTCTTTAATTAAAAATTCCTTAGGAGTGGTTTCCAATAGTTTTCACGGGATATCATTTGGATTAATTTTCAAAAAGCCTTTGCATATATTTGATACTGAATCAAATGACCTAAGATTATCTAATATTGTGGACTGTTTTGGCTTAGAAAATCGGATAGTAAAACGAGGATTATTATTAGAAAATAATATAGATTGTATATGTCAAAATCTAATTTCCGCAAACATCTCAAATTCTAAACAACTTTTAATAGCACAATTAAAAAAATATGGCTGATACTTTAATGTTATGGCCAGATGTTTTAGAAGATATACCGTCCTCAATATCTAGGCAGTACTATGATATCGTTGATGTGAGAAATCTTTATCGAAAATCTGGGTTAATTGGAAGGATTATACGTAAGTTTTTATCTAAATTAGGATTATCAACCATCTCTTTTTGTGATAATTGGATACAAGATATCGACAAGTATGATAAAATTATTATTCATGCAAATATAATAAACCGTACTATCCCACACTATTTACGGGAAAGAGGGTATAACGGAAGAATTATATACTGGTATTGGAATCCTGTAGAGACAACGGTTAATCCAAATTCAGTTGATAAGAACTCTTGTGAAATTTGGAGTTTTTCTCGCTGTGATTGTGAAAAATATAATTTAAACTATAATTCAACATATTTCTTTATAACAGATTCAAATTCATATCGTATTGAAAATAAATATGATGTATTCTTCATTGGGAAAGACAAAGGGCGTGCTGAATATCTTTTGAATCTAAAGAACATATTTGAAGCAGATAAGTTAAAATGTAATTTTATAGTCGTAAAAGATGAAACAAGCAAGTTAGCTAATTCATTTTATAGCACTGCAATAAATTATAATAATGTAGTGATGCTTACTAAACAAAGTAAAGTTATCCTTGAAATACTTCAAGACGGACAAACTGGGGAATCTCTTCGGACAATGGAATCTGTATTTTTCCAAAAGAAACTAATTACAAACAATAAATGTATCATTCAAGAACCATATTATAATAAGGATTATATTTTTGTCTTAGGCATTGATGATATAAGAACTATTCATGATTTTATAGTAAGTCCTGCAAATATTAAGGATTTCAATGAATATAAGTCTTATTTCCAATTTGACAATTGGTTAAAGAGATTTGACGGATGACATTGTTAATTTTAATTATAGTTCTTACTTTTGGTCTATTGTTATCCATAGAAATATGTAATGGCGATATTTTAGAGCCGTTGCCCCTTTCTATTATATCATTTTTGCTTAGTTCCACAATTGCGTTGATTCATAATGGTTTTTATGGACCTGACATTTCATTCCAAGGATTTTTAGTAATTACAACTTCTCTTTGTATATTTGGAATAGGATATTTAATGGGGAAAAATTGTTTACTAAAATCTGATTTTAAAGAATTTAGTATAAAATTTACTCCATTACCGTATCCTCCAAAGAATATCATCAGACTGATAATCTTAGTTGCGATAGCAATTTTATATCTTTCATTCAATGAAACGATTAAAATTGCCAAGTCTGTAAGTGAAAACGTCGACTCAAATAATATGATGTCGTTGGCGAGAAATGCACAAATGTTTAATGAGGTTGATAGAAACATGAAAGTTACTATTGCATCTTTCGCAGTTTCTGCATTGGGCTATTTTTATTCTTATTTATTAATAGTTCATAAAACCAACAAAACAAAAATAACTAAATATCTGGCGTGTCATATTCCTGAATTGATTATTATAATTATTTCGTTATTGATAGGTGCATTAGGAACAGGAAGAACATTTCTTATTAAATATATATGTTTTATTATTGTCGTATTATATTATTCAAAGATACTAAAGAATAGGAAAGCCGTTATCCCTAAAAAATTGATTAAATCAACTGTCAAGAAACTAGTTTTCTCAATAATACTTTTCTTCTGTTTTTTTCAGCTTTTAGGACTTACCACAGGAAAAACAAAGACTCTCTCGGCATTTGACATGCTATATGGGTATTCTGGTTCAGCTGTTCTTGCCTTGGATAGATCATTGGACTTATACACACCTGATAATCGTTTTTGGGGAGAGGAATGTTTTTATGGTTTATATGGATTGCTAAATGCAATAGGCGTAAAAGTTCCCAATAATATTTTACATTTACCTTTTGTGACATTTGAGGATGGTTTTTCAACAAACATCTATACATCGCTTCGTTCATATTTATATGATTTCGGCTTTTGTGGGTTATTTATAACACAATTTATTATTGGATTTTGCAGTGCGTTTGCATATATGTTTTTAAGACAATTTGGCAAGTATCCTGTATACTTGATGATATATGGAATATTTTTATATGGCATTGCAATGCAAGGTATTGAAGAGATTCTTTTACGCAATTTCATGAGCATTACAAACTGTTTCCTTGTCATTTTCTTTTGGTTATTCTGTAAAGCAGATATTTATTTGGCTAATAAACAAGCTAAGAAATTAAGATGAATCGCAATGATGTAATAAGCAATTTAAAGGCGGCTTTTACAGGACAAACAATATCATTATTATTGGGATTTATTCTATCCTTTGTAATGCCTAAAATTCTTGATGTTGTGGATTTCTCATTTTGGCAATTATTCTTGTTTTATGCGACATATGTTGGATTTTTTCATTTTGGGATAAATGATGGAGTTTATTTAAAATATGGTGGATTAGACTTTTCCCAAATGAAAAGACAATATGTAACTGGACAGTTTAATTTTCTATTTATCACACAAATAATAGTTTTTATTTTAATTCTTTCTTTATCTCTTACTCTATGCAAAGACTTAAATCGAAAGATTGTATGGGTTTGCAGCGGCGTTTATATGATTGTTTTTAATCTGTCATCATATCTAGGCAATGTATTTCAAGCCGCTAATCTCACAAAATGGTATTCATATTCCATTATCCTTGAAAAATTAGTTTTATTGATTGGATTATTTGTATTTTTCTGTTTCGATGAAAAACATTTTTATATCTATGTTACTCTATATATCATTGCTAAATTTGTTTGTCTTCTTTACACTATACTTAAAGGAAAATATTTCGTTTTTAATAGAATACATGATTATAAAGAAGTATTTCAAGAAATTAAAGACACAATATGTTGTGGAATTAAACTAACTTTATCCAGCGTGGCCAGTATGCTAATACTTGGAATTGGAAGATTATATATCGATCTAAATTGGAGCATAGTTATATTCGGAAAGATATCTTTAGCTTTGACATTGACCTTTTTCATATTAGGTTTTCTTCAACAAGTAAGTATGGTTTTTTTCCCTGTTCTGCGCCGTATAAATCAAAACTCTAAAGTTAGAATATTCTATGTATTTTACGGAACCTGCTTTTTTATAATACCATTAATATATATCGTTATATTTCCCATTAAAGAAATAATAGGCATGTGGTTATCTAATTATATGGAAAGTATGAAATTTTGGTTGATTCTTCTTCCAATCACATTATATGACGCAAAGATGAACATGATATTTAATACATATTTTAAAGTGCTACGGATGGAATCATCACTTTTCATCATTAACCTATGCGTCTTAATTCTAAGTGTCATAATTGGTGGCATCGGTGCTTACCTCTTACATTCTTACTCTTGGATAGTATACGGGATGGTCTTGACTATATATTTACGCTCCACTATTTCAGAATTAGTAATTGAACACCGATTGGATGTTAGGACAAAGAAACTGGTATTTTGGGAAACAATTTACACTTCTGTTTATATACTTTGTGTCGTTATTTCCCCCAATATTTGGTATTCAGTTGCAACTATGACAGTAATGTATGTTTGCCAACTAATATTATTCAAGAGTTTCTCCTTAAGTGTAAGGAAAGACATCTATTATTTTATGAAGAAAAAAATTAATTGATGGATAGAATAACAGAATACTGTACTGGTTGCAGAACTTGTGAACAGGTGTGCCCGGTAAAATGCATTAAAATGGATTTTGATGGAGAAGGCTTTCTCTCTCCATTTATAGACCAATCAAAATGCATAAATTGTGGTCTCTGTGAGAGGAGATGTCCACAAAATCATATACCACTACTGCATACTAAAGATTTAGTATATGGTTTGAAGGATAAAAATTTAGATTCTTTAAAGAATAGCGCGTCTGGCGGTGCCTTTGCTGTAATTGCAAGAGAAATTTTAAATGAAGGAGGAGTTGTATACGGTGCCTCATATACATTGGATTTGAAAGTTAAACATATAAAAATAGAATCAATTAATGATCTGGAAAGGGTCCAGGGATCTAAATATGTCCAGTCAGATGTGGAATATACTTTCATCAAAGTAAAAGAAGACCTTATAAATGGGATTAGTGTACTATATTCAGGAACACCATGCCAAATCGCTGGCTTAAAATCATATTTAAATAAAGATTTTTCTAATCTGTATACAGTAGATTTGATATGTCATGGTGTTCCAAGCCCCATATTGTTCAATACTTATCTTAGATGGTATAACGATAAACTTGGAGAACAAATCCTTCAATATGATTTCAGAGACAAATCATCCGGTTGGGGGTTAGGATATAAGGCCAAGGCCAAGACCAAGGCCAAGACCAAGACCGCATTATCAGATCCATACTATTATCACTTTTTAAAAGGAGATACTTATAGAGAATGTTGCTACAGGTGCAACTTTTGTAGAAAAGAAAGAGTCGCTGATATAACAATCGGTGATTTTTGGGGCGTTGAAAATGAATATCCTAAATTTTATTCTGTTCTTGGTGTTTCAGTAATTTTAATCAATACTTTTAAAGGAAAAGATATCTTTAACAAAATTCATCAGACCTGTGACATTCTTGAAACAGAATTTAAAAAGGTGGCAAGATATAATAGTAACCTTCTTCATCCATCACAAAGACCTGCGTTGCGAGATTCTATATATAATAATATCTACGAATCTAATTATCAAGAATATATAAATAAACATCTCATATCAACAATCCCATTGTTACGAAGGATAATAAATTTCGTGCCTATCTCACTTAAGAAATTCCTGATGAGGTTTCTACATCCCTAATTTCTTAAAAATAATAGTTAATTTTTGATTAAAAGATATCCATATAAATATGGCTAAAGTTTTGTTTGTTGCAAATATATTCTCTCACTTTCTAGCATTTCATATTCCATATATTAAGATGCTTACTGAAATGGGTCACGAGGTTCATGTCGCTGCAGGAGGAGAAGTTGTCAACATTCCATACACCATGAAACAATTCTATATTCCGATTCAAAGAGTAATTTTTAATCCGAAAAATATAATTGCGTATAAGAATTTAAAATCGATTATAGAGATTGAAAACTATGACATGGTTCATTGTCATACAGCCATGGGGGGAGCAATTGCAAGACTCTCTGCAAAAGTCCAAAGAAAACGCAAAAAATGTATCGTTGCATACACAGCTCATGGTTTTCATTTTTACAAAGGAGGCCCTGTGTCAAGATGGTTAATTCACTATCCGCTTGAAAGATATTTGGCTCGTTTATCTGATGCTATAATTACTATTAATAAGGAAGATTATAATAGAATTACACAATGGAATATTTCGGGGCTTAGAAAATATCTGATACCAGGTATTGGGTTGAATACACATAATCTTATTCGGTCAAATTCTAGGATTAGACATGAACTGAGAAATGAATATGGATATAGCGATAACGACTTCATACTTATATATGTAGGGAGATTAACTTCAGATAAGAACCAAATCTATTTTTTAGAGAAGGCAAAAATGTTAAAGCAAAATATCTCAAATTTAAAAATCTTATTCGCCGGAGATGGACCAAAACATGACAAACTCGCACATTGCATCGAAGTTAATAAGCTGGAATCTTTCGTCACATTACTCGGTTTTAGAAAAGATGTAGCCAAATTAATTGCTCTATCTGACGTAGGAATATCAAGTTGTAAAAATGAAGGATTTGGGATAAATATATTAGAAGAAATGTGGTCAGGGTTACCTGTTGTTGCATCCAATAATAGAGGACATAATGAAACAATACGAGATGGAATTAATGGGTACATATTTAACCTTAACAAGAACAACATATTTGAAAAAAGGATTCATGACTTATATGTTAACTCGAATTTAAGAGAACAATTAGGGAATCAGGGCATGGTTGATTCTGAAAAGTTCACAATTGAGAGTGTAGTTGGGAACATGAGAAAAATTTATAATGAATTATTAGAGTTAAAATAAATCTAATTTTGATCCTGATAATATGAATTTCTATAAATCCATCTTCAAGCGAGCGATTAACGTGGCGGCGAGCGGCGAGGCGTTGCTAATCCTCTCTGTGTCTCTAAATGCTTTCACAACTTTTGTGATTAATTTCTTGTTATAATTGAAATTTTTCTTTAAATTTGCAAGAAAATAAGAAGTTATGGCAATCCCGATTAAAGATGTCCCTG
>CAZWIF010000055.1:0-7985 GCA_964634355.1 uncultured Clostridium sp.
TATATTCCTTAAATTCATAATCAAATGATGCATATCCTTTTGTTTTAGATTTTAAATTATCAAAGAAATCATATATTATTTCATTTAATGGCATATCATATATCAATGTTACTCTATTTTCGTCCAAATATTTCATATCAATATATACCCCTCGTCTATCTTGACATATCTGCATTAAATTTCCTACATATTCTTTTGGAGTATAAATCTCAGCCTTTACAATAGGCTCTTCTATATAGGAAATCTGCTGTTGAGGTGGTAACTCTGTTGGATTATATAAGTCTATCACTGTGCCATCTGTTTTATGTACTTTATATATAACAGAAGGAGCAGTTGTAATTAATCCTAAGTCAAATTCTCTATCAAGCCTTTCCTGAATTATTTCCAAATGTAATAGTCCTAAAAATCCACATCTAAATCCAAAACCTAATGCTGCTGATGTCTCTGGTTCATATTGTAGAGCTGCATCATTTAGTTTTAGTTTTTCAAGTGCAACTTTTAAATTTTCATATTGGCTTCCATCCATTGGATATATTCCACAGTAAACCATAGGATTTACTTTCTTATATCCTGGTAGTGCCTCATCTGCTGGATTTGAATTAACAGTAATAGTATCACCAACATGAATATCTTCTAAATTCTTTATACTCGCAGCAATATATCCAACTTCTCCCGCTTTTATCTCATCCGTTGGTACATATGTACCTGGTTCAAAATATCCTACTTCTGTTACTGTAAATACTTTATTTGCCTTCATAAGTCTAATTTCATCGTCAACTTTTACTGTTCCATCAAAAACTCTTACATAGGCAATTGCACCTTTATAATTATCATAATATGAGTCAAATATTAAGCACTTTACAGGAGAATTTTCATTTCCATCTGGTGCTGGTATGTCTCTTACTATTCTCTCTAATACCTCTTCAACATTTAAACCAGTCTTTGCTGAAATACAAGGTGCACTTTGAGCCTCTATTCCTATTATATCCTCTATTTCTTTTTTTACCTCATCAGGTCTTGCATTTGGTAAATCCACTTTATTTATTACTGGTATAATTTCAAGATTATTATCTATTGCAAGATAAACATTAGCTAATGTTTGTGCCTCTACACCTTGAGAAGCATCCACTACCAGTACAGCACCATCACATGCTGCAAGACTTCTTGATACTTCATAATTGAAATCAACATGCCCAGGTGTATCTATTAAATTAAAAATATAATCTTCTCCATTCTTTGCCTTATAAACCATTCTAACAGCTTGTGACTTTATTGTAATACCACGTTCTTTCTCAATTTCCATGTTATCTAAAACTTGTTCCTGCATTTCACGTTTTGAAAGAACTCCTGTCATTTCAATTATCCTGTCTGATAATGTTGACTTTCCGTGATCTATATGTGCAATAATACTAAAATTTCTAATATGATTTTTATCCATTGCCTTTCCCTTCTCATTTCATTATTTTTATATTTTAACATATTAGCTATTTATTTTTCAATATTTATTAATAATAATCTCTTTCTTCATCATCTTCTCCTAGTCCTAGTATTTCCCCTAGTTCTGTTTTTCCTTTTGTTTCTTTTCCTTCTTCAATTTTTCTAAGTTTTCTTTTTAAAATCCCAAAAGTTCCTCTAACTCCTATGTTTAATCCTTGTCCTTCAAAAGCCTTCAATTCTTCTAATGAGACGCTTATCATTTGTCTTTTTGTCCTTGAATAAATATATGTGGAGAAATTTTCTTCTCCTCCTTCATTATTATATGTAAATGCAAGTATCGTAAGTCTATCTGTTCCATCCTTTTCTATCCAACATGGCATCATTGCTACTCTTTCCATATATTCTATTCCTATTGGTGTAACCAAATTTTGTCTTGTATGATTTTTTAGACGAATATTCATAACTTTTGCATAAAATTTATAAGTTTCTACTATTGATAGTGTCTTATGTGCCTTATCTATTAATACCTTATCGCTAAAAACATCATCAACAATTTCTTCAATTGACCTTTCTTCTTCTTCATCCTTATCTGCTTTCCTTGAACAATAATCATCCGTGTATTCTTTTCTTTTTCCTAAATAATTTATATTTCTCATTATATTTTCAATTTCATCAGAAGTTAATGTTGATAAAATGCCTTCTTGTTCAACACTTGCAGTTCCAAAATGCTCCCAATGACATCCAGTTTGTATATTTTTAAGATCTTCTTCAATATCACACTTTATATATCTTCCATCTTTCAATTTTACTACTGGAAACACATGTGTCCCAGTTATTGGTGAACCCATTATTTCTTTACTTGGTACTTTATCTCCACCAATGTAATAAACATCTAATCCCATTTCAGTTGCAATATAATCAAATAACTTACTCAATGTCACACATATTAATTTCCTTTTATTTTGTAATTCTAGATTCTCTATATTAATTGATAACCTGTATATCTTTTTTCTTGTTTCTCGATCTCCCCAGTAATAATGTTCTGAAAATCCCCTATCTTCAGCAATTTTCATCATTATAAATGCAGCCATAGTTTGTTCATCACAATTTTCAGGCATTTCATTTCTTATTTTTTCTAATAATTGTCTTCTATCCATTTTCATCGCCTCTGTTTTTATATTAATTCATCTTTTCCAATTCTTTTATAGTATCTCTTATTTCGGCAGCTTTTTCAAATTCCATTTCAGCAGCATATTTAAGCATCTCATCTGTAAGCTTGTTAATAACGTCTTCAATGCTTTCATCTTTACTAATATCATATTTTGTCTCTGCTTCTTGTATTATACTAGCTTTGATAGCTTCTCTAACAGATTTTTGAATTGTTTTTGGTATAATGCCATTCTTTTCATTATAATCTGCCTGTATACTCCTTCTTCTATTTGTTTCAGATATAGCCTTTTCCATTGATTCTGTTAATTCATCCGCATACATAATTACTTTTCCTTCTGTATTTCTAGCAGCACGTCCTATTGTTTGAATTAGAGATCTCTCTGAACGTAAGAAACCTTCCTTGTCTGCGTCCAAAATAGCAACAAGAGAAACTTCCGGTATATCCAAACCTTCCCTTAATAAATTTATTCCAACTAATACATCAAATTCTCCGTAATCTTAAATCTCTAATAATCTCCATTCTTTCCAATGCTTTAATATCTGAATGCATATATCTTACTCTAATATTAATTCCTGATAAATATGATGTTAAATCTTCTGCCATCTTCTTTGTCAATGTTGTAACAAGAACTCTTTCGTTTTTTTCAACTCTTTGATGTATTTGCCCAACTAAATCATCAATCTGATTTTCAACTGGTCTAACTTCTATATTAGGATCTAATAATCCAGTAGGTCTAATAATTTGTTCAACCACATTCTCTTTAGAGTGTTCTCTTTCATAATCAGCTGGAGTAGCCGATACAAATATAACTTGGTTAATCCTATCTTCAAATTCATTAAACTTAAGTGGTCTATTATCCAACGCAGAAGGCAATCTAAATCCATATTTTATAAGATTTTCTTTACGAGATCTATCTCCGTTAAACATACCTCTAACTTGTGGAATTGTAGCATGCGACTCATCAACTAAAAGCAGAAAATCTTTAGGTAAATAGTCGAATAAAGTAAAAGGAGCGGAACCAGGAGCACGTCCACTTATATGTCTTGAATAATTTTCGATTCCTTGGCAAAAACCAGTTTCCTTCATCATCTCAATATCGAAATTAGTTCTTTCTTCAATTCTCTGTGCTTCGATTAATTTATCACGCTCCTTAAAATATTTGATTCTTTCTTTCAACTCCTCTTCTATCGTCACAATAGCTCTATCTAATTTTTCTTTCTCTGTTACATAATGTGAGTTAGGGAATATCATAATATGCTTTCTCAAAGCAACTACCTTGCCTGTTAGTGGGTTTATCTCATTTATCTTATCAATCTCATCTCCCCAGAACTCTACTCTAATTGCACTCTCACTTTGGTCTGAAGGATAAATCTCTAAAATGTCCCCCTTCGCTCTAAAAGTACCTCTCTTGAAATCTATTTCATTTCTAGTATATTGCATATTAATTAATTTTCGCATTACTTCATCTCTTGATTTACTCATCCCTGGTCTTAAGGAAACAATCATGTTCTCATAATCAATAGGGTCACCCAAACCATATATACAAGAAACAGAGGAAACAATAATAACATCTCTTCTTTCAAAAAGGGCAGCAGTAGCTGAATGTCTTAGTTTATCAAGCTCATCATTGATACTCGCATCTTTTTCAATATAAGTATCACTAGAAGCAATATATGCTTCTGGTTGATAATAATCATAATAACTAACAAAATACTCTACCGCATTCTCTGGAAAAAACTCCTTGAACTCTGAATACAACTGTCCAGCTAGTGTTTTATTATGTGCTAGAACAAGAGTTGGCTTTTGGACTTTTTCAATAATATTTGCCATTGTAAAAGTTTTTCCTGAACCTGTAACACCTAGCAAAGTTTGAAATTTTTTACCTTCTTTTATTCCATTGCTCAAATATTCAATTGCCTGTGGTTGGTCGCCAGTAGGTTTATATTCTGAATGTAGTTTGAACATTTCTCCTCCCTTTCTAGATTTATCATCCTCATGTTTGAATATCTTTATTTTCTCCTTGTTTTTTCCTTTCCATGTCTCTATTAATCAGTATTGCTCATTTTGAGTTTAAGTTATTGCTTTATTCTCGCTCTTATCTTTTTATTATCCTAATGCTACATCTAAAATCATCATAACTACAAAC
Organism: uncultured Clostridium sp.; assembly: GCA_964634355.1. Lineage (GTDB taxonomy): Bacteria > Bacillota > Clostridia > TANB77 > CAG-508 > CAKPSH01. The sequence goes on from CAZWIF010000055.1 coordinate 4,755, forward strand.
CCTATAGCAACTCCTATTGTTCCTATATTGGAATGTTCTCCTGCTTGAGATTCTGGTATTAATTCCTCAACTACTACATAAATCATTGCACCTGCTGCAAATGATAATAAATATGGAAGTATTACTAGTACTGCGTTTGTGAGTAATAGTGTTATTATTGCTGCTATCGGCTCAACTATTCCTGATAAAGTTCCATATAAAAATGCTCTCGGCTTTGTCACTCCCTCGCTTTTTAATGGCATTGAAATAATTGCCCCTTCTGGGAAATTTTGTATTGCAATTCCTATTGCTAAAACCAATGCTCCTGCCATTGTGATTCCTGAATTTCCTACTAAAGCTCCTGCAAGTGCAACACCTACTGCCATTCCCTCCGGTACATTATGAATTGTCACTGCTAGTACCATCATTGTTGTCTTCTTTAGCGTTGACTTAATTCCTTCTGGTTTCTCGCTTTCTAAATGCAAGTGTGGCACCAAACTATCTAATACTAATAAGAATACTATTCCTAGCAAAAAGCCAACCGCTGCTGGCACCCATGCAACTTTTCCTTGCTCCTCTGCCATATCAATTGATGGAATAATCAAAGACCAAATTGATGCTGCTACCATTACTCCTGATGCAAACCCTAATAACACTTTTTCTAGCTTTTTATCCATTTCGTTCTTCATAAAAAATACCATTGCAGAACCTAATGTCGTTCCTAAAAATGGTATCAATAATCCAATAATTAATTGCATTTTTTATCATTTACCTTTCTATTTATCTTTTATTTTATTATTTTTAATTTTATAATAAATATTATTTTTAATTTTAATACAAACCACATTTTGTGTCAATTAGAAATTATTGTTTCGGGTCGCCGAAAACGGCGACCCCTACATTTAATATGAAATATTTCGTGTTTTATATATGATGGACAGATACACCACCATTACATATATTGTGAAACTAGTATCAATAAAAGAATTCCTATATATATTAGAGCAAACAATGAAAGTCCTACAATTCCAGTTATCATTCCAGCTTTGCCAAGTTTACTTCCTACTTTCCTTATTGATTTTACTCCGAAGATTATTGCTAATATTCCTGTTGGTAGTGTTATGTACCAAAATAATGCAGTTACAATTGATATTATTCCTAAAACTAATGATGCAATGCCCATTCCTGATTTGCTTTTCTCGTTTTCATCCATTTTTATCACATTCCTTTCATTTCTCTTATTTAATTTTTAATTCACTTATTGGATTTAAAGTCTCTAAATCATTAACCTTTATCGCTGTTTCAGATACTGTATATAAATTATCATCAATATATAATCCTCTTAGTAATTTAGAAGATGTAGTATAATAACTCTTTGTCGTTGTCACATCATGAGTAATAACTCCTTTTAAAGAAAATCCTTCTTCCAAATTAATTTTATATACAAAATATCCCTCTGCTATTCTTGATTTACTATAACTTGTATATGCACTTATTGAAGATGAATAGTAATCAGAAGCAGTCACTTCAAAATCTTCTGCATAATTATTAACAGGTATTGCTATTAGCTCTTTTTCCCTTGAAAATAGCAATGCTTTAGGATTTGTAAGAATTGCTGATGTTGTCCTACTATCTCCTATAATTGTATTTGAAATTTGAATAGGATTATTTACATCACTTACATCAAATAAAGCCATTTTCATTCCTACTGTCTTGATTGTTTCTGATATAACTTTCCCTGATGAATTTCTATTAACCGTCTCTTGTGTTTCCATTCCAATACCTATTATGTGATTTTCATCATAAGGGTGAAGATATGTACTATATCCAGGAATTTTAAGTTCTCCAAGTGTTTCTGGATTGGTTGGGTCTGTTAAATCTACTACAAATAGTGGATCTTTATTCATATATGTTACAAGGTACACCTTATTTCCCATAAATCTTGAGGAATACATTTGCTCTCCCTTTGCTAAATACTCAGATTCTCCTATTATCTCCATATCTTCATTAAATATTACAACTCTAGTTCCATCATTATTATATAAGGCTACTCTTAAATTATCATTATACTCATCTACTGAGTATTGATTAATCGTCTTTCCAGCCACCTTATTTTTGCAATCATATTCAATTGTTCCATCTTCTAATATATTAAATTTATAAATTTCAGTTTTATATGTACCAGAAGTATAATCATCATAATCAAAAATACCAAATACTCCTTTTAGGCCAAATAATGATGAAATCGATGGTGTATAATCTCCTCCTTCATATTTTTGATTTAATAAGTATATATTATTTTCTGAAACATATGCATTACTAATATCTATTAAATAAGAGCTTACATTAACATCATTATTTAAATTATCTAAATCCAACATAGATATCAATGTTTGTTTTTTAGTATTAACATCTTTTAGATATTTGATGTCATCATAAGGTATGTTTTTTTGTTTATTATCTTCATCATAATATGTAATAACTTCTTTATAATCATCATCCATTCTTAATGTTCCTGAAGATATTACATACAATTTATTATCAATACACCTTGATGTATAATATGGTTCATATAATTGATAGTTCTTAGCCAATCTAGGATTTTCTCTGTCCTCGATATTGTAAACCTTTACAACAGTGTTTGCTTTACTACTACTATAATAAGAACCACTATACTCTACTAATATCACTACTAGAGTATCATTATAGAGTATTAAGTCTTCTGGATATTCATTACTACCAGCAGTAATTGTAGCAGCAATCTTTATATCTGTTGGATCCATTACATTTGTTATAATTACTTTATCATCAGAAATAGAATAAATATAATCTCCGTCTGTCTTAGTTATATCTGCTTCATCTACATTTTCAACCTGTACATTTGTAGTTGAATAATCCTTTGAAGTTGATGCGGTTGTTGTACTACTAGTATCAGTCTCTAATGATGATATAATATCACCTGCTGCTGTAATTTCACCCAATGAAGAATTGGTGTATGATTGGTTCTCTTGCACTTGGTCAGTAACATCAAACGATAAATTACTAAATAATAAGTCTGGTAATATAATTGGAGCTACTGCCCAATACATAAGTATCTGTTTTAATGTCGAAGTTTTTCCATTATATATTTGCTCCAATTGTTTTGCACTTCTAATACTCTTTAACTCGTTAGTATTTGTGTTTACAATGGTTATTGCAGACACAATAACAACCAACACAATTAATACTATAATTGAAATTTTAATTTTTTTA
>CAZWIF010000056.1:0-7842 GCA_964634355.1 uncultured Clostridium sp.
ACTTAAGTTTTAGTTAAATAAGTAAAAACGATTGCAAAACAAAAAGTGAGATGATATAATAAGAAAATAAAAATAGGGGACTTTATAAGAGGAAAGGATTTTTTATAAATGGCTAAAATTAAGACAGTCTTTGTATGCAATGAATGTGGTTATGAATCCGCAAAATGGCTGGGAAAATGTCCAGCTTGTAGCGCATGGAATAGTTTTTTTGAAGAGAAAGTGTCAAAGGATACGTCATCTTCTAAAAATGGAGAGAAAAAGAAAAGTGCTATACCTACTCAACTTAATAAGGTTATAGGTAATGAGGCAACAAGAATGTCCACGGGATTTAAAGAATTAGATATGGTATTAGGTGGAGGAATTGTTATTGGTTCTTTGGTATTACTAGGTGGAGAACCTGGTATTGGAAAGTCAACTTTGATTTTACAAATTTGTGATAAATTAAATACTGATGGGACTATTTTATACATATCTGGAGAAGAATCAGCAGAACAGATAAAGCTAAGAGCAGATAGACTAAAAGTAAATAGAGAGAATTTATTGTTTTTAGGAGAAACAGATATTGATATAATAGAAGAAGCAATAAATAATACTAATCCTAAGCTTGTTATACTAGATTCAGTGCAGACAATTTATTCAGATGAAATTACATCCGCACCTGGTAGTGTTAGTCAAGTAAGAGAAATTACCGCAAGAATTATGAAACTTTGTAAAGCACGAGCTATCACAACAATTATAATTGGACATGTTACAAAAGATGGAAACATTGCAGGGCCGAGAGTTTTGGAACATATGGTGGATGTTGTTTTGTACCTGGAGGGAGAAAGGTATTTCTCTTATAGAATATTAAGAGGAGTAAAGAATAGATTCGGTTCAACTAATGAAATTGGTATGTTTGAAATGGCAAATCTTGGACTTCAAGAGATAGAAAATCCATCATCTGTAATGATTTCGGAAAGAGATGATAATCCAGCAGGCTCTGTTGTTGTTGCAAGTGTTGAGGGAACGAGACCGCTACTAGTGGAACTTCAAGCATTAACTTCACAAACGATTTTTGGTTTTCCAAGAAGAACAGCAAATGGTATAGATTATAATAGACTAACTCTCTTGATTGCTGTTTTAGAGAAAAAAGCAGGATTAAATTTAGGAAACCAAGATGTCTATTTAAATATTGTTAATGGAATAAAAATCAATGAACCTGCTACAGATTTAGGAATTATACTTGCGGCAGCATCTAGTTATAAGAATATCCCAATTTCTAATAAGCTTGTAGCAATTGGAGAAGTGGGTTTAACAGGTGAAGTGAGAAATGTTAACTTAATAGAAAAAAGACTTAAGGAAGTAGAAAAATTAGGTTTTACAACTTGCATAATTCCTGAAAGTAATAAGAAGTACTTGAAAGAGAAATTTAAAGTGGAGATAATAGGGGTTAAAAATATTAATGAGGCAATGAGAGGTGCAGGTTTAAAATGAGAGAGAGCAAGAATGATACTATAATAGAGGTTTTGAGAACAATATCACCAGGTACACCAATAAGAGATGGGTTGGAGAATATTCTTAAAGCAAAAACAGGTGGATTGATAGTTATTGGAGATTCTAAGGAAGTCTTAGATATTGTAGATGGTGGATTTAGTATTAATGAGGAATATACGCCATCAAGATTATATGAATTAGCTAAAATGGATGGAGCCATTATAATAAGCAGTGATTTGAAAAAGATATTATTTGCTAATGCACAACTTATACCAGATCCATTAATAGATACAAAAGAAACAGGAACAAGACATAGAACAGCAGAAAGAACAGCAAAGCAGACTAAGCAATTAGTTATTAGTATTTCACAAAGAAGAAGTGTAATTACTATATATAAAGGAAATTATAAGTATGTCATGGAAGATACATCTAAGGTTTTAGAAAGAGCAAACCAAGCATTACAGACTGCTGAAAAATATAAAAAAGTATATGATAGAGAAATAAATACATTAAATGAATATGAATTTAACGATATAGTTACTCTTGAAAATGTTATAACAGTTATTAAAAGAGCTGAAATGGTAATGAAGATGGTAGAAGAAGTTCAAAGACAAGTTTACGAATTAGGAGAAGAAGGTAGGCTTGTTAAAATGCAACTTGAAGAAGTGATTGGAGACATAGAAAAGGAAGAAATTTTAGTGATTAAAGATTATGTCTCAAAAAGAAGAAGTGCAGAAAAAGTACTTAATGAAATTAGTAGTCTGGATTTATCTAGTTTACAAAATCCATCTACAATTGCAAAAACTTTAGGATATGAGAATTTCGAGAATTTTGATGAGATAGGAGTTTATACAAAAGGATATAGATTATTAAATAAAGTACCTAAAATGCCTTCAAGTATAGTTGATAATTTAGTTAAATCTTTTAAATCATTTCAACACATTTTAATAGCTGATATTCCAGCGCTGGATGAGGTTGACGGAATAGGAGAAATAAGGGCTAGATCGATAAAACAGTCATTACAGAGAATGCAAGAGCAATTTGTTTTTGATAAATTGTTGTCTTAAATTTTATGTAAGGAGATTTATAGAATTACACTGTGTGGACTTTAAGTTAATGTGGTGGTAAATAGTAACTAGTTTACAAATAAGTATAAAATTTAACGATTTAGATATTGTTAATCGATTTTATTAATGTTATAATAAAACAAACTAAAGGAAAGGAATGATAAGAAAATGAAAAAAGCATTATTAATTATAGCAATTATTATAGTGTTGGTTTTAATTGGAGGAATATGTGTAAGTATAGTATTAAATGCAACACAAACAACAGAAAATCCAATTGCAACAATAAAGATAGAAGGATATGATGAAGCAGTTGTAGTAGAATTGTATCCAAAGTATGCAGAAAATACAGTTACAAATTTTATAACACTTGCCAATAATGGATTTTATGATGGATTAATAATTCATAGAGTAGAGGATACATTAATTCAAGGTGGAGATGTTAATGGAGATGGAACAGGAAGTCCAAGCCTTAGTGATTTAGATACAAGTATAGAGGCTGGTTCTGATGATGATGACTATTATGCAATTCCTGGAGAGTTTGAAGTTAATGGATATAATAACACTTTAAAATTTGAAAGAGGAGTTATTGGAATGGCAAGAGGAGATTATACTTCATATTCTTCAAGCCTAAAAGATGAAAGTTACAACTCAGCAGGTTCACAATTTTTTATTGTAACAGAATCATTACCTAGCTTAAATGGATATTATGCTGCCTTTGGAAAAGTCATAAGTGGAATGGAAATAGTAGATGCAATTTCTCAAGTCGAGACAGCAGTTGAAGAAAGTACAGATGAAGAGACAGGAGAGGTTACAACATCAGAAACAACAAAACCTGCAACAGATATAATAATTGAAAGCATAACGATTGATGCAAAAGGAGTAGATTATGGAAAACCAGTGACAAATGAAATATTCGATTTATATACCTGGTATATGCAAACATACTATGGAAGTATGTCAAGTGAATAAATGTAGAGGCGGACATTGTGTCCGCCTTCTTTACAAAATAGATGTTGTAAAAAAGACTGAGAAACACGGGTAAAGTGTCCCTCGATGGCTCTAAAATTCACAATTTCTAGGTGTTCTAGGGAATGGTATTACATCACGTATATTTTGCATTCCTGTTAAGTACATCATCATTCTCTCAAAACCTAATCCAAATCCAGAGTGTACTACTGAACCATATTTTCTTAAATCCATATACCAATCATAAGTCTTCTCATCCATACCTAGTTCTTTTATTTTAGCTGTAAGTTTATCAAAGTCTTCTTCTCTTTGACTACCACCAATTATTTCTCCAATTCCAGGAGCTAAAAGATCAGTTGCTGCAACTGTTTTTCCATCTGGGTTTTGTTTCATATAAAATGCCTTTATTTCTGCAGGATAATCTGTAACAAACACAGGCTTTCCAAATATTTTTTCACATATATATCTTTCATGTTCTGTTTGTAAATCAGTTCCCCAAGATACTTTATATTCAAATTGCTCATTTACTTTTTCAAGTTCTTTTATAGCGTCCGTATAAGAAATCCTTCCAAAGTCAGAATTTATAACATTATCTAATCTATCTAATAGGGTATTATCTATGAATTTATTAAAAAATTCCATTTCTTCGGGACACTCATTCAAAACATAAGAGATTATATATTTTATCATGTCTTCTGCTAAATCCATGTCATCTTTTAAATCAGCAAAACATATTTCAGGTTCAATCATCCAGAATTCAGCAGCATGTTTTACTGTATTTGAATTTTCTGCTCTAAAAGTAGGACCAAATGTATAAATATTTCTAAATGCTGTAGCAAAAGACTCTCCATTTAATTGACCACTAACTGTTAAGTGTGCTGGTCTACTGAAAAAGTCTTTAGAATAATCTACCTTTCCATCTTCAGTTAATGGAACATTTGAAAGGTCAAAAGAATTAACATTAAACATTTCTCCTGCTCCTTCAGCGTCGCTGGCTGTAATAATTGGAGTATGAACATATACAAAACCTCTTTCTTGGAAGAATTTGTGGATTGCATAAGATAAGACACTTCTTACTCTAAATACAGCATTAAAGGTGTTTGTACGAGGACGTAGATGTGCAACTGTTCTTAGATATTCAAAACTTGTTTTTTTCTTCTGAAGAGGATATTCAAGAGATGATAGATTTTGAATTTCAATTTCTGTGGCTTTTATCTCAAACGGTTGTTTAGCTCCTTCTGTTTTTACAAAATTTCCAGTAACTTTGATTGAAGAACTAATACTTAATTTGGATATATCAGAAAAATTGGAAAGTTCCTCCTCAAAAACAATTTGAACATTTTTTAAGAAACTTCCGTCATTTAATTCAATAAATCCAAAAGCTTTAGAAGCTCTAACAGTTCTAACCCAACCTTCTAAAGTTACTTGTTTATTAATATATTCATCTGTATTACGATATAAATCTTTAATAGTTAATTTACTCATAGAAAAATTCATTCCCTTCTAATTTTTTCTTTCAAATATTTATATATTATATACCAAGAATGGCAAAAAATTCAATACATTATGTGAAATATATTGAAAAAAGATAAAGTTTACTATTGACAAATTAACATAAAAAGTGATAAAATATTACTGTTCCTAATTTTAAATCGCCTGCGACGGCGAAATTCAACCCAATAAGGAGGAATAATGGGTATGACAACAACAAAAGAAATGGAAGGTCTCAAGAAAATGTGCGATCAGCTGATTTGCATAAACCGGTGGTCTTCCTACGCAGTACCCGACCGGTTCATGGAGCTTGCCAAGCTGGCACTGAACTGTGTCATCGCGCTTTTCTTGGCCATGGAGGCCAAACTCGCGGGAAAGGAGGTCGACATGACACGATTTCCCAAAATTGCCATCCACCGTGGTTTCGAGAAGCTGTTCTATTGCGATATTCGAGAAACTGTCATGGATGAGATCCGTTCTCTTGGGAGGATCCCCAAAGAGGCTTTTGACGAATTCATCAGAGAGCAGATCATTGTTAAGGAAACATCTGAGGAATTTGCAAGGCATCTGGAGGTCCCTGTGGGCTGTATCGAAGGCCGAATTTTCCGTGCGGCTACGAAGCTGGCAACCCGGATGGAATTGCTAGAAGCCAACGAGATGACCTGCATTCCTGACGCTGAATGCAGTAAGAATCTGAGAGAGATTGAGGAAAGCCTGGAAGAATTCCTTGACCTGCCAGGGTTTCCCAGGATGGCGATGGAATGTTCACAGGAGCAGAGATTCTTCAGCAAAGTCACTACGCTGAGGAACAGAATTCGCTGGCAGAAGCGGTGCTCGCCGGTACCTTGTTCGGTTCTGGGGCACTTGTACGAAACTGGTATCCTGGGCTATATGTTTGCCTTGGACGAATACCAGAATGAGGAGAAAGCCACACAGTGCTTCTGGATTGGAATTTTTCACGATGTACCAGAGGCGTGGACGGGGGACATGCCTTCCCCTGTAAAGGATGCCATTCCAGGTCTTCGCTTGGCAACGGAAGACTACGAACGGAAGGTACTGGAGAAAGAGGTGTATAGTAAACTCGATCCCAATCTGACCTTGGCATTGCGCAAGGTTATGATGGAGGAGGACGAGGCTATCGAGTATAAGAAACTGATGAAGCTGGCGGACTATACGTCGGCAATCCTCGAATGCTTTAGACAGATTAAATCGGGGACTAGGGATCAGTACTTCCTCGATGCCCTTGTTAGGGACTGTAGCAGGGCAAAAGAACAGGTATCGGAGGAGCTGAAGAGCTGGTATGAAAGTATCATTCTGGAGGCAACCCAGATGATGTCCTAAAGAATTCCCCTTGGTGTGAGCGTGTGAGCGATTGCATCAAGGGGAGATTTCTATTTATATAATAGGAAAGTTAAAATGAAGAGCATATTTAGGCTTTCCGATTTGTTCTATAAAATGATTAAAAAGGAGACTAAAATGCTTAGAAAAAATGAAGAATATATAGTTGATATTATAGATAATGGATTTGAAGGTGAGGGTATTGCCAAAATAGACAATTTCACAATATTTATAAAAGGAGCGATTATAGGAGAAAAAGTAAAGATATTAATATTAAAGGTTAATTCTTCTTATGCTTTTGCAAAGATATTAGAAATAATTACTCCATCAGAATACAGATGTGAGGATGGTTGTATTTCATATAAGAGATGTGGAGGGTGTGACCTAAGGCATATTAAATATGAAAAGACTTTGGATATTAAAAGGAATATAGTAAAATCTTTAGTTAACAAAACTTTAGAGAAAAAAATAGATGTAAATGCAACTATTGGAATGGAGAATCCATATAATTACAGAAATAAAGCACAGTATCCAGTAGGATTAAATAATAATGGAGATCCAGTATTTGGAGTTTTTGCAAATAGAACACATGAAATAATTCCAGTAGATGAATGCAAAATACAGACAAAAGTTTCAGAAGATATTGCAAGGTATATTTTGGAATTTGTAAAGAAAAATAATATTAAAGTATACAATGAAGAAAATAATAGAGGAATACTTAGGCATATTATAGTAAAGGTTGGTATGAAAACAAATGAAATAATGTGTATCCTTGTAGTTAATGAGGAAAAGATAAAAAACGAAAGTGAATTAGTGAAAGGATTAATAAAGCAATTTCCAAGAATAAGAACAATAGTAAAGAATTTAAATAACAAAAATACAAATGTAATACTTGGAAATAAGAACGTAGTTCTATATGGAGATGGATATATAGAAGATAGGTTAGGAGAATTTACATTTAAGATATCCCCAATGTCATTTTATCAAATTAATCCTGTGCAAACAGAGAAATTATATAATTTAGCAATACAAAAAGCAAAATTAACGGGTAATGAGAATGTGTTTGATTTATACTGTGGAATTGGAACGATAGGAATATTTGCGTCTAGATATGCAAAAAAAGTTTATGGAATTGAAATTGTACCACAGGCAATAGAGGATGCTAAGGAGAATGCTAGAATAAATAATATTACAAATGCAGAATTTATGGTGGGAAACGTGGAATTTGCATTATCAGAATTAATAGAAAAAAGAAATATTATACCAGATTTAGTATTTGTTGACCCACCTAGGAAAGGTTTAGATGGCACTACTATAGGTAATTTAACAAAAGTTGGAGCTAAGAAGATAGTTTATATTAGTTGTAATCCTGCAACATTAATGAGAGATTTGAAGATGTTAGAGGAGAAATACGAAGTGAAAGAAATAACTCCGGTAGATATGTTTCCTTGGACGAAACACGTTGAATGTGTGTCGTTGCTATATCTAAAAGGAGATTTTGGGGACG
>CAZWIF010000057.1:0-5476 GCA_964634355.1 uncultured Clostridium sp.
TGAAAGTCCATCATATGTAGAAGTACCTCTTCCTATTTCATCCAATATTATCAAGCTATTACTTGTAGCCTCCTTTAATATATTTGCAACTTCCATCATCTCTACCATAAATGTACTTTCGCCCATACTTAAATCATCTGACGCTCCAACTCTTGTAAAAATTTTATCTACGACTCCTATTTGTGCAGAATCTGCAGGTACAAAACTTCCTATTTGTGCCATTAAAGTAATAAGAGCAACTTGCCTCATATATGTAGACTTTCCAGCCATATTAGGTCCTGTTATTATTGAAAGTCTATCACTCGTTTTATTTAAATATGTATCATTTCCGATAAAACTTCCTCTTGGCAACATTTTTTCAATTACGGGATGTCTACCATTTTTTATTACTATCTCTGGTCCATCATTTACCTCAGGCATTGTATAATTCATATCTTCTGCAACCGTTGCAAATGATGTTAACACATCTAATGTAGCAATAACTGTTGCAGATTTTTGTATTCTTTCAATTTGTGAGGCAATTTTGTTTCTTATATCTACAAACAAATTATACTCTAAATCTACTAGCTTTTCTTCAGCTCCCAATATTTGTTCTTCTAATTCTTTTAATTCTTCAGTTATATATCTTTCTCCAGTTGATAATGTTTGTTTCCTAATATATCTATCTGGAACCATTTTTAAGAATGATTTTGTAACTTCTATATAATATCCAAACACTTTATTGTAACTTACTCTTAAGTTCTTAATTCCAGTTTCTTCTCTTTCTTTTGCCTCTAGTTCTACTAACCATTGTTTTCCATTTGTAGTCGCCTCTCTATACTTATCTACTTCATCATTATATCCATTTTTTATAAGATTTCCCTCCTTAATAACAATAGGAGGATCATCAACTATTGCTTTATCTATCAATTCATATATATCCTCAACCTCATCTAAATTCTCATATAAATTTTTAAGCATTGCACAAGTAGTAGTACTTAAGATTTGCTTTATCTCTGGAAGTTTTCCTAATGAATTTTTAAGAGAAACCATATCTCTTGCATTAGCACTGCCATATGATATTTTTGCAACCAAACGCTCAATATCATATACTTTCTTTAAATTTTCTTGAATATCAGATTTCAAAATCAAATTCTCTTTTAATTCTTTTACTGCTTCAAGTCTATTTCCAATTTCTTCAATATCAATCAATGGGTCATTTATCCATCTCCTCAAATGTCTCCCACCCATTGATGTTGATGTCTTATCTAAAACCCAAAGTAAAGTTCCTTTTTTTCCTTTATCTCTCATTCTTTCAGTTATTTCCAAATTTCTTCTAGCTGTAATATCAAGTGCCATGTATCTTGTAGTATTATAAATTTTAATACCATTTATATTCTCAATTTCCATTTTCTGCATTTCATTAATATAAGTTACTAAAGCATTAATTGCAGCAACTGCCAATAACTTATCCTTAAAATCTGTTATTACATTATCCTTCATGTCAAAAATTTGATATTTATTAGTAAGTTTTTCTGCATCAATATCAAAATATTTTTCTTCATAATTTGAAATATAACAATGTTCAAATTTTTGAGAAATTTTAGACATCTCTTGTGTTGTAGAACTCATAAGCTCATTTGTTATAATTTCCACAGGAACAAATCTTGCAATTTCATCTAAAAGTTTTTCAAAATTATTTGTCTCTTTTATCTGTGTTGCATAAAAATCACCTGTTGATACATCACATACAGCAAGTCCAAAGAATAATCCTTGTTTGTATATAGACATAATATAATTGTTCTTTTTATCATCTAAAACAGTATCATCTAGAACCGTACCTGGGGTTACTATTTTTACAACACCTCTCTTAACCATTCCTTTAGCTGTTTTAGGGTCTTCTAATTGTTCACAAATTGCAACTTTATAACCTTTCTCTATCAATTTGGCTATATAAACATTTGCAGCATGATAAGGAACACCACACATAGGTGCTCTTTCTTCCATTCCACACTCTTTTCCAGTTAGAGTAAGTTCTAATTCTCTTGATACCTCGACAGCATCATCAAAGAACATCTCATAGAAATCTCCCAATCTATAAAATAAAATACAATCCTTATACTCTTCCTTCATATTTAAATAATGTTGCATCATAGGTGAATATTCTGCCATTATCATAAGCCCCCATTTCGATTTATTTCTACATTTTTCTTATGTCTCGTATTCTATCACAGATATTCAAGAAGTTCAAGATATTTCTATTTCCTCTAGCGTAAAAACTTATCTAGGAATTACACAAGAAATTGAAAGGTTCTGTTTATGATATAAATTATAATTTATTTAATTAATGGTAATATTTTTCTCCGTCCCATAATATACATTTACAAATAAGGTTTATTGTACAAACATTTTGTATATAATTTATGGAGGTTAATATGGAAAATTCAAATTTATATCAAGATATACAATCTCGAACAGATGGAGATATCTATGTAGGTGTTGTTGGACCCGTTCGAACTGGTAAATCTACTTTTATTAAACGTTTCATGGACTTATTAGTTATTCCAAACATCGAAAATGAATACAAGAAAGAAAGAGCAAAAGATGAATTGCCTCAAAGTGCTGCTGGCAGAACTATCATGACTACAGAGCCTAAGTTCGTTCCCAATGAGGCAGTTCAAATTAATCTAGGGGACAATTTAAAATTTAAAGCAAGGCTTGTTGATTGTGTAGGATATCTTGTAAATAATGCTATTGGTTATTTAGAAGATGATGTTCCAAGAATGGTTAAAACTCCTTGGTCTGAGGAAGAAATGCCTTTTGAGAGAGCAGCGGAAATAGGAACAAAAAAAGTAATTGATGAACACTCAACCATTGGCATTTTAATTACTACTGATGGAAGTTTTAGTGAAATTCCTAGAGAAGATTATATCCAAGCTGAGGAACGTGTAGTAAAAGAATTAAAAGGTTTAAACAAACCTTTTGTAATAGTCTTAAACAGTTCAGAACCAACTTCTGAATATGCTACTCAACTTTCTGAAAAACTTGAAGAAAAATATGGTGTTTCGGTATTGCCTCTCAATTGTTCAGAATTAAATATAGATGACATAAACAATATGTTCAGTAAAATCCTATATGAGTTCCCTATAGAACAAATTAATGTAAAACTACCAAAGTGGGTTGATACCCTAGATGACTCACATTGGTTAAAACAATCTCTTTATGGAGATATAAAAAATGCCTTTAATAATATTCATGTATTAAAAGAAATAAGCCCATGTGTTGATAATATAAGCTCAACAGAAGTAATTCAAAATAGTAATCTAGAAGAAATTAATCTCGGAAATGGTAATATAATTATTTCTATTGAACTTAAAGATAATTTATTTTATCAAATTCTAAGTGATTTAACTGGTGTAGCTATATCTGATGAAGGTGATTTGTTTTCAGTTCTCACCTCTTTTGCAAATACTAAAAGAGAATATGACAAAATTTCTTATGCCTTGGAATCAGCCAAAGCCACTGGCTATGGAATTGTAACACCTGGTATGGAGGACTTAATCTTAGATGAACCAGAAATGGTCAAACAAGGTTCTAAATTTGGAGTAAAACTAAAAGCTACTGCTCCAAGTCTTCATATAATAAAAGCAAACATAGAAACCGAAGTTTCACCTATTGTTGGCTCTGAAAGACAATCTGAGGAATTAGTTAATTTCTTACTTTCAGAATTTGAAAATGATCCACAAAAAATTTGGGAATCTAATATATTTGGAAAAAACTTACATGAACTTGTAAATGAAGGATTGCAAAATAAACTATCTCGTATGCCAGAAGATGCACAAGGAAAATTACAAGAAACATTAGAAAGAATAGTAAACGAAGGAAGTGGCGGATTGATTTGTATAATTTTATAATTGTCAATTTTAATATATTATGATATAATTTATTATATTTCTAGAAAGGAATTCAATAATTATGTCAAATAAAACAATAGCAAAAAATCCTAATGCATACCATAATTATACTATTACAGACACCATAGAAGCAGGAATTGTTCTAACTCGGTACAGAAATAAAATCCATAAGAAATGGTAAAGTTAATTTAAAAGAAAGTTATGCTAACATAAAAAATGGTGAAGCATTTATTTATGGAATGCACATTAGTCCATATGAAAATGGAAATATATATAATAAAGATCCTTTGCGTGATAGAAAATTACTTTTAACAAAACATGAAATATTTCACTTACTTGGTCTTATAAAACAACAGAGTGTTTCTTTAATTCCAATAAGTTTATATTTTAAAAACAATAAAGTTAAGGTAGAACTTGGAATTGGTAAAGGTAAAAAATTATATGATAAACGTCAAGACATTGCAAAGAAAGATGCAGAACGAAGGATAAATCAAGCAATGAAACAAAAGAGAACAAATCGGAAAGCCTTAATATGCACTGCATTTTAACTTTCCTATTATATAAAAAATTAAGTGTTGCTATAGCAACACTTAATTTTTTATGCTTTGTTAGCTGAACCAAATACATCTCTAATTTTATGCTTAACTGTTTTCTTTATTTCTTCTCTTGCTGGTGTTAAATATTTTCTTGGATCAAAAACAGATGGTTCTTCTGCTAATGTTTTTCTTATTTCACCTGTCATTGCAAGTCTTAGGTCTGTATCTACATTTATTTTTGATACTCCTCTTAAACCTGCTTCATGTAACATTTCATCTGGAACACCTTTTGCTCCAGGAATATCAGCTCCATACTTATTGCACATTTCAACTAATTCTGGAATTACAGTTGAAGCACCATGCAATACAATTGGTGTATTAGGTAATTTTTCTTTTATTTTTTCAAGTATATCAAATCTTAACTTTGCTTCTCCTTTAAATTTATATGCTCCATGACTTGTTCCGATTGCAATAGCTAATGAATCACAACCCGTTCTTTCAACAAATTCTTTAGCTTGGTCTGGATCTGTAAACATTGCATCACTAGCTGCAACATTAACATCATCCTCTATACCTGCTAATTTTCCAAGTTCAGCCTCAACTACAACACCATGTGCATGAGCATAATCTACAACCTCTTTTGTAAGTCTAACATTCTCTTCAAAATCATATTTTGAACCATCAAACATTACAGATGTAAATCCTGCGTCAACACACATTTTGCACGTTTCGAAGTCTGGGCCATGGTCTAAATGCATTGCTATTGGAATATTTGTAGACTCAACAGCAGCCTCCACCATTTTCATTAAATAATTTAATCTTGCATATTTTATTGCACTTGAAGATGCTTGTAAAATTACTGGTGAATTTTCTTCAGATGCTGCATCAACTATTGCCTGTATAAATTCCATATTGTTTACATTAAAAGCCCCAATTGCAAAATGTTCTTTCATAGATTTTTCGAACATTTCCTTTGTAGTAACTAAAGCCATAATATTACCTCCTAATTTTTTTCTCATTATATCATTACCATTTTGTTTGTCAATA
>CAZWIF010000057.1:5576-7423 GCA_964634355.1 uncultured Clostridium sp.
GCATTTATCTAACTCATCAAAAATTGCTTTTTTATCCATATCTTTTCCTATAAATACTAATTTTACCATTCTGTCTCCTACTTTTTCATCCCAATCTCTTTCTAGGTCAGCATTTGCTTTCCTTAGTTCTTTTATTTCTTCTTTTGGGAAAGTTGCAATCCATTCACCTGATTCATATACTCCATATTGTTTTCCTGCTTGTTCAAACACATAAGACATTTCATTATCACTGCTAAACCATACAATTCCTTTACATCTTATTACGTTTTTTGGAAATCTCTTTGCTACAAATTCCTCAAATTTAGCTTCATTAAATGGTTTTCTTTTATAATATACAAAAGTTCCAATTCCATATTCTTCTACCTCTCCACCTTCATGATGATGGTGATGATGACCTTCGTGTTCATGCTCATGCTCATGTTCATGCTCTTCTTCTTCCCCTTCTTCTACTGGCTTATCCAATTCCTGTGCCCAACCTGCTGACATCGTAGCTTTTTCAAAGTCAAAGGAATTTGTATCCATTATCTCTTTTACATCTACTTTTGAATAATTTGTTTCTATAATTTTAGCATTTGGTTGTAAATTTCTTACCACCGCTTTTACAGTCTCTAACTCTTCTTTAGACAATTCATCTACTTTATTTAATACAAGAGTATTACAAAATTCTATTTGTTGAATTAGAAGATTTTCAATATCTTCATCATCAATATCCTCTTTTTCTAACTCTTCTCCACAACCAAATTCATCTCTTAATCTTAATGCATCTACTACTGCAACAATATTATCTAGTCTACAAATTTTAGGCAATCCATATTGTTCAGTAGATTCTTGTAAAACTGTAATAGTTTGAGCTATTGGGATTGGCTCACAAATTCCACTTGCTTCGATTAGTATATAATCAAATTTTTGAGTTTTAATTAAATCAACTATTTGTTGCATTAAATCAACTTTCAATGTACAACAAATGCAACCATTTTGAAGAGGAACTAAACTATCATTAGTTTCAGTCACAACCCCTCCTTTTCCTATAAGATTAGCATCTATATTTACTTCTCCTATATCATTAACTATTACAGCTACTTTATATCCTTCTTGATTATTTAAAACATGGTTTATAAGAGTAGTTTTTCCTGCTCCTAAATATCCAGTTAATAATGTTATTGGTACAATGTTCATGTATCTCCTATCCTTTCTCTATTCTCATTAAAGTGTTTTTTGTTTGGAATAATTACTGCATCAAAATAATACAATAAGATTTTTACACATCTACCATATTATTCTTCCCAATTATGATATACTTCTGCCACATCATCCAGTTCATCTAATCTATCAAGTAACTTTTCCATTACTTCCGCTCCATGTTCATTAAGTTTAATATATGATGTTGGTATCATTTGAACATCTGCCTCAACAAAAGTTAAGCCATTTTCTTCTAATTTTTCCCTAACTGAAGAGAAATTTTCTGGAGATGTTGTTATTTCATAATAATCTTCTCCAACTTCGAAATCGTCTGCTCCACAGTCTAATGCAAGCATCATAAGTTCGTCCTCATCCATATTTGTGCTTGCTTGTTCTATAACTATTACACCTTTTCTATTAAACATATATGATACACAGCCGGTTGTACCTAGAGAACCACCTGCTTTATCAAATGCATGCCTTACATCTGCTGCTGTTCTATTTTTATTATCTGTTGTTGCCTTTACAATAATAGCAACTCCATTTGGTCCATATCCTTCATACGTCATTTCTTCATAATTTTCATTATTTCCTGCTCCTGCTGCTTTTTTTATTGCACTATTTATAGTATCATTTGGCATATTTGCAGCTTTACATTTTGCTATAAC
>CAZWIF010000058.1:0-7212 GCA_964634355.1 uncultured Clostridium sp.
CTTATGGGAGTTGGAACACCAGATTATTTAATAGAAGCAGCTTTGGCAGGAATAGATATGTGTGACTGTGTTTTACCAACAAGAATTGCAAGACACGGAACTGCAATGACAAGTCATGGAAAAATTGTTGTTAGAAATGCAACTTATGAAAGAGATTTTTCACCATTGGATTCAGAATGTGATTGTTATACTTGTAAGAACTATACAAGAGCATATATTAGACATTTAATAAATACAAAAGAAATTTTAGGTGTAAGATTATTATCAATTCATAATTTAAGGTTCTTGACTAAATTGATGGATAGAGTTAGAATTGAAATAGAGAATGACAATTTATTAAATTTTAGAGATGAGTTTTATAAAAATTATGGTTACACAAAAGAAAATAAATAAGGAGGAGTAGTAGATGAATTTAGAAGATAGTGATTCTTTTAAAGAAGAAATCGAAAAGAATTCTAGAAATAGAAAAGGAATAATGCTTTCAATTGTATTATGTGCATTTTTAATTGCTTTATTATTTGTTATGATTATGGTAATTAAATATCAAGATTCTATAACTTTAAAAATGTATTTAGATGAACAACAAATAAGTATACCTGCAGATTTCTATAGAGATATAGATGGAATAAGATATATTAATATAAAAGAATTAGGTTCTCTTTTAGGATATAAATACACAAAAGGTGTATATGGTGAATATAATGAAGATGAGGATAGTTGTTATTTAGAAAATGATTTTGAAGTTTTAGCTATAACTTCTGGTTCATCTAAATATACTAAATATATTCAAATTACAGCGCCTACTACATTAGCAGAGATAGAAGTTACATCAAAAAATTCAAATGGCTATAGTGAAAGTTTTAAAATGGAAAATCCTGTAATATATGAAGATGGAATGTTATATGCTTCATTAGAATATATTCCAGAAATGTTTAATATTCAAATTGATTGGCAAGAATATAGAATTAAATTTTATTCATTAAATTATATTGTAAATTATGCTAAAGGTTTTATTACTAAATATGGAGTTTCAGAAATTAGTGGATATTATGAAAATTTAAGAGCACTAGCATATGGATATGCTATAGTTGGAAATGGAACTGAAGGAGTTCCAAGTGATTTATATGGAGTAATTTCATTAAATGATGGAAGTGAAATAATAAGTACAAAATATGATGATATAGTATTTGTACAAAATGCTAAAGAATTCTATATAACTGTTGCTAATGGTACTGTTGGTATTTTAAATAATGAAGGTGGAACTATAATTGCTCCTTCTGAATTTGAAGAAATATCACTTTTAGATGAAGATAATCAATTATATTTAGTAAAAAAGGGCAATGAATATGGGGTTTTAGATAGAAATGGAAATATTATTGTTTATGCAGAAAATGATGAAATAGGAATAGATATTACAGATTATAAAACAGAAGAAATTGAGAATGAATATTTGCTTTTTGGAAAATGTATTCCTGTATTAAAAAATAAAAAGTATGGATTATATAATATTTATGGTGATATAGTATTAGATTCAGTTTATGATGGATTTGGTTATAAATCTACTGCAACATCTAGTACTTCTGGAAATGAACAAAGTGTATTAATAATTCCTTCAGAAGTGGGAATTAATGGAATTGTTGTAAATTATAATGATTTATACGGAATTTATGATGTAAATACAGAAGCTCTTATATTTCCATGTGTTGCAACTAAAATATATGCTATAACAAGATCTGGAACAACAACTTATTATGTAGAATATAATGATGAACAAATAGTTTTAAAAGATTGGTTGAAAGAAAATGGTCTTAATAATGTAGATAATAATGGACAATATCTTGATGAAGAAGAAGATAATGAAGATACAAGCAATGAAACTACAAATAAGGAAAATGAAAATACGGTAAATGAAGATGATGTCGTTGAAACTGTAAGTAATACAACAGATAGCACAAATGTTGAAGATGAAGAATAAGTAAAAAAATGGTTATAAAAAATACCTTTATAAATATAATTTATAGAGGTATTTTTTTATATTCTTAGGAAAGACGCGGACTGTTTAATATAGTTTTTGCTTCTACAATTCATATAATGTCCACTTTGGTTCTATATGAGTAAAGTGTGCGAAATGTCAGAAAATAAAAATTAGGAGGTTTTTTTATGAAAATTTTTGTTAGAGAGCTTGTTCTTTCTGTATTATTAACATTACTTTTAATATTTATTTTATCAGTTATAATTAGTGAGACATCTATGTCTGAAAGTATTATAATACCAGCAGTGATTGGTATAACAAGTATATCATTGATGATAGGAGCTTTTAGAATTTCTAAATCTAAAAAAGAAAAAGGAATTATTAATGGATGTGTACTAGGATTTATTTATATGATGATTTTATATATAATATCAAGCTTTGCTAATTTTGAATTTACATTAACAATTAATTCTATAATTATGATGTTTTTGGGAATATTAGGAGGAGCAGTAGGAGGAATATTAGGAGTGAACTTTTAAAAAAGAATATAAGAATTATTATTTAAAAATACAGATATTTAGCTTATACAATAAATAATTATAAAATTATTTAAAAGTAGTTGATATTTTTAAAAATTTAATATACAATTTACGAGAATGATTATAAATTAAGTTTTATTTACATAAAATATTAATAATTTACAAAGGAGGAAATATGATAACTTTTGATGATGTTGTTAACAATATTGAAGTTAAAGAACTTATCAAAAATGCTCAAAAGCAATTAGATGTACTAGGATATACAGAACATTCTACTAGACATGTTACAGTTGTTGCAGAAAGAGCTGCATATATTCTAAGAACATTAGGATATGATGAACATAGAATAGAACTCGCAAGAATAGCTGGATATATGCACGATATAGGTAATTCAGTTAATAGAGTTGATCATGCTCATACAGGAGCAATTTTAGCTTACAATATTTTAAAAGATATGGAAATGGATGTTTCAGACAGAACAGAAATTATGATGGCAATAGGAAATCATGATGAGCAAACAGGAACTGCGGTTAGTGATATTTCAGCTGCTTTAATTTTAGCTGACAAATCTGATGCACATAGGAGCAGAGTTTCTAAAAAGGATAGAAGCTTATTTGATAAACATGATGAAGTAAATTATGCAGTGACAAGTTCTGAATTAAAGATAGATACAGAAGAAAGAAAAGCTATCTTGAATTTGACAATTGATACAAAAATTTGCCCAGTTATAGATTATTTTGAAATATTTATGGAAAGAACAAAAATGAGTAAAAGAGCAGCAAAATATTTAGGGTTATGGTTTGAATTAATTATTAACGATACGAACTTATTATAGGAGGTAGTTTATTTTGGAAAAGAGTTTAAAAATAGTTAAAACATTAGCTATAGTATTAATTGCAATATTAATATCAGTAATAGCTTTTTGTGGTTTGTATGTAAAAAATTATGGAATATGGAGAAATATTTTACCAGATTTCAAATTAGGAATGGAATTAAATGGTTTTAGAGAATTACGATATGTTTTAGATGATTCTGAAGAGGAAAAAGAAGTTTATGTAGACTCAGAAGGAAATTATGCTGGAACAGTTATTGAAGAAACAGAGAGTACTACATCAGAAGAAACAGAAACACAAGAAGATGATGTGGCAGAAGAAGTTGAAGTTGAAAGTAAATATAAAAAAGAAACAAGAACAATAAAGGCAAATGAAGAATCAAATATAAATATAGAAAATTTTGAAAAAACAAAAAAAATAATACAAAAAAGATTAGAAACTATAGATTTATATGAATATAATATTAGACAAGATTTTGTAACAGGTGAAATTATTGTAGAATTACCTGATGATGATAATATCGAACTAGAAGAATTTTTAATTTCTACAATGGGAAAAGTAGAAATTATAGATCACCAAACAGGAATAATTTTAATGGATAATTCTAATATAAAAAAAGCTACTATGTTAGGTTCAAGTAGCAATAATACTTATCAGGCATACTTACAATTAGAATTTGATGAAGAAGGTACAGAAATATTAAAAGAAATTAGTAATGAATATATAACAGTAACAGATGGTGCTGGAAATGAAACTACAAATTATATATCTGTAACGTTAGACGATCAAACACTTATTACAACATATTTTGGAGAAGAATTAGATACAGGAGCTATTCAGATTCCTTTTGGAGATTCTTCAGAAACATATGAAGATTATGTTGCGGTTGCAGAAAATGTTGAAATGATTTCAGAGATTATAAATGGGGATACAATGCCTTTAGCTTATGAATTAAGTTCTGATAATTATATACAAGCTCCTATAACAGAATATTATATACTAATTGCAGAAATTGTTGCTAGTGTTATAATACTTATAATTTCTATATATTTAGTAGTTAGATTTAAATTAGAAGGATTAAAATATGCTATATTGGGAATAGGATATATAGGATTACTATCTTTAGTAATTAGATATACAAATGTTATGGTAACATTAAATTCATTAATAGCTTTTGTAGCAGTTGTTATCATAAATTATGTATTTTATATAAAGGTTTTAAAGAAATTAAAAGAAAATGAAAATAAAAAAATAGCATTAGGAAATGCAATGAAAGAATTATATCTTGCAATTATTCCTGTTTGTATAATAGCTGTAATATTTACATTTATGTCTAGTGTTATAATAAGCAGTATAGGTATGACTTTATTCTGGGGATTATTGGTACAAGCACTATGTAGTTTAGTAATACTTATATAGAAAGTTAAATTAGAGTGAGAAAAATTGCTTTATTTTGAACTTTCTTGTATATCATTAGGTATTTTATCTATATAAGAGATATGTATAAGAAATAATGTATAAGGAGAAAATGTAATGAATTTTAGTGGAAGTAAGAAAATAATTTTATTAGGTATAATTCTTTTAATTATTGCTGGAATAGTTGTTGTTGCTTTAAAAGGTGTAAATGTTTCTTTAATTTTACAACAACACGAATCTATTAATTTATTAATAGGAAAAGAAGTAGAACGAAAAGATATTAAAGATATTTGTAAAGAAGTTTTTCAAAATAAAAATGTAGTTGTAAGAAATTTAGAATTATTTGATGATTCTGTAAATATCTCAGTTGAATCTATAACAGATGAAGAAAAAAACGATCTAGTTCAAAAAATAAATGAAAAATATGGAACTACTTTTACATCAGATGATCTAACAATACAATCTAATTCTAATATAAGAGTAAGAGATTTAGTTAGATTATATGTAAAACCTGTAATTATATCTGTAATATTGATAATAGTATATATGATTATAAGATTTAGAAAAGTTAATGCATTGAAATTATTAGGAAAAATATTTGGAATAGTAATTTTAACAGAAGCTCTTATAGCTAGTATTATAGCAATAGTCAGAGTTCCATTATCTCCAGTGATGATTAACTTAATGGCTGTAGTTGCTGTAGTTGAACTAATTATTTATATAAATAAACAAGAAAATTCAAAGCTTAATGTTCAAAATGCAAAAAAATAATTTTGAAATTATTAAAAATACTTGATTTTTATTTAAGTCTGTAGTACAATACTTATGTTAAAAAATACCATATACTTAGTTTTTAGGAAAAACCTACTTTATACTCAGTTTATGGCAAATATAAAAAATAGGAGGAAGATGAAAATGACAAAGGAAAGAAAACAAGAAATTATCAATACTTATAAAAGAGAAGAAAATGATACTGGTTCACCAGAAGTTCAAATAGCTCTTTTAACAGAAAGAATATCAGAATTAACAGAACACTTAAAAGTTCACAAAAAAGATAATCACTCTAGAAGAGGATTATTAAAAATGATAGGAAAAAGAAGAAATTTATTAAACTACTTAGCTAAAAAAGATATCAATAGATATAGAGAAATAGTAAAAAAATTATCTTTAAGAAAATAATTAAAAAGGCTTGGGATTTCCAAGCCTTTTTGTTTGAACTGAAAGAAATAAATTTAATAAGTGAGAAAAAATAATAATGGCTAAAGATGAAAAAGACTAGTACACACATGAGTACTAGTCTTTTTCCACATCATTCAAATGAGAACTTTGTGTATTGTCAAATTATGCCATCAAATTAGGTCGAGTATGATCATGCATGTACTCGGAGAAATCTCTTCGAATATTAAGATCACAATACTTCCCAGTAAACATAATATCTAACCGATCAAACGGCTCCAGATTCAGATTTTTCCAGATAACAAGATATCTAGTACCATCCAGGACAATATAGTTTCCATCTTGAGAGTTTACTTTACCACTAACGGTATTTTCACCAACTTTCCCAGTAAGTACGTAGCCATCACGAAGATTACCTTTAAGAGACCAGCTCTTGATAACAGGAGTTCCTGCTTCAATTGCGGCAATAAGTTCAGCATAGTCAGGATGCATCTTGCCAAGTTCATATTTTGAACCAGATGCTGTCTGGGCTACGCCATCTTTAACGTTGATAATCATTGATGTCTGGATTTTAGAACCATCGATAAAACCTTCACGTCCATAGCCTTCGCCACCAAGAGAATATTCGGTTACTTCCTCGGGGATAACGACTCTTTCGTGATCAATACTGCAAAAATAATAGTTTTCCATTTTCATAGATGTGAATTCTCCTTTCAGTATATGGATAGATGGATATATGACAATGCTTTATATAAAAACAACACAGCGTAAATATATAACATAATATCACATTTTACATAAAAAGTCAACCATTTTATTTTCTCTTAATACTAAATATTTTAATCTTGCATTTTTTTATGTATTATAGTAAAATATTTATGGTTATTTATTTGAAAGAGTAGCTTGCACAATGTATATTTGACTTACTTTCGGAAAATATATATTGTAGAGGTTACATTTCAAATAAATTACTAAAATAAATGCTTTGTTTATTTTGATGTAGATTATGAGCAAAGCAAATAAAGGAGGAAATGTAAAAATGTTTAAAAGTTACAGTATGGAACTAGCAGGAAGAACACTTACACTAGAAACAGGAAAAATGGCTGGATTAGCAAATGGTAGTGTATTAGTAAAATATGGAGAAACTACAGTATTAGTTAACGTTACAGCTTCTAAAGAACCAAAAGAAGGTATAGATTTCTTTCCATTATCAGTAGATTATGAAGAAAAACTATATGCAGTTGGAAAAATACCAGGTGGATTTACAAAAAGAGAA
>CAZWIF010000059.1:0-6777 GCA_964634355.1 uncultured Clostridium sp.
GTATCCATAAATAATTCTACAATATCTTTTAATCTACATTGGGTTTTATTTATCAAATATTCAGACTCTCCGCTTCTAAACAATCTCCTTGTAACAGTTACTTCTGTATATTCAATCGGTAATCTCTTATCTTGATTATCAAAGACCAAAGAAACCTCGGCAAATCCCAAAGATTTTCTACTTTGAGTTCCAGCAAAAATTACATCTTCAGACTTTTGTCCTCTTAGAGATTTCATACTCTGCTCTCCTAGCACCCATCTTATTGCATCAGAAATATTGCTCTTACCAGACCCATTAGGTCCAATAACAGCAGTAATTCCAGGCATTAACTCTAACACAGTTTTACCAGCAAAAGACTTAAATCCTTGCATTTCTAATCTCTTCAAGTACATTTATATCATTCCTTATAATATCCCTTTTTATTTTTTTCTACGGTTTATTGCATAAGCACTTCCTTGTGTCACTTTTGCTAAATGTTTCACTTGTGCTCCTATTTCTCCGATTTCAAGCACATTATTAAATCTTCCTTTGTCTACTTCAACAACTCCTATTGATATGGATACTAGAGGAATTTCTTCTATAATTCCTTTTCTATTAGGTACTCTTAGATATCCTTTTTTCCTATCTTCTTCAGTATAGTATTCCAATATTGCTTTATCAAATTCTAATATGATATTCTGGCATATTTCTTCATATTCTATATTATTTGTTATTGCTACAAAATCATCTCCACCAATATGTCCTACAAAATTGTGAACCATTTCACTATTTATGTTGTTTACAATAATCTTGGAAGTTTGCTTTATTATGTCATCCCCCGCTACAAAACCATATGTATCATTATATGCCTTAAAATTATCTAAGTCAAAATACATAACTGAAAAGCTTTCCTTCTTTAACATTCTTTTCTTAATTTCTGCTTGTATTTGTACATTTCCTGGTAGCCCTGTTAATGGGCTTACTCCTCTATTTGTATCCATTAATCTTAATAAATTCTTTATTGTAAAATATAGATAGTCATTATCAATAGGTTTTTTAATAATCATTTCTACTTCTGTTTTCATTATATTTAGCTTATGTCTTCTATTATCACTGGCTGTTGCTACTATAATTGGTGTTATATTATTATCCTCGTTTTCTCTTATCTTTTTACATACATCAATAACTTTTTTTCCTATAGACTCTTCATTTATCATTATTAGTGATGGAATATTATTTAAAGCCTCATCAATTTGTTCGGTTCTAATTGATTCAAATATATATTCTTTTTCTTTATCAAATGTTTTTTTTAAATCAATAATCATATCATTCTCATCATCAATAATATAAATTTTTCGCTTCATATTTTTTCCTACTTTCTTCTGTATTTATCTATTTGTTTAAAAGTTTCTGATTTCATTGTTGGAAATGCTTTTCTTATTCTATTTGTTTGTTTAAATAATTTATCTTTCAATTTCATTTCTTGCTCTTTTAAATCATTAATCATTAATTGAATAGACTCTTTAGTTTTTAGTTTTGTATTATTTGTTGATTTTAGGTCTTGTAACTTCAACTTAATTTCATGTCTAATAGCCTTAATATCATTTACTTTTCTAGAAATTTGATTTAATTTAATAACACTTATTATAGTATCTATTGCTATATATATTGATAAAATTATTGTTACTATTATTAGAGCTATATTATTCATCTCTACTATTTTTTCTTGTATAAATGGATGTACAAAATATATGAAAATTACTCCAAGCACTCCCCAAAAAATAGAATTTAATAGACATACTCTTCCATTTATATTAAATTTATTATTTGAGTAATCCCAATATTTCTCATGAAATATTTTTTCAATTGCCCATGCTACTATATACTCCCATACAGATAGTACTACAAATCCTATTATGAAAACATGTATTGGATTATCATTATAACCACTTAGAAATAAGTACATTATTAATGCACCTATTCCATATATAGGACAGAATGGACCATACAAGAAACCACTATTAACTAGTTTTTTTGTAAATATTGTTTTATATATACTTTCCAGTAACCATCCAATAAAGGAATATATGAGAAAGTAGTCTATAATATAAATTGCTTTCATAAATACTTCCATATTACTTTGAACACCAACCTGACGTAGATTCTTCTGCTCCTTCAATATTTGTTACTTTTACTTCCAAATAATTAAATCCTTCTTGGAATGGCAATGTAAAGGTGATTGTTTTTTCTCCATTTGCTTCTATGGTTTCAGAAGCATATAAGGTCAACTTTTCTTCATAATTCTCTATAAGTTCACCATTTTTAGCAATATCTTCTACTGCGGCATATTTTAAACTATATGAATATGACTCTATTCCTTGCTCATCGCTTAAATTTATTATTAGCTTAGTTCTACCTGAATCATATGATGGACTTATTGTTGGTCTTGTTATTCCTTGAACTGGCTGCTCTTTTGTTTCAATTTCATTATTATTATTGACTGCTGTAACAGTTATTGTATTATATCCAATAGGGATATCAGTAGTAATCTCGATTACGGTATCTCCCACTGCATCTGGATAAGCTGTAGTTTCTTCTCCTGAATTCCATTTATATGTTACACTCTGTAAACCTTCCATATCTGTAACTGTGATTTTTAAACTCTTATTAGCAACAACTGCTAAATCCATATATGTTCCTATATAAGTAACTTCCTGTGATATTGTTGATGTTTTTCCTTGAATATCAATTGCTGTTACATTAAATGTATTTGTACCTGCTGGAACATTAATAGTTTCCGTTATTTCTTCACTTGTATTTTCTTCAAGTGTTGTTTCCTCCTCATCATTCCATGAATATATAATATCGCTAATCTCTCTAGTGTGATTTACTGTTATTATAACTTTATTATCTTCAACAGATAAAGCAATCTCTGGGACTTTGGCCGCTTCTATCGCTTCTGCCTTTTCCCTTGCTGATAAAGCAATTTGATATCCTCCCATTGTTGTTAATATTATTCCAAATATAATAATAGTTATAGCAAAAAATAATATTATACTTTTTATTCTATTTTTTTCTTCCTCATTTTCAATTGTATAAAGAATTTGATTCATAATTCTTACCCCTCTTTGAAATATAATTGAAATTATATCATAGAAAATTATTATTGTAAATATTTTATCTTCTCATAATCTTATGGTCATTGTATTACATTTTATATTTTTTTGCAATACTATATATCTAAATATCAGGGTAATTTCATGGAATATTACAATTCTGTACTATTTGATAAAATATATTCCTTGATATCTTGTATTGCTTTATCGGCTAATTTCTCATATTTTAATTTCTTATCCCTAATTTTTACATCCAATGGTGGCAATATACCAAAGTTAGCATTCATTGGCTGAAATTTTTCATTTGGAGTTGCTATATATTTTGATAAAGCTCCAATCATTGTTGTCTTTGGGAACACTATTTTTTCTTTATTTTGTAGTCTATTTACGATATTTAAACCAACTACCATTCCTGATGCTATTGATTCAACATATCCCTCTACCCCTGTAATCTGTCCTGCAAAATAAATATCTTTGTTTGATTTTAAATTGTATGTTTCATCCAAAAGTTCTGGTGAATTTATAAAAGTATTTCTATGCATTACTCCATATTTTACAAATTCTGCATTCTGTAATCCCGGTATCATGCTAAATACTCTTTTCTGCTCTCCAAACTTTAAGTTCGTTTGAAATCCAACAATATTATAAATACTTGCTTCTTCATTATCCTGTCTTAATTGTATTAATGCATATGGTCTATCTCCTGTTCTTGGGTCTGTAAATCCTACTGGCTTTAATGGTCCAAATCTTAATGTATCTATTCCTCTTTTTGCCATTACTTCAACTGGCATACATCCCTCAAAGATTTCCCTTTTTTCAAACTCATGTAACTCCACTACCTCTGCTTGTATTAATTCTTTCCAAAATGTTTCATACTCTTCTTTATTCATTGGTAGATTAATATAACAGGCCTCTCCTTTTCCATATCTATCTCCAAAAAATCCTATGTTCATATCTATTGTATCTTTCTCTACTATTGGTGCTGCAGCGTCATAGAAATGTAACCCTTCTTCTCCTGTTATCCTTATTATCTCTTCTGATAATCCCTCTGATGTTAATGGTCCTGTTGCAATTACTATTATTCCTGAATTAATAGAAATTTTTGTTATTTCTTCATGTATTATCTTTACATTTGGCATTTTTTCTATCTCTTTAGTAACCATTTCTGAAAAATTTTCTCTATCAACTGCTAAAGCTTGACCAGCCGGTACTTTAGTCCTGTCTGCACATCTAATTAGTAAGGAATCTAAAAATCTAAGTTCCTCTTTCAATAGTCCGCATGCATTTGTATGTAAATTCGATTTAAATGAATTGCTACAAACAATTTCTGCAAGATTTGAATTGCTATGTGCTGGAGAAAACTTTTTAGGTTTCATTTCATATAACCTTACTTCTATTCCCGCCTTTGCTATTTGATATGCAGCCTCACATCCTGCTAATCCTCCACCAATTATTGTTACCATTTTCTTTTCCTCTCATTTCTGTATAATTTCGATTTATTTTATCAAAATATTATAATATTTGCAATAAAAAGGAGCATATTGAATGCTCCTTAATCTATTGTTCTCCCCTTTTATTTAGCTTATTGGCTAATTAATATTTTTCTTACTAATGATACATCACTAGCTTTTATTTCTCCATCGGAGTTCATATCTGCTGCCATAAAGAATACTCCTTCAAGGCTTTCCATTTTTACAGCAGTTGCCATCAATTTAGATAAATCTGTTGCTCTAATTTTTCCATCTCCATTTAAATCTCCACTTACAACAATTATATATATATCCCCATTTTCTAGCTCAATTGTTGCACCGGTGCCTATTAAATCATCTTCTGTTAATTCCTCTCCTAAATAATTCTTTGTAATTACATCTCCTGTAATTCCTTTTATATTATTCAAGAAATCTTCAACTTTTGTTTTAGCAGATACTTTCAAAATATACTTTTCAGATATTTCATAAACGTCACTTCTAATTCCTTCTAAAATGTTATTAATTGAAATTGTTACTTCGCTCATGTTTCCAGCCAAGTCGTAAACTTCTAAGTTCTCTGTAGTATTGCTACTATATACTTTTGTTAATATTAATTTATCTTCTGATAGTTCCCAACCTTCTATAACTTGAACTTCTTCATTTGCTGTTATTGTTACTGTTATATTTTCATAAGTTAACTCTTTTGTACTATAACTTACTTCTAATGTTGGTGCTACTTTATCAATATTAGATATTGATATTGTTGCTTCACTATCATTTCCTACTAAGTCATATACTGTTATTGTATCTTCTGTATTTTCTTCGTATACTTTTGTTAATGTTAATTGGTCTTCTGATAGTTCCCAGCCTTCTACAATTTGAACTTCTTCATTTGCTGTTATTGTTACTGTTACATTTTCATTTGTTACTTCTTGTGCACTATAACTTACCTCTAATGTTGGTGCTACTTTATCAATGTTAGATATTGATATTGTTGCTTCACTATCATTTCCTATCAAGTCATATACTGTTATTGTTTCTTCTGTATTTCCTTCGTATACTTTTGTTAATGTTAATTGGTCTTCTGATAGTTCCCAGCCTTCTACAATTTGAACTTCTTCATTTGCTGTTATTGTTACTGTTACATTTTCATTTGTTACTTCTTGTGTACTATAACTTACCTCTAATGTTGGTGATACTTTATCAATGTTAGATATTGATATTGTTGCTTCACTATCATTTCCTACTAAATCATATACTGTTACTGTTTCTTCTGTATTTACTTCGTATACTTTTGTTAATGTCAATTTATCTTCTGATAGTTCCCAGCCTTCCACTGCTTGCATTTCTTTACTTGCTGTTATTGTTACTATTACATTTTCATTTGTCACCTCTTGTGTATTGTAACTTACCTCTAATGTTGGTTTTACTTTATCAATATTTGATATTGATATTGTTGCTTCACTATCATTTCCTACTAAGTCATATACTGTTATTGTTTCTTCTGTATTTTCTTCATATACTTTTGTTAGTGTCAATTTATCTTCTGATAGTTCCCAACCTTCTATAACTTGAACTTCTTCATTTGCTGTTATTGTTACTGTTACATTTTCATTTGTCGCTTTTGTTGTACTATAACTTACTTCTAATGTTGGTGATACTTTATCAATGTTAGATATTGATATTGTTGCTTCACTATCATTTCCTACTAAGTCATATACTGTTATTGTTTCTTCTGTATTTCCTTCATATACTTTTGTTAATGTTAATTTATCTTCTGATAACTCCCAGCCTTCTACTGCTTGAACTTCTTCATTTGCTATTATTGTTACTGTTACATCTTCATTTGTTGCTTTTGTTGTGCTATAACTTACCTCTAATGTTGGTTTTATTTTATCAATATTAGATATTGATATTGTTGCTTCACTATCATTTCCTACTAAGTCATATACTGTTATTGTTTCTTCTGTATTTCCTTCATACACTTTTGTTAATTTCAGTTTATCTTCTGATAGTTCCCAGCCTTCTACTGCTTGAACTTCTTCATTTGCTGTTATTGTTACTGTTACATTTTCATTTGTTGCTTCTTGTGTACTATAACTTACTTCTAATGTTGGTGATACTTTATCAATGTTAGATATTGATATTGTTGCTTCACTATCATTTCCTACTAAGTCATATACTGTTATTGTTTCTTCTGTATTTCCTTCATA
>CAZWIF010000060.1:0-6533 GCA_964634355.1 uncultured Clostridium sp.
GCATATTTTGCTCAATTTCAAGTAACTTATCTGCATCTATCATAAATCCACCTAAAGTAAAATATTTACTTGTGTTTTCTACTAACTTATTATTTTCTTTGTCAAAACCACCAGGTTGACCGACTTTCATCTAGAAAAATTATGTACATATAATTTCTTCCTCTTTTCTAATTTTTCCACATTATATCAATTTTTATAAAATAATAAAGTTTTTTAAATATAAATTAACTTTATTATCTATAATTTATATTTTATCATATTGCATAATTTACAAAATTTTGAATAAAATATTATTAGCGCTTCCAGGGAAATATCCAGTATTTAGTCTATTACGCTTTTAATTTTTGCTAACAGCTCATTAAATATTGCCTTTTGAGACCTTTTTTGTATTGGTGCAATATAAAACTCCAAATCATCCTTAGTAACAATTATTATATACTTATTTTTATCCACATCTCCTCTTACTCTTTTTGATACAGTAACTTCTTTAATATTTTTTAAATCAATAATAACAAACCCATTGTTAAAACTAAAAATATACTTTGGTGATAAATATACTTTTAATTTATTATATTCTATCAATTGTTCTCCTTCGAACTCATTTATAACATCCTTCAAGATTCCCTTTTCTTCTAAGCTTTTGATTACCATATCAACATTTTTTCTAATGCGCTTATTTATCCACAAATACAAAGTTCCAATTATTCCAAAAATAACAGCTGTTATGATAAAATTAATTCCTGCATTATTCTCTTTTGAAACTGTATCTAAGTGATATCCTCCCCAAACCTGATCAAAATTATCATTACTTGCTATCTCTTCATCGAACAATTCATTTAACTTATTGTTTAATGCACTTCTTAAACTACTTGAACTCAATTGGACAAGTCCATAAACCTCTACGCCTTCAAGTTCATCAATTTCTGCATCTTCACTTACGTCCTTTCCCAATATTGGAATGTTTATATCTTCTGAACTTAATCTTATAAAAAACATATCCTCATTTTCTCCTACAGCTATATAATACTCTGATACGCTTTCGTCCTCCGAGTCTGTAACAGTTATTAATGGTCCCATCAAATAATAAACTATAGTTTTAGCATAACTACTTGTTTTATTAGTTTTGTTAAACTCGGAATACTCGATTTCTTTAGGAATTAAACTAATAATTCCATAAATTAATGTCACAACAGCAATTATATACGATATAACAATCACTATAACCTTATTGCTTTTTACCTTAATCAATTCTCTCTCAAAAGATTTCATAACTAATCTCCTCCAACTTTAATATAATATCCTATTTATATCTTTTTTTCAAGTAGATAAGGTTGAAAATAATTTATATTAATATTACATTTCCATTACATTTTTGTTACGTCTTTGTCACAATTTTCTCCTTAATCTATAAATATGTTATAATAAAAATATATTGTATACTATCTGAAAGGTGTGATTTTTTTGGAATATGAAGAAGTATTTTTTTTACCCGGTGTATTAGATGACACACCATATATTGAAATTTCCTCTATTACACAAAATGCAGAACCTATAGATAATATAGATTCTGCGGTCATAGATAATTCTGAACCTACTATAGCCTCAAATTGCCTTGCTTTAACTATTGTTCCTGATTATAAACTTATTTCATTAAAAAACATTATTACACGTTCAACCCATATAACATATAAAGTTTTATTCAGTACTTTTATGTTATATATATTAAAATTATTTTTATAAAACTATTTATTATATTCTGAATCAGGTTTAATAAATAGTTTTTTTATTATTCTAAAAGCTTTTATAATCGGATTATCACTTATTACCATTAAAGAAGTTTTTTCTTTTATACTTTTTTCCTTCTCTAATAATATATCATATTGTGCTTCGTAAAATTTTTCAAAAAAATCATATTTCTCATTTTTTCCAATCAAATTAGAATAATGTAGCAGTTCTTCTTTATATTCCTCTAAATCTTGTAAATTGTCTATAATCTTTAAAGCGACTTCAGAATTTGAAGTCAGAATAAGCTCTTGTGTAGAAAAATATAACTCTTCTAATTGCCTGATAGAATCTTCTATTTGTTCTCTCTCTTTGTGTTCTTCGAATAAATTATTTATGCAATCTTTCAAAGATAAAATCCTATCAAAATTATTCCTGATTTTAATAAAATTTTTCTCGCCAAAATTATCAATACATTCATAAATAAACTCATCATTGCAATTAATTGTACTATTTACCAAGGTCTCATCTCCGATTAAATACACAATCTGTTCAATCAAATTTGTAACCATGGCATAATAATTCCTACTTATAGTTGGAATATCAATGCCATAAACTCGTATAATCTTTCTTTCATTATGCAATATCTTAGAAACAATATATTGAATTGCAGCCTCATTAAAAGCTAATCCCACAATTTTTGTATCTTTAAAATCGCATATTCCCAACTGAATTAATTTATTTTTCTTATCTTTATACTCTTGTATTTTATGAATACATTCATGTAAAATAACATCATTTAATTTATTTAAATCTAAACTCTTATCAAAATAAATAGATGAATTCATATATATATAATTTGCTTTTGACATCCCTTGAGGTGTATTAGCTATGTACATATTTGTGTTTATAAGTTTCTCTTCAATTAATTCCTTATTTAAACCAGAATCCCTAAAATTTTCAGTCAATGAGATAGAGACCATATTGGCCAAATTTCTTTTAGTAGCATCATCCACATCGCCTAACTTCTCTATTCCGAGTTGTTTTATCTTTTTATCAATATTCATTCTACTATTATTCCTTTCCACAGCACAATCCATTTCATTAACTTATGACTTAATGTTTTCTTAAATGTTTACAATGCTTTCCATGTTTTGGTGCTTTGTAAATTACTATTTTATTTTTTATAACCATTCTATATCCTAATATAAGAATGCATAATCCACATATCAACAACATCGTGCATCCCACCGCACCTGCTGATGGCAAAGTTATTTCAATATTACTTTTCTTTAAATTGCCTATAGTTAGCTCCAAAATTCCATTACTATAGTTCTCATTGTCATTTCCAGCATTTTCTATCACTATTGGAGTTGCATCTAAATAATACCCATCTGGTGCAGTTTCTTCGACCAAAACATATGAGTTTCCTAAAGTTAGTTTTCTAGCAGCAGTGCCAGAATAGTTTATTACTCCATTTACATCTGTTGCATCAGTTGTTCCCAAATAATAATATGTTACATCATTTACTATTATTGTGTCCAGGATATCACTTGCCTCCTCATACGCTCCGTAAACCTTAAATATAGCTCCAGATAATACCTCATCTGTATCTTTTACATTTACCTTTAGTATCTTCAATGTAAATTCATCATTTACAGGAGCATTTGTAATAATATATTTATTTTCAATCCCATTCTCTGTTGTATAAAGTATAGTTGTACCAATCATAACTGTTACACTATTGCCGTTTTTTTCAACTGTTACCTTCCATTCTTCATCACTTGTCTTAAATCCTGTAGGAGCATTAGTTTCCTTTAATGTATAATTTCCAGATGTTAATTCATTAAAGAAAACAATTCCATCGCTTCCAGAAGTTGCCACGTATTCTGTCCCTTCTTCTTTTGTTAATGTAAATTCTGCACCTGACAATGTTACATCTTCAGAATTCTCCATAACCTTTTCAATATAAAACATTCCCGTACCTGTAGG
Source organism: uncultured Clostridium sp. (assembly GCA_964634355.1). Lineage (GTDB taxonomy): Bacteria > Bacillota > Clostridia > TANB77 > CAG-508 > CAKPSH01. Next base: position 3,715 of record CAZWIF010000060.1, read on the forward strand.
TGTATAATAATTATCAAATGATATTGTTTCAACTTCCCCTGCAGAAATTTGACCAGATTTACCAATTGATTGTTCCATCGTTCCATCAGAATAATATATAGTCATAACCGTCGAGCAATTATATCCCTCAACATCATAATTTTCTTCTTCAAATTTATATAATTCTCCATTAATAAGATTTGCTACCCAACTATATGTATTTTCTTGTTTATCGTTATAAGAATATAAACCATATAAAGCATCATCCGTACTATTAGATGTAACCATAGTAAAATACGCTGAAAAATCATTATTTTCTTCTACATATGCTTCAATATTATAACTATTATAATCCATAAGAGAATTATCTTCCACATCACTTAATCCATAATTAGTCGTTGTAACTAATAATCTATCAGTATTTGCAACTAATACTCCATCGACATGCCATCCTTCATATAATTCTTTTAATACATACCACCTTACAGAATAATTTGTTAATGATGTATCGCTTAAAGAAACTGTTGGTTGAGGGTCACTATTTCCCGAACATAGATATATTGTTTCTTCGTTTTCCCATAGATAAGTCATTATATGTTCATCAACTTGTTCTACTGTTGCACCTGTTTCTACAATGCACTCTTCTAATTCTCCATTTTTAACCGTAAGGAAACATTCAATTACAATTTGCGTATCTTCATTATCACTGTTATAACTTGAACTAAACATTTGGGTAATTTTTGCATTCGCATCTACAGCATAGATTGAATCTGACCCCGTTATTTCTTTTCCATAATAGATATGTCCCACTATCACTGAATACGTATAGCTTCCATTATTTCGTGGTCCCACATCACCAGTCACATCCAAGATAGTTCCTTTATAGTTAACAAAGAAAAAAACTAATCCAGAAAATTCTCTGTACCTGGCTATCATAACTGAACCACCTGAAATTATGCGCCCATCTCCATTAATATCTATAATATACATTTCGTCATTATTTATTATAATCTCTGCATTTTCTTCAAAATAACATATTTCGCCATTTACATCTTCAGTTTCCCAATATAAAAACTCAAACTCTATTCCCCAAATATGTGATGCTCCTTCAGACTCATCAGCAAAGTTATCATAATCAATTTCTTCTTGTTTGCCTTCTGGTAAATAATTATAATAATATATTGAATGGAAAATAAAACGGTTATTTTCATCATCACCATTTTTTATTTCATATAATTTACCACCACTATCTGTATCTTGATATTCATTATCTACAGTAGGCTTATTTTTAAATGTTCCACTATAGTTTAAATATGCATATTCACTATCTTGCATTTCATTAAAATCTGTTTCAACATCATATATTAAACACAAATCAGCTGTCCACTTTGCTGTTAAGCTTAGATAATTACTATTTGATGCTAATTCACTAATCTCCTGTGAAGTTAATTGTGTGCCAGGCTCTATTAAATTATTTCTATCACCATTTACAATCCAACCAACAAATGAATAAGTAATATCATATCCATTAACAGTAGCAGTATATGAATTGTTCGTTAATGTCAATATTTTATATGACTCTACCTCTCCCAAGGTGATTGTTTCAAGATATTGTGTTGTAGAATAGCTTCCAATTGTTATATTTGCACTATTATTTGCATCATAATTAATATATAACATATCTTCTGATATTTCTTTAATGGTATAATTAGATTGTACTTGTTCAATTGTAATTATATTATTTTCATCAGATATATAAATACTTCCATTTTCTCCAATTGCCATCCATTTTTTGCTTGTGTCTCCAAATTTGCTTAAATCCAATTTATAAGTTGTATTATTAAGAGCATAACAAGTACTACTACCACTAGATTGTTCAATAGTTATTGTATAAAAGCTTTCATTTTCTGCATAATTTTCTACCCAGGCATTTCCTTGGGTAAGTGAGTTATTAGGCATATAATAAATATTGCACTTTAATTGTGAGCCAGTTGTATTATTAGATCTGCTAAGAATTGGCACCCAATATGTTTCTTCATAATTTACTATTCCTGACCCAGCATACACATAATCTCCATAATAAGCATCTTCCGCACATACGATAATATTTTTCCCTAATTGTGAAGAGTCATCAGAATCATAGCCATATATTCCATAAACGCTTTCCAATAATGAAGATGGTAAATAAAATCTGTCTGTACTCTCGTTTGAATTAAATTGCAAATTAGTATTCTCATACCCTGTAATTTCATTAGCTCCCCAATTATTGCTATCACTATCATTACTTGAATCATGTATACTACCATCTAAGTTAACTATAGTCCACTTTCCATTAATTGAAACCCAAAACCATGCATATATTGTATCAGTATTTTCTTCATCTATGGCTTTAACAATATCATCTTTCATAACATTCTTAAACAAAAAGAAAATTAAAACTAATAATATTAACATAATTATTGAGTTTTTTATAATTATTAAGTTTTTTTCCTTTATTGTTTTATTAATCATACTTTTTCCTTTGTCTCCCTATAATATACAATTTATTAATTTTATTAAAACATAAGTATCAATTTTTGTCAATGGGAAAGATTGTTATGAGCATAGAAAAATGTTATATGTCAATATTCTAATTGTATAAAAATTTAAAAAAAGATAGGCACGAAATATATATTATAACTGGAAGAAAACAAGGAATTATTAGGAATTTTAGATACTGTCTTATTTTTACTATATTATTCTAACATTAGCTTTTTATCCATTTTTTCTAATCTACGAACACTACTATTATTTTTTAGTAATTCCAACTGCTTTTTAGCAGTATTATTTAATTTTACAAT
>CAZWIF010000061.1:0-6459 GCA_964634355.1 uncultured Clostridium sp.
TTGTCAACGCCTCGGCAATATCCACAGCACAAAACCACCATTTGGAAGTTTCGTCCTCCCAAACGGCTCTCACCGGAATATCTTCAAAAAATCTAATCGACGTCTTTATCATACTATCTCAACCAACCAATCATTTGAAAACAACTTAAAAAATACATTTCCATATTCAACATATGAGTATTCCAAACTGATATACAAACCAAAATATTTAATCACCAGCTTTATTTAAAAACGCTTTCATCATTTCCACATATAATGAATTGCTACATTGAGATAATAATTCTTCAGTTAACTTATTAAATTTTAATTTATTCGAAGCATAAGAACTCACAATTAACATCAAATTATTATAAGCTTCATACTTGGAATCAAGTATAGCCAGTTTCTTCAATCCCTCATAAGATAATTCTTTTGTAGCAATTAATTCTAGTCTTCCATAGATATCGGAAACAATATTTTCAAAATCTGTTTTGGGTATAGCCAAAATGTCTGTATTTATTTTATTAGTATAATGTTTTGCGCAACATTTTGAATCCCGATCGTAAATATGTAAGCTATCACTTATATGGGTATAAGTTCCAACATCGATATTTAGCCATCCTGAGAGAATCTCTTGCAATGATGTGAATTGAACTAAATTATACGGTAAACCTCTATAAACATCATTACTTCGCATCACCTGTGTCCACTCTAATCTACCATTACGAATTTTAATCATTGAACAAATATTACATGGAATATCTTTACTTTGACTTTTACCACTGTCTAATGGCATATCTTGAAGCGGATCCCAATACAATAAAACAGTTTGCCTATTCTCAGGACAATTTTTTAATGCGTTATAGGCTCTAGCTAATTGATTCAATCCATTGTAATGCTTAAGCCTATATCCATAAGCCCCATGATAAATATCCGAATTAGCATCTGCAGCATATTTTTCATATGCCGGATTCCAATAATCTATTATATTCCTCTTATTACTTCCACTACAAATCCATACGATTTCTACCAAAGAAAAAGCAATACTCATCGGTTTAAATCGATCTGATACCCACTTTTGAATGGGGTTCTCCAAAGTTAAAACAGCTTGTGAAATTTCTGAAGTGTCATTAATTCGGTGTCCTTCCTTGTTAATTAAATCCAGCGCATCAGCCCATATGTCATTCGCTGTTTCTCGCTCTAAAAGATATGCCATAACTCTCCTCAGTATTTTAATCCCCACTTGGGTGGCAAAAATAATTCTATATAGTTGCTTTTGGGTTTAAAAATTTGTTTAATCCTTGTCTTATTTTGCTTGCAATCAATATTAGGAAACATTACGCGGGAATATTTGTCAGTTTCGCAAAATAGATTCTGACAATCAATTAATTGTAATGGTCTCCCAAACAAAGTTTTAAAATCTAAATTATATCTTTTAAACTCGTTTTCCTGTTGCTCAGCCACATATTTAATGTAGTATTCGTAATCACGATATAAAGTTCCAAAACATTTTTCTATCCCTCTTTTTGCGCCCGGACCTGGTACTACAAATGACATTTCGCTAAAATCTGTTAACTCACTATAGTTTATATCTATAGCGTATTGGAAAGCTAAAAATTGTCCTATTGTGGGATAAGATAACATTAATTCAAAAAGTTCATGCAAAGAAGAAATATGTGAAATCTTCTTCCCGATTTTATCTTTCATAATAAAATCTAATAATTCAAGATTATTTCTATGTTTTATATGATTACCAAACGCTGTAACGCCAGATGGCATAATATAGGCAGCCGAATAGATTTTTTGCTTGTTTTCTATCAATTTATCTAATATTTTCGAATAGTATTCCTTATTAAAACTTTTATAATTTATGATGCCTATTTCTTTCTCTATTGACTCCCATGTTTCGATCTTATTAAAGAATTTGAATAATAAAATCCGAAATATTATATCCTCCGCCGATAAAGAGCTATCTGCATAAATTACATTTTTTACTAAGTATTGACTTACCCTATCGGTTACCCTGTAAGCGTTTGTAAACTTATATTTTTTAATTACTTCATCATCCGTCCAAGGCGGAGTTTTGTTGTAAAGTCTGTTAAAAAATACCTCTTGTCTTTTAAAGGCAAAACGCCAAAACGCTTCATATACTTCTGTATAGTTCATTTTAATTAATCTCTAATTTTTTTAAGATTTTTTCGACAGTAATTGGAATTGTGTCATTGCTGTAAATTTTATATTTAGTGCACTTATCTTTAGAAAAAAGATTTTCATATTCACATAAAATTTCATTCTCAATAGTCTGGTTGTAATCATAGTCTCGATTCTCTCGCATAATATAGAAAATAACTTTATTTTGAATACTATCAGTTAATACTCTTTCAATATCTACTACTTTTTCTAATTGAGCTCGTGGAATGCCAGCAGCTATCCCAATAAGCTATTGTTGACCACCAATACCGATCCAAAAGGATATCGTATCCAGATTCCAAAATCAGTAAAATATTTTGTTCCAAAAGATCAAGGTGAGCAGCAACGTGTAACATTTGCAAACTTAAAGGAGTTATGCTTTTAATATTCATTTTGCCGTGGTGAATATCGTATATCAATTTCCCTAAAGTTCCTGCTTCTTTCCCTGGAAATTGAAAATCTCTTACCTTTTTCCCTGCACCTAAATAAACATTTTTTACTTGTGAAATAAGTGTACTTTTTCCAACGTGGTCAATCCCTTCAAATATTATTAACCGTCCGCTAACTTTATTTTTTAGCATTATATGTATTCAATCCTTTTACAATTAGCGCAATATTTTCAATCACGTTATCGCTAAATAATAATTTTTTATTCTCGTCATCCGATAACCCATTATTTAAACAAGTTAGACCTTTTTCTTTCACTTCCGCCAACACCTTTAAATCTTCACGCAAATCGACTTCATCCCCAATAATACATTTAGCCAACAATTCCGCTGCGCCACCATAAGCACCCAATACAAATAAAGGCTTTTTCATTTGTATTGCGATTAAAGATTCTTCAATTATACCTGGCAGTTTACCGGAATACCCCTCGATTTTACCACCAATCGATATCCTTACCGACGAATCAAGATTAACTTTTTCACGTAAAGCAGTAAGACGACCTGCCAAACTTTTTTCCTTAGTATTTAGTTTTTCAAATTCAAAGACATCCCCCAATTCTACTAATTTGTTTTCTTCTACCGGATAGTCCTCTATATAAATATTTTTAACAACTCCTTTTCGCTTTAATACACTATATGATGAAATAAAATCGTCTAATATATTTAAAAAATTATATTGAGTTTTGACAGTAAAACTACCACCATATACTAATTTTGCCCCTAACGCTATTAAGTATCTACTTAATTCTACCACCATTATTTTTAGCTGTGCATTTGTTTTTGATAAACTTTTTTCTGGTATATCTGAAACTGATAATCCTACAGTTAAGTCAGAAGAAAGGTTACCCTTCAAAGTTTCGTTTTTAAGCAAAAGGAAGGTTGGCGTGAAAAAATTTACTTCTGGCATAGAAATCTTTAATATTTCTTCTTCTCTTTTATTTAACGGTGGTTCAGGATATAAAACTGTTTTTAGATCGCTATTTTCCTTCCTTTCAAGCATTAAAGTCAACAATTCTGGCGGATATGGGAAAATTGAGATGTTTTTTACACCAAAAATATTGCTTAGATAGGATAACATAAGTTCACTGTATTTGACCCTTAAAACTTCAAATAAAATATTTAAAATGATATTCCTTTTTTGTTCATCTGATATTTCGCCATAATCTAAATGCATCGTTTTAATATTTGCCATATAAGGGAATCTTCTCTTTTCCCCATCCTTTAGCATATCAACTAATAAAATCGGCCTTCTCTTACTTTTAGCATATAAAACCTCATGTTGACACCATTCTCTGGAAGAATATGAATCCGTACACAATACCAATAAGGCCGCGCTTCTTATATTCGCATTAATCGTTGCCTCAAAATCATCCCCCTTATAAATGTCGAAGACATCTATGAATCTATCTAATGAAGTATTAGAAGTTAAATAAGTATTAAAATCTTTAGCATATTTTTTTCCATCTTCACTCGAATGACTTATAAAAATATTAATACCTGCAGGAGTTGAATTGCCTTCCAATTCAGAAACTCTATTATATCCATACAACAATCTAGAAAATTCATGTGTCAATTCGAATATTAGATATTCTCTTCTCTTGTTCAATCGTTCAATAGAATCAGTAATTAATCCCAAAGATTCAAAAGTTATAAAATTTTTCCTAGCCAAATCTAATGAATTGTTCCTTATAGCTTCCATACTACAACAGCAGACTGGATATAGCCTAATTTTATCGGAGCAATTTTTGAATACTTTATCTAATATTTCTGCCCAATCATTTTTATGAATTAGCATTTTATTATCAATTAAAGCTACTATTGAAATGAATTCACAACCTTCTAATTCATTATCAATTTTGTAACCTGGATTGGTAATAAATTTTACAGGAATTCCAATACTTTCACCTGAATAATCATTTTCATGCCTATAAAACCTATCAAATATGACTTGTGCATAATCATCCCCATTTTCAAATTGAGAATCCCATATTACTAAGATTTTAAAAGGTTCTAAATTATTTCCCTCCATATCTATCAAATCCTCCATCAAATTTTATCGGATCTCCAATGAAGCCTTTATCTTCTAGAGAATCTAACCACTTTTCTAATTTTGATTCAAGTACTAAATCCGTAAATTTTCTATAACCAATATGATTATAAATCAGTTCAGCTAAATCTTTTGGGACATTAATTGCCTCTTCACCAAAATACCAATATCGACGCGAAATTAAAACCGCATTGTGCTTTGTATCTCTTTTCAAATTTTTTGAGTTAGCACTCCCATCAACATTGCTATGGTGAGAATTGTCTTGCGCCCATTCTCCATTGATATGGTGATATATATTGTCTCCATATACCTGTTTTAAACTTCCATTCATAACTGGTTTTTTACATTGATATTCTTCACCATTCCAATAATCGTCAAATGTAATTTTCATTTGAACCTGCATAGCATAAATAAGTCTATTTTTGTATTTGGTTGAAGAGGATCCAAAGCCAACAATCCAATCCCCAACTTGCGCACTTCCTCTAATATCAGGCTTACATGTTGCAAGCGTACACATAGAATAAAAAGGATTAGGAGCAAATCCATAGTCTCTTGTAATTATATAAGAATAAATAGCCATTTATTAGCAAACCTCCCTAGTTTTTATATCAGGTCGTCTTCTGCCAGATGGCGTTTCCCATTCAGTACCGCCAGACAGAGCATTATTAATATTTTTAGCATCCCAACTAACGAGCGAGTCCCCATACTTTGCGACACCTCCCGGCAAATCTTTTTCCGTTGCCCCTGGCAAATACACACCTATAATTGTTTTGTCGTGTCGGATTGCATATTCTATTTCCCAATTCACATATTCCCTATTCTTTGTTTCTTTACCAACTAAAACTACCATTGTTCCCGCCCAATCGATTTTAGGCTGTAATATCCCATATTTAATGTAGTGTTCATTAGTAGCGTTGTTAGGTTCTGTTTCCACAATAGAACTATCTCTAATTATAAAATGTGAATCAATCATAGACTTAAACTCCTCTATGTATTTTTCATCACCCCCATAGTGCGAGATAAAAATATTTTTTCTTACCTTATCATCCATTTATAACCCTCTCTAATTTACGTTATAGTAAATACCTTTTCGTAATTCCATTACGTTATTTGTATGATTATTTTTTAAATTTTTGTTTTTACTATTCTCTTTTGCTTTACTTAAAGCAAAAACAAGCCTATCGCTAATTGAAGCATATTGTTCTATAACTATGTAGTTTTTATTCTGCATAAGTTTAACAGGAAAAGTTTCTTCATTTAAATTATTTTTACTATCACCTCTTTCTTCAAGCAAAACTACTACCACCCCACGCCTTGTATTTATATCTCCTTTTAAAGCTTCATGAATTTCATTATCTACATGTGGACGCTTATATGTATCCGTTCCGACAATGCATAAAAACATATCACAACTCTTCATCTTATTTTTAATATATTGTGAAATTTCTTGATGACTACATCCATCAAAATCCTTTTCATCTGGAATATGATAATAACTAATAGCATTTTCATTTAATAATTTTATAATTCCATTTCTATATTTAATATCTTTTCTATGAAAACTAATAAAAACCTTCATATCCTTCTCTCAACTTTATAGATATTCTAAACAGAATGTATAGTAAGTCCTTCATTAAAAAATTTTCAACTTAACGACACGATACTATTTAATATAACCTTTTTAAATGTATCATTAAAATATTTAAGTTGTAAATCTATTGCGCACATGATTTAATCCCTACCTTTAACTATTTCTAAACTCTTTATAAATTTCGGAAAGGAAAATGCCGAGCATTT
>CAZWIF010000062.1:0-6395 GCA_964634355.1 uncultured Clostridium sp.
TTTAGAAGGAGGGACTTTAAATGGAGTCAGAAGAAAACAACAAATATTTAGGAACTGAAAAAATTTCTAAATTACTGTTGAAGTTCGCAATCCCATGTATATTATCACTACTTATAAGTTCTCTTTATAATATAGTTGACCAAATATTCATAGGTAATAGCGAGTTAGGGTATCTAGGTAACGCTGCAACTACAATAGTATATCCTATAACAATTATAGCAGTCGCATTTGCGTGGTGCTTTGGAGATGGAGCAGCAGCATTTTTATCACTATGTCAAGGAAGAAAGGATACAAAGAATGTACATCAAGCAATAGGAAATGGCATAGTTATTACATTTATTATTAGTATATTATTCTTAATACTAGGTTTTGCTTTTATGGATAAAATACTTTATGCTTTTGGAGCATCAGAAGCAACAATTGGTTTAGCACAAGATTATTTTATTATTATTTTGTCCGCAATTCCAGTTTATATGTTGGCTAATATGATGAATGCAGTGATACGTGCAGATGGTTCTCCAGCATATTCAATGGCATCTACACTATCAGGGGCAATACTAAATATTATATTAGACCCAATATTCATTTTTGTATTTAATTTAGGAATAAAAGGTGCCGCATGGGCAACAATTATAGGACAAATAGTATCTTTTATTATAGCATTTACATATTTGTTTAGAACAAAAACTTTTAAATTAAATTTAAATAGTTTTAAAATGAACTTTAAATTATTTAGCAATGTTATAAAACTTGGAGTTTCAACTTTTATCACACAAATGTCAATAGTTATAATATCTCTTGTTTGTAATATAATGTTATCTAAATATGGAGCTATGTCAAAATATGGTGAAGATATACCAATAGCAGTTATAGGTATTGCAATGAAAGTATTTACAATTGTAATAAATATAGTAGTTGGTATAATTATAGGGGCACAACCAATTTTAGGATATAATTATGGTGCAAGGAATTATGAAAGAGTAAAACAAACATTTAAAATTGTATTATTATTAACAGTTTTAGTTGGAATTATATCTACATTAATATTTGAATTATGTCCACAAATTGTAATAAGAATATTTGGAACTGAATCAGAGTTATATATGGAATTTGCTGTCATGACATTTAGAATATTCTTAATGCTAGTAACATTTACTTGCACAATAAAAATGATTTCAATATTCTTCCAAGCAGTTGGAGAACCGGTAAAAGCAGCGATAGTATCATTATTACGTGATATAGTTTGTTTTGTACCATTAGTTATTATATTGCCTAATTTTTTAGGAGTAACAGGAACGCTTGTGGCAGCACCTATTGCAGACTTAATTGGAATAATTTTTTCTGGAATATTAATAATAATATTCTTTAAAGGAATAAGCAAAGTAAAAGTAGAAAAAAGTATTCCAAATGCAGTTTTGAAGAAATCTGTACCAGGAGTTATTATAACAATAGCAAGACAGCATGGAAGTCAAGGAAAATATATAGGAAAACTTATTGCAGAAAAGTTAAATATACCATATTATTATAAAGAAATGACAGCTTTAGCAGCACAAGAAAGTGGACTTGACAAAGAATTCATTTCAAAACTACATGCAGATGCACCAAATAAATTAAATGATTTATATTTAACGACTATGCCAGTACAATATGCAGTACAAGCACAAGATAAAGTTATAAAAGAAATCGCTGAAAATGGTTCATGTGTAATAGTTGGAAGAGCAGCAGATTATGTATTAAGAGATAATAAAAACTTAGTAAAAATATTTATATATGCACCAAAAGACTATAGAATTTCTAATATTATGGAAATGTATCAAGACTCAAAAATAGACGCTACTAAAAATGTAGAGAAATCAGATAAAACTAGAGCAAATTATTACAAAAATATTTCAGGTTTGGAATGGGGAAAAATAGAAAATTATGATTTATGTATTGATTCATCAATAGGTAAAGAAGAAACAGCTAATATTATTTGCGAATATGTTAAAAATAAAAATTTAATAGATTGAAAATGGTTGTATATAACTCGAAAAAATGAACATATTAAAAATAAGAATATGTTTATAGGAGAGATACGGATGGATGATAAGGAGAAAGTAGAAGATACAACTAGATATGGAGAATTCATTCCTTCATATTTTGCATGGCTTACTTTGGAAAGACAAAAGGAGATTGCAAATAAATTGTCAGATATAACAAAAAAGTGAGGAAGACCTCACTTTTTTTATAACCTTTGTCTAATGACTAGAACCTTTGTCGAAGCTATTGATTTGCAAGACTTAAGTGCTATAATTTGATTAAAAATAAGAAGGAGAAAACTAATGATGGATTATAAATTTACAAAGAGTGCAAATAAAGCAATTGAAATTGCAAGTGAGGTGGCTATAAAACTAGGACACAACTATGTCGGAACAGAACATCTATTGTATGGATTAGCAGAAGAAAAGACAGGCGTAGCTGGTAGAGCTCTAGAAAGACAAAATATAACTTCAGAAAAAGTTTTGGAGTATATAGAAGAATTAATAGGAAGTAATGAAGAGGCGGTAGATAGAACTTTAGGTTTTACTCCAAGAAGTAAACAAGTTTTTGAAAATGCCTTCAAAGAGGCAAAAAAGATTGATTCAGATTATATCGGAACAGAACATCTTTTAATTGGTATTGTGAAGGAAGTTGACAGCATTGCAACAAGAATTATAATTGATTTGGGAGTCGATATTCAGCTTATGTATAATGAAATTGTGAGAGTTTTAGATGAGCAGGACTTTTCTAGTGAAAAAAATGATAGAAATCGTAATAATAAAGGAGGAAGCTATTCTAGTACATCAGTACTTAATCAATATAGTGTAGATTTAACGATAGAAGCTAAAAAAGGAAAATTAGATAATATTGTGGGAAGAAATAGGGAAATTGAGAGAGTTATTCAAATTTTGACTAGAAGGACAAAAAATAATCCTTGTTTAATAGGAGAACCAGGGGTTGGAAAAACAGCAATAGCAGAGGGATTGGCACAAAAAATTGTCTCTGACGAAGTACCAGAGATGCTAAGAAATAAAAGAGTAGTTTCATTAGATATTCCAAGTATGGTAGCGGGGGCAAAATATAGAGGAGACTTTGAAGAAAGAATAAAAAAAACTATGAATGAAGTGAAAAAGGCTAAGGATGTTATTTTATTTATAGATGAAATTCATACAATTGTAGGTGCAGGTGCAGCAGAAGGTGCAATAGATGCTGCTAATATTTTAAAGCCTTTATTATCAAGAGGAGAAATACAATTAATAGGAGCAACCACTATAAATGAATACAGAAAATATATTGAAAAAGATGCTGCATTAGAGAGGAGATTTAGTTCTGTTTTGGTCGAAGAGCCAAGTATGAGTGACACTATATTAATTTTAAAAGGAATTAGAAATAAATATGAACTTCATCATAATGTTAGGATTACCGATGAAGCCCTAGAGGGAGCTGTAACACTATCCTCAAGGTACATTACTGATAGATATTTACCAGATAAGGCAATAGATATTATTGATGAAGCTGCGTCAATGGCTAGGATGAAAAAATATACATTGCCAGAGAAAATCAAAGAATTAGAAGAAGAAATGGCAGTAACTAGAAGTGCAAAGGAAGAAGCGATAGATATTCAAAATTTTGAGGAAGCGGCTATGTTGCGTGATAAAGAGGACAAGCAAAGAATAAAGATTAATGAGGAAAAAGAAAAATGGAATGAAAAGAATATGAATGATGTTACAGATATTACAAAAGAAGATATTGCAAACATTGTATCAAGTTGGACTAATATTCCAACGCAAAAAATCACACAAGATGAAAATGAAAAATTAAGAAATTTGGAGGAGTCACTACATAAAAGAGTGATTGGACAAAATGAAGCGATTGAAGCGGTTTCAAAAGCAATAAGAAGAGGCAGAGTAGGATTAAAAGACCCTAATAGACCAATAGGTTCATTTTTGTTTTTAGGACCAACTGGTGTAGGAAAGACAGAAACTGCAAAGGCTCTTGCCACAGAGTTGTTTGGAAATGAAAACGCAATGATTAGGTTTGATATGTCAGAATATATGGAGGCTCATTCCGTATCAAAACTTATTGGGGCACCTCCTGGATATGTTGGATTTGATGAGGGCGGACAATTAACAGAGAAGGTTAGAAAAAAGCCTTATTCAGTGATTTTATTTGACGAGATAGAAAAAGCCCATTTTGATGTTATGAATATTTTATTGCAAGTTTTGGAAGATGGTAGATTAACTGATTCAAATGGAAGAACAGTAGATTTTAAGAATACAGTAATTATATTAACTTCTAACATAGGAGCAGCAATGATTAATAAAAAGAAGACTCTAGGATTTACAGAAAAGGTAAAGGAAGAACAAACCAAAGAATATGAAGAGGTAAAAAAAGAAGTGATGAAAGAAGTCAAGAACAGTTTGAAACCAGAGTTTATAAATCGTATAGATGAAATCATTGTATTTCATAAGTTGAATGACACAGAAATAGAAAAGATTATAGAGCTATTATTAGTGCAAGTAGAAAAAAGATTAAGAGATAGTGGATATAATATTAGTATAGATAGAAATGTAATAAAAGAAATAAAAAAACAAGGATATGATAAGAACTATGGGGCAAGACCATTGAGAAGAAGCATTCAAACACTTGTAGAGGATAGAATTGCAGAAGAAATTTTGAATGGAAGTGTTGAAAAATAGATAAAGTGGAAAATAATGAAAATGAAGTATGGAAAATTGACATTGACAAATAAGATAGAATCAAATATAATAGAACTAATAAAGTGAAGGAGATATATAAAAAAGACAAGGGGAACAAAGAGCCCATCTCAATGGTCATAAGAAGGTGAATATAAAATGAAAAAGAAAAAAATAATAATTGCAATTTGCTTATTTATTCTAGCTGTTGCAATTATTATTGGTGGTTGGTACTTGTATCAAAAAAGTACTAACAAATGGGATGTAAAACAAGACAATATTGTAATTGAATATGGTGAAGATTATGAGCCTAAACTAGAAAATTTAATTGATGTTTCAAAATATCCAAATATAACAGAACATAACACTAGTATAAGCTTTAATCCAATCTATGAAAATAATGTAATTAGCGAATATACTGAAAATAGTGAGGATAATAAAAATGTAGAAAATGAAAATTCATACATAGCTGTTGGAACTTATGAAATAGAAGTTACACATAAAATAGAATATAAATTACTTGGCACTGTTTTGTTTGAACATGAAGAGAAAAAGACAATAAAGCTTGACGTCAAAGATACTATAGCTCCTGTACTAGATGAAAATAATCCGTTAGAAATTGAAGTAACAAAAAATTGCAATGAAGAATTTATAAATAGTTTGGCTGATAATTTTAAAGCAACAGATTTATCAGAAGTCACAATAAGTATAGAAGATAAAGATGTTGACTATACTACTGCAGGAGAATATACGGCTACTATACAAGCTATAGATAAAAGTAATAATGCGTCAACACAAAAGATAAAAATTAAAATTGTAGAACCTACAATTGAACTTGACAAAACGAAAATTAGCTTATATGTTGGGGAAAGTAGCACGGTAACTGCAACGGTAAAAGGCAAAAGCCAAGATATAGAATGGACTTCATCTGACCCAAATATTGTTACAGTTGAAAATGGCAATTTAACTGCTAAAGCTAAAGGAACTGCAACTATAACCGCAAAAGCGAATGAAGTGGAAGCCTCAGTAACAGTTTCTGTAACAAATAAATCAGTAAAATATAGCGGAGGAACTAGTAATTCATCTACATCTAGTAGCACTACAACTTCAACGGCATCAGATGGGTTTGTATATAGTGATTCAATCGCAGATTTACTTCCAAAAGCATTGGAGAATCTTAGCAAATATAGAAGTTTAGCAAATGAAGTTTTAACTTATACTAATCAATATAGAGAAGAAGTAGGTGCTGCCCCACTTTCCATCAATGAAACTTTAATGAAGGTTGCAATGGTAAGAGCTCTTGACATAAGCTATGGTGGAACTTTAGCACATAAGAGGCCAAATGGAGAAGGATTTGGAAATGTTTTGACATATTTTGGCTTAGACTATGCAACCGAAGGTGAAAATATTGCTTGGGGGCAATCTACACCACGCTCTGTAACAACTGCATGGAGAAATTCAGAAACACACTACAAAAACATGATAAAAATAGGCTATTCGCAGATTGGTATAGGAGTTTCATATTATAATGGTAGATACTATTGGGTACAAGTTTTTGGGGGATAGTTCAGGGTATAGTTCAATTGGAAATATTACAATTCTTAATAATCGATGAAATTACCCTGAAAATATCATATTGACAAAAAACCTAGAAATTTGTATAATAGAATTACCCAAGTA
>CAZWIF010000063.1:0-6206 GCA_964634355.1 uncultured Clostridium sp.
CGAATCCATCTCTGCCCACCAAAAAAGAGTAATACTGAAAAGTATTGCTTTTTATTTATATTTTAGTGTATAATATCATTGAGAATTTTTATCGAAAGGATTGATTAGAATGCAAATTAAGGAAATAAGATTATTAGATGTTGATATTTATCAAAACGAAGAAAAAATTTTTTCTGGTAAGGTTGAAGATGCATATTCTCAATACGGAAATTGCGAAACTAAAGATATACATTTTGAAGATGGAAAGATGACAATTTCTTTATAGAAAGGGGTTTAGTTATTTATGAGTGAAAATAATAATGATATATCAAATTTTCATATTCCTAGATGGAATGAAATACCCAGTATCGATTTATATTTAGATCAAACTGTAACTTTGCTTGAAAGTTATTTACAAAATTATATAGGAAATAAAGAAGAAAAAATAATTACAAAAACTATGATTAACAACTATGTTAAAGCAGGACTTTTAAAAGCTCCTAAAAAGAAAAAATATCAAAAAACACATATTGCTACATTATTCGTTATCTGCACATTAAAACAAATATATAGTATTAATGATATAAACGAACTCATACACTTAGCAATCAAAACTACTAAAATAAATAATGCCTATGACCAATTTTGCACAGCATTAGAAAAAGCTACTGCATTGACCTTTGCTGGTGAAGAATATACCGATGATGACAACATGACAGAAGAAAAATATCTTTTAAAAAATGTTGTTCAATCTTTCGCAAATAAATTATATGTTGAGAAAACATTTCTACATAAATAAGGACTATATGTCCTTTTTTATTTATTTAATTGTACAATCTCTATTATATCCGCAATATACTGACTTATTATGGGTATATTAAGTGTTATTATTCTTTGTAAAATAATTATAATTATTGCTGTTACTATTGAAAATCCCACTCCTATACCTACTCCTTTTGCAATTCCTGATAAAAGGTTTCTCCATAATAATTTTTTCCAATTGCCTATAATCTCACTTAATTCAATTATTTTATTTCTTCTTAGAGTATCATTTAAATTTTGAATATTTTGTTCTAATGTTTCAATAGTCTTATTATTAACCCCCATAAAATCACCCATTAATTATGATTAACCTTTTTTTATAATTTAATCACAAAAATATTGTCTAGATGTTAAAAATTATATGTGGGAGATTAAGAAAAATGGCACTGTTTAAAAATCCATCTGAGCAATTCTCAGATGGACTTTTACTATTCATCTATTATATTATTTGTTTCATCTATAATATTTACATCTTCACTTAATGTATTAATTTTATTAGCCTCTTCTTTTTCTTGTTCCTTTATTAATGTCTCCAACTGTGTAATTAAATCTTGCAGTTTTGTTATATCTTTTCCCATTTGTTCCCAATCTGTAATATTGCTTGAATCATATAAATTATTATTTGCTTTTATAATTGATTCTATTAACTCGTCTACAGTATCTGTATTTTCTACTTCTATTTCAACAGAGTTTTGTGATGATAACAAATTTTCTAATGCTTCATCTAAATTATTTCCTATTGCCACTTTACTTCCCGAAGCCACTACTATCTTCTTAAGTATTGGTGTACTATCTGTTTCATTCAAAGATAATTGATATATTGGTACTACATACAATAATGTATTATCTATTGGGACAATGACCATATTCTTAATTACTTTAGTTCCAGTTACATTCAACGTAGAAATATTAGAGGAAATCGTCTCATCTTGACTTAATAAACTATTTAACTGCATAGGTCCTAAGATACTACTATCTTGCGAAAATTTATATAATGTCAGTTTAGTTTCTGTTCCATCTACTGTTCCAACTAGATAAGAATTCATACTTTGTTTTCCATACATAGTATATGGCAACACTATTCCTAATTTCGTTTCATCTGAATCTACTGTCTTAAGCATTGTATAATATGGTACCATTTCTTCTCCTGCAGTTGTTGTAGTTGATGTTGAATAAGTTGCAATATCCCAGACATCATCACCTCTATATAGTACATCTGTTGAAACATTGTGATACATCTTCAATATTTCTGCTTGTATATCATATAAAAACTCTGAATATACAAATTGACTTGATATATCTTCGGAAATTTCTGATTCATCCTTGAATAATTCTGGATACATATTGTTATATGCCATAACTATTGGATCTGTTCTATCTGTTATATAGAAATTTACTGTTCCATCATAAGCATTAATTAAAACCTTTACTGAATTTCTTATATAATTTATTGATTGTTTAGTTCCACTATATTCAAATGTTGTTGTCTGTGAATATGGATACTGATTTGATGTTGTATATGCATCTAATACCCATACCAAGTCCCCTGAGTCCGTAATTACCAAATATGGTTCCTCATCATATAATAAATATGGCATTACTGTTTCTGCTCTTTCAATAATATTTCTATTTATCAATATTGAACTATCACTATCTTCAAATGCTAACTTCATGTTTCCTTGACTTATTGCTAGTATTAATCTATCCAAAAATCCTAATTCAAGTCCTCCTTCTCCGTCATAGGTAAACTTTACATTTTGAGTGGAGCTAATTGGATAATCAAACTCATCTGAGTTCTCCTTTACTACAACATTATCATTGGTTTCTAATCCATAATATATTCTTGGTTGTTTAATCGTATCTTCAGAAAAATCATTTAATAAATATAATAGGTTACCTGTTTCATCTACACTTGATGCAGATGTAATAATAGCTCCATATCCATGTGTATATTCATATGTTTTATTATTATATGTTCTACTTTCATTTGATATCTCTCTTGCTGATACATATGCTAATTGTTTATTATACAATGTAGCACTTGTTTCATTGTATGTATAATATCCCGTTTTATCTTGTGTCTCTGTCAAAGTAGATAATACTATATCTGACGTTACAATAGGTATATTATCAATTACATCTTCATATTCATTTACATCTTCAACAGATAATGTTCCAACATCCGAAATTTCAACTTCTTCAATGTTAATATTATACGCTGTTTTTGTAAACTCAATATTTTTAGCTATATACTCCTTCTGCTTGTCTAATTCATTTTGTTTAACGTACACAAACTGATAGCTCACCATTACCACAAATAAAATAACTAGATATGCGGGAACTGATAATAAGCTTATTATCACTTTTTTAGAATCTTGTTTTTTAAATGCCTTTATTGCAATGAATACAGCAACAATCATTACTACTGCCAATAATCTATATCCCCATACTTGAACAAATCCTTCTGTTAAGCCTGCACCAGTTATTACTGTTTCTTCTTTATCATTTAATGTTAGGAAACTATTTAACACAACTCCCTGAGTTTTCACTACAATCAATACTGCTATCCCGATAATTGCTAGCATCGCAAAACTTAACATTTGTTTTACAAACACACTATTTCTTAACATCTTTCCATCAATAGACTCAAAAAACATATTAAATGATATAATGTGATAAATTCCTGTGTAAACAGCTAGCCCTATTATTAAAACAATATAATAATATATCATCATCTCAATAAAAGGTTTTTGAAACATATAAAATCCTACATCTGAATTAAATATTGGATCTTTTATACCAAATTGAGTAGCATTAAGTGAAATCATAGTTGTTTCAATTAACCATCCTGAAGTTAATGCTGCAACAATTATTGCTAATACAAATGCTATACTCTTATTAGCCAGTTTGGGCATTTCTTTACCTTCTTGAGTAAAAAACTTTTTTAGTCCTTTTTTTATAAAAATATTTGTTATGTAAATGCTCATGAATACTATGATAAAGTTTATTAACGTAACATACCCTAGATAAATTTTGTTTTGATTAAAAACTTCTACATATTCTTCTCCTATTTCTAGTATTTCCAAGTATTCAGCTCTATAGCCTACATATGAATATATTGCAAACATTATAGCTACCACTAACACAATAATTAATCTCATCTTATTTTTCTTTTTAGTAGTAACAATTCTCTTTTCTCCTTGAATCTCTTCTTTGTTCTCTTCTTTTTCCATTAAAACCACCTTCTAATATCTAATCTCTAGCCAATAATTGCTTTTGCAAAATCCTCTGCATTAAATCTTTCCATATCATCTATCTGCTCACCAATTCCAATAAACTTAACTGGAAGTTTATTTTCATTCACAATTCCAAGTACTACTCCTCCTTTAGCTGTTCCATCCAACTTAGTTAGAACAATCCCTGTTAATGGGGTAGTCTCTTTAAAAGCCTTTACCTGTTGTATTGCATTTTGTCCTGTTGTTGCATCTAAAACTAACAATACTTCCTTTGCTGCATCAGGTAATTCTTTTTCAATAACTTTTTCTATTTTTAGTAGCTCGTCCATTAAATACTTTTTATTATGAAGTCTTCCTGCAGTATCACATATCAACACATCTGCATTACTCTCCTTTGTAATCTTTATGGCATCAAAAACAACAGATGCAGGGTCTGTGCCTTCATTTCTTTTAACTATATCACACCCCGCTCTATTAGCCCATATTTCTAATTGTTCTACAGCCGCAGCTCTAAAAGTATCCGCTGCTGCAATTACCACCTTTTTACCTTCTTTTCTTAAATTGTTTGCAATCTTTCCGATTGACGTAGTCTTACCTACTCCATTAACGCCAACTATCAATATTACAGAAGGAGTAGTAGTAAGTTTTAATTCATTATCACATTCTGATAGTATTTTTGCCATTTCTTCTCTTAAAGCTTCTTTCACAACTTCAGTATCTTTAATATTTTCTATTTTTATCCTATCTCTTAATCTTTCAATAATCTCTGTTGATGTTTTAATTCCTATATCTGACATTATTAATATTTCTTCTAATTCATCAAGTAATTCTTCATCAACCTTTCTAAAGGTACTAAACACATTATTCATTTTGTTATCAAATGAATCCTTTGTTTTACTTAGCCCCTGTTTTAATTTATCAAAAAATCCCATTAATTTTATTCCTTTCTAATATACTTGTTGTCAAAATTATATTACACACTCCTTATAGAGGCAGACCTCGAGTCTGCCCTTCGATCCTCTACAAATTAGATAACGTTAATGATTTTCTTTTTTTTATATTATAGTCATTTAATTTTCCCTTATAGCATATATTAATTTTTTCTAATTTTCCAAAATCCTGTGGTCTTGCAAGCTCTGGAAGATTAACTTCAATTTCAGATTCTTCTAAAGCATATTTAACAAATTCAGCACAATAAAAATGGTTTTTTAGTCTTATTCGCTTTTTAAAAGCAATTGCTGCCAAACCTATAATATTAAAACTATATATTCCCTTATTCACTTCAAATTTATGTATCAAAATTTTTAGTTTATCATATTGCTCATCTGTCACTTCTATAGAACAAATTTCAGCCTGAGTATTCTTAAATCTTTTAAAAGTACCTTTATCTATACTCTCGTGGACAAAACCTCCAACAAATGCTATATATGGAAATATTCTTCCAAATGAATACATTTCATTTAATTCTTTATCCAACGAAATAGACACATGTGCATATTCTTCTTTAGTGTAATATCTAATAACCCTCGACAATATCGTACCCGTATAAGTTAATACCAAATATATATTCTTCATTATTGCTCCTATTTTTATTATATGTTTCTTTATTTATTTATAATATCATATTTAATATAATTCTTGCAATTTTATTTTCTGAAAAAAATCTTTTCTATGATTCTTGCGATTCTTGCCAAAAATGTTTTTTTATGTACTGAGATTTGTTTTTCTTGTATCTCCAAATCTTTTTGTATATCTTCCTTTATTGATATATTATTTTTAAATAAATCTTTCGTATTATATCTTTCTTTCTTTTCTTCTTCTAATTTCTCTATATCATATTTCTGTTTTCTAATAATCATTTCTCTCTGCTTTTCTGTTGCCCAATAATCTCTAAATAAAATTGCAATAATTGCCTTAGTCCTTTTAGAAACATTTTGATTGTCTAATGTAATTAATGGATTATATTGAAATTTATAGTTTTTATTAGCATTTGTATTAAACAGTTTAATTTTATCTTTTGGAATTTTATCGTAATCTTCTTTTGGAATATATTTTAATATTTCAAGAACCTCACTATATGCATTTGCAAATTCTATATTTTCCATCATTTTCCTCTCCTTTAAATTCTAAACTAATTCACCATCAGTGTTGTTTCTATCTGAATTTGTT
>CAZWIF010000064.1:0-6203 GCA_964634355.1 uncultured Clostridium sp.
AAATAGTATTTATATTGACTTTAATAATAAGTGGCATACAATTTTTCCAATTAGTATAAGAGGAGGGACTTATGGAATTTAAAATAAACAACCAAGGAGAAGATATAAAAGTAATTTTATTAGAAAGAGAAGTAGAGAAGGCGACTGCAACATGTTATTATAAAAATACTCCTATAGTAAAAGAAAAAAATATTGGGTGTATAGGTGAATTTAAGGCAGAAAATAAAGAATATGGAGTTCTAATATTAAAAAAATGTGAAAAAATTTTGAGAGAAAAAAATGTGGATTTAATAGTTGCTCCAATGAATGGAAACACGTGGAAAAAATATAGAACATTAAAATATTCAAATGGAGACAGTACATTTTTGCTAGAAGATGTAAGCCCTGAGTCACACAATGAAATACTATTAAATGCTGGATTTAAAGAATTATATACATATACATCAACAAAGGGATATATAAAAGATGCGTATACATCTGTAGTCTTGGAAATGCTTGAGGAAAAGTTAGAAAAGGAAAAGATTAGTATAAGACCTTTCAATACTGAAAAATATAGAGAAGATTTAGAAAAAATATATAATGTATCAATAGCAAGCTTTAGTAGAAATCCTTTCTATACGCCTATTGAAAAAGAAGATTTTATAAGACAATATGAACAATACATAAATATGGTAGATAAAGATTTGGTTTTAATTGCTGAAAAAGATGGAAAAGAAGTTGGTTTTATATTCTGTATTCCAAACTTTAACGAATTAAAAGAAGGAAAAGAATTAAAAACGCTTATAGTAAAAACAGTGGCTGTTCTTCCTGAATATGAACATTATGCAATTGGGAATGTGCTTTTAAACAGGATTGCAAAAATTGCAAAATTAAAAAATCTAAGTGAATGGATTTTTGCATTTATGTATAGTAACAATACTTCTCAAAAAATGGCTCAAAGAAATAAGACAGAGATTATTAGAGAGTATGCAATTTATGGAAAAAGAATATAATAAGATATCTGTATCGTTTGAAAAAATGTAGGGGCTAAAATCACACCATGCCCAATGGAAGAAACCGTATTTACTAGAAAGGTAGGGGGACACAATGAACCTAGCAAATAAGTTATTAGAAAATTATGCAAAAAACCCTAATAAAATTTGCATAATACAAGGTAATGAAAAAATTACATATAGAGAGCTGTATAATAAAGTTTCAAATTTCAAGAAATATTTAGAGAATAAGGGAATAAAGAAAGAAAATAAAGTTTTAGTCTTAGTTCCAATGTCAATAGAATTGTATGTTACTTTAATTGCGATTTGGAGCATTGGGGCAACTCCTTGCTTTATGGATGCAGGATTTATAAAAAACGGAATGAAGAAAAACGAGTTTGATGAGGTAGAAGCAGTAGTAGGTATTTCAAAATATATTTTATACTCTAATATTAATAAACATTTAAGGAAATTAAAAATAAAGATAAATGTAAATAAAATCAATAGATTAAAAGAAACTTTAGAATTAAAAATAGCAGAAGTGGAAAATGATTTTCCAGGTATTTTAACTTATACAAGTGGAACGACTGGGAAACCCAAAATTGCAGCTAGGTCTCATGAATTTCTACAGTTTCAAGGGAAAATATTAGAAGATACTATAAACTACGAAGAAAACGATATTGAATTATCTAGTATCCCGATTTTCACATTATCAAATATAAATGTAGGAATTACAACAGTTATAGCTAACGGGAATTATTCGAATTTGGAAAGTTCAAAACCGAATAAGCTGATTAAGCAAATTAAAGAGAATAGTATTAATAGATTAATGGCAGCACCAGGATTACTGAACGTGATTACAGAGTATTGTATTAAGAATGAGATAAAATTAGGACAAGTAACTAAAATTTTTACAGGACGGAGGAGCTGTATTTTTAGATTTTGTAGAAGGCTTAAAAACTGTTTTCCCAAATGCACAAATTGTTACTTTATATGGTTCAACAGAAGCAGAGCCGATTGCAGAATTAAATATTAATGAGATGACAAAAGAGGATATTGAGTGTACAAAGAATGGAAAGGGAATTTTAGCAGGACACATTGTAGGCGTTGAGGAGTGTAGAATAATAAGGACTGGAATGAAGGAAATTGGAAAGATAACAAAGGAAGAGTTTGAAGGAATACAAACTAAAGAAATAGGAGAAATCGTAGTAACAGGTAGAAATGTTTTAAAAGGATATGTGAATGGAATTGGAGATAAAGAAAATAAATTTTCAGTAGATGGAACAACATATCATAGAACAGGGGATGTAGGACTCATTGATGAAAATAATAAATTATGGTTAAGAGGTAGGATAAAAGAACCATTCTTCAATATAGAAGCGGCATTACATTCAAATTTAAAAATAGGGAAAACAGCAATTTTTAAATCTAAAGATAAAATTATTTTAGTCTTAGAAAACAAGGTTGAAGAAAAAGAAATAAAGAATACAATTAAATTCGAAAAAATTGATGAAATAAAATACATAAATAAAATTCCAGTAGACAAGAGACATAGCACAAAAGTAGACTATAATGAATTAAGAAAAAAATTAAAAATGTAATTGTAGCATTTTGAAAACTATCGTGACAAGGAAAGGAGAAAAAATGAATTTTATAAAAAAATGGTATACATATCAAAAAGAAAGATTTCCTGTATTGACTTATGGAATATATATATTAGCTATTGTGATTTCGGTTTTTTGTTTTAATAATTATTTAGCACCAGCAAAATATGAAGAAATATCTAAATTGGTATGTAGTGTAGATCCAGAAAAATATGTAATAAATTACTATAAAATAATACCAATGTTTATTGTAGCATTTTTACAATTTTTAATGATTAGAATTATAGATGAATTTAAAGATTATGAAGAAGATTGTAAGTTTAGACCATATAGACCAGTACCGAGAGGTTTAATAACTTTAAGAGAATTAAAAATTCTATTTATTATATGTGCAATTTTGCAATTAGCGATTACAATATGTATAAATCCAAAAGGAATATTTTTACTCATATTTGTATGGATATTTTTTGCAATAATGAGTAAGTGTTTTTTTATGAAAAAGTTTTTAGATAAACATTTGTTAATAGAGGTTTTTTTAGATGAACTTTTGATGCCAATACTTATTTTATATTTATCTAGTTATATTTATTACATCGATTATTCAAAGATATGGAAATTACTTGTTATGTCTTATATTATTTCATGGATAGTTGAATTAGCAAGAAAAATAAGGTGTAAAGAGGATGAGGAAGAAGGAGTAAGAACATATACAGCAGTTTTAGGAATAAGAAAAGCAATGCTATTGTTATTTATACTTGAAACAATATTAATGATAATTCAAACTGTTATTTTAGGCAAGACGTATATTGTTTTAACAATAGGTACATACATTGTAGCAAATTTGATGAATTTACTATTTGTAATAAAGCAAAGTAGAAAATATGCAAAGATTACTGAATTATCAGCAAATGTATATATATTAATTAGTTATTTAAGTTTAATATTATTAATTTTGTAATTGAGACATAAACCTGTCGATTTGTTAGAAAAATTATAAGAGGTATAAAATATGAAATATGTATTAGAAAAAAATAGTAAAAATTACGGATTAATGGGAGGAAAAGCCACAGCGCTTTCCAAGATGGGAATGGTAATAGATAATATACCAAATTGGTTCGTGGTTGCTTATACGGGATTTGATATAGAAACAAAAAGTATATTAGATGAAACTAAGAGTGAAATAGAAGAAGCAATAAAAGAATTCTCAGATGAAGAGTATTTCGCAGTTAGATCCTCTGCAGGAAATGAAGACTCAGCAGAGAATTCTTTTGCAGGACAATTTGATACTTTTTTATATGTAAAAAAGATAGATGTTATGGAAAAGATATTGGAAGTATATATGTCAGCATTTTCAGAGAGAATAGAGACATATAGAAAAGAAAACAATATAAATGAGATAACTATTCCGTCAGTAATCGTTCAAAAAATGGTAAGGTCGGAAACAGCAGGAGTGGCATTTGGAGCAAACCCTGTTAATTCAAATGTAAAAGAAATTGTTATATCAGCTGTATATGGACTTGGAAGCGGATTGGTAGATGGAATTGCAACATCTGATACATATACAATAAAAAATAATGAGATTGTAAAAAATATTGCCATAAAGGATTATTGTCATATTTTAGAAAATGGACAAGTAGTTCAAAAAGAAGTTGAAGATAATTTAAAAGAAAAGCAAATTCTAAATGATAAACAAATAATGGAAATAAAAGAATTAGTAAAAAAAGCTGGAGATTTCTTTGGAAGATTTCAGGACATAGAATGGGCATATGAAGGAGAACAACTATATTTATTGCAATCAAGACCAATAACGACACTAGGAAAAAACAAAGAGGGAAAAATCAATGTCTTTGATAATAGCAATATTGTTGAAAGTTATGGAGGAGTAACTACTCCACTGACGTTTTCTTTTATTAGGATGGTGTATGAAAACGTATATATTGAATTATGCAAAATTTTTAATGTTGAACAAGAAAAAATAGAAATGAATTCACAGATGTTTAAAAATATGTTAGCACTAATTGAAGGAAGAGTTTATTATAATTTATATGGTTGGTATGGTTTACTTTCTATGTTTCCAGGTTTAGGAAAAAACAAAAAATTTATGGAACAAATGATGGGAGTAAAGGAGTCTTTGCCAGAAGAATTATTTCCAGTTCCACAATCCACTTTCAAGGATAAAATTGGATTGATAAATACAGGTTGGGGATTAGTGAAAGGTTTTTTCAAAATCAGGAAAATGACTGACAAATTTTACGAAAGACTAAATGATGCATTAGAAGATAAAGATATTGAAAGTATGGACTTATATGAATTACATGATTACTATTATGAATTAGAAAGAAAGCTTTTACATAAATGGGATGCACCATTAGTAAATGATTTCTTGGCAATGATATTTTATGGACAATTAAAACAAGAATGTATACAAATATTTAAAGAAGAAGGAGATAGAGTTCATAATGATTTACTGTGTAGTGAAGGTGGAATAATAAGTGCAGAGCCAGCTAAAAGAATAAAAGAGATGGCAGAAATAGCTAAAAATGATAATGAGTTGCTGAAACTTCTAGAAAATGAAGATTTCTTATATATAAAGAAAGAATTACCTAAATATAAACAATTTAACGAGAAATTGAATGAATATATGGATAAATTTTCTGATAGATGTCTAGAAGAATTGAAACTAGAAACAAAGACATTAAAAGATAACCCAGCAAGTTTATATCATTCTATTTGGGCAATGGCTGAGAGAATGAAAACTACTAAAATTGAAACAGTAGATTCAGAAAAAGCTAGAATAGAGGCAGAAAAGAAAGTTAAGAATATATTAAAATTTAAGCCAATAGAAAAAGCAAAATTTAATTTTATACTAAAACAGGCAAGATATACAGTAAAAAATAGAGAAAATTTAAGGTTTGAGAGAACATTGCTGTTTGGAAGAGTGAGAGAACTATTTTTGAGAATAGGTTTTATATTAGCTTCAATGAATGTGATTGAGGATAAAAGGGATATTTTTTATCTTGAAGTTGATGAAATATTATTTTTTATAGATGGTAAATCTACAACAAATAATATAAAAGAATTAATTGAAATAAGGAAACAGCAATATTTCAAGTATAATGAAGTATTACCAGATGAGAGATTTTATTCATATGGTGCGGTAAACATTGGTAATGATTTTAAGAGGAAAGTAAGAAAAATAGAAGAAAAAGAGTCTAAGTTAGAATTAAAAGGAATAGGAGCTTCACCAGGAAAGGTAATAGGAAAAGTAAGAGTAATCAAAGATCCTACAAATAGTAGATTAGAACAAGGAGAAATTCTAGTTGCGGAATATACTGATCCTGGTTGGATAATGCTTTTTCCGGCAGCAAGTGGTATTCTTGTGGAAAGAGGTAGCTTATTATCACATTCAGCAATTGTCTCAAGAGAGTTAGGAATTCCTGCAGTAGTTGGAATAACTGGATTGATTAATAACTTGAAAGATGGAGATGAAGTTGAATTAGATGGAACGATAGGAGTAGTAAATATATTGGAAAACTGAGAAAATATATAATAGATTGAATACCCCTGTACATTATAGTGGAAGTGTTGATTTTTGCGAATTCCTATGATATACTATTTAATGTGGAAA
>CAZWIF010000065.1:0-6075 GCA_964634355.1 uncultured Clostridium sp.
TCATATTGAAAAATTTAAAATTATAAATACAATATTTTGATATTCTTTTACATAGAAAAATAAACCCAAAAAAAGTTCCAAATGCAAAACACTTGGAACTTTTTTAACATTATTAATTTATTTTTAATGAAATATATTTATCAACTTCTATTTTATCTCTAAATAAACTTTCTAATAATGTGTTATCATTTATTAATTTTTCTTTTTCAGCTTTAGTTAAGGTTTTTATACGATATTCTAATTTTGAAGCTAAAACTCTTGTTTCAGATTCCCATACACTTTCTAATTTTTTGGCAGAATGTGAAATTGTATATTTTGCACAATTTTTATCTTTACTAAAATGCTCTCCCATTCTCTTTTCCAAATTAGAAGCAATACCTGTATATATAGAATTATCTTCACATCTCAACATATAAGTATAATACATATTACTCTTCCCAGTTATGAAATACTTCTAGAACATCATCTAAATCTTCTAGGTTATCAATTAATCTTTGCATTTTTTCTGATGCTTTTTCATCTAAAGATACATATGTACTAGGAACCATTTGAACTCCTGCCTCTAGAAATGTTAATTTATTATTTGTTAATTCTTCTGTTACAGTAGTAAAATCACTTGGAGCTGTAGTTATTTGATATACTTCTTCTTCGACTTCAAAATCTTCTGCACCTGCTTCTATTGCAATCATCATTAAATCATCTTCACTTAAAGCACATCCTTCTTTTTCTATAACTATTACACCTTTTTTTTCAAATAAATATGATACACATCCATTTGTACCTAAGTTTCCACCGGCTTTATCAAACACATGTCTAACATCTGCAGCTGTTCTATTTTTATTATCTGTAGAAGCATTAACTATTACAGCAACACCGCTTGGTCCATATCCTTCATATGTCATTTCCTCATAATTAGCATTATTTCCAGCTCCTGAAGCTTTCTTTATAGCATTATTAATTGTATCATTAGGCATATTATTAGCTTTACATTTTGCTATAACATCTTTTAATTTAGAATTACCAGCAGGATCAGGTCCACCTTGCTTTACAGCGATTAATAGTTCTCTTCCTAATTTTGTAAATATTTTTCCTCTTGCAGCATCTGCTTTTCCTTTCTTGGCTTGTATATTGTGCCATTTTGAATGTCCTGACATTGTTAATTCCTCCTTTTTACTTTTCCTATTTGTAGATTAATTTTATATTCTAAAATATTGTAGCATACTTTTTACATTTTGTGTAGCATTTTTTATAAATTTTACTTGTTTAAACTTATATTTCATTATATTTCTTACATTTGTTACTTTATATTCTTTTTTGTTAACTTACTATCCATGAAAATAATTTAAACAATAATCGTCTGTAATCCTCAATTTACCTTTATTTTCAAATCCTAATCTTTGTAGTGCTTCTAAATGGAAGTCACTTCCAGCACTCATAATCAAATTTTTTTCTTTACAAAACTCTTCTAAAAACCTAGTTTGCTCTATAGTTTGATTTTTTAAAAAACTTATTTATACTTAACAATCATTATTTTTCTCTGTACTATCATAATCATCAAGAAAATGATGTGTTTCTTTTCCTTTACGATATGAAATAATAGTATCAAGATTAACATTTTGAGCACTCCTAAAAATATTTATATCAATATTGGAATAAACATTTCTTAATTTTTTTATAAGTTTTTTCATTTCTTCTCTTTTAGAGCCTCCACCACCATTATCACACATCGTACAATGTTCAGTAAATCGACATGCACATTGTATAAATTGTAAATCATTTTTTTCTTTCCAACTTATAATATCTTCTTCTTTAACTAAGTAAAGAGGCCTTATAAGCTCCATTCCCGGATGAGAAGTACTTTTTACTTTAGGCATCATTGTTTGCATTTGAGCACCATAAAACATTCCCATAAGTATTGTTTCAATAACATCATCAAAATGATGTCCAAGTGCAATTTTATTACATCCTAATTCTTTTGCTTTTTCATATAAGTGACCTCTTCTCATTCTTGCACAAATATAGCAAGGATGATCACTAATTCTTGCAACTCTATCAAATATATCCGTTTCGAACATAGTAATTGGTATATTTAAAATTTTAGCATTACTAATGATTTTTTGTTTGTTTATTTCATTATAACCAGGATTCATACATAAAAAAACTAGTTCAAAATTCATCTTTCTATGTCTTTTAAGTTCTTGAAAACATTTTGCAAGCAACATAGAGTCTTTTCCACCTGACATACATACTGCAATTTTATCTCCTTCTTGAATCATATTATATTCTTGTATTCCTTTAACAAAATTATGCCATATTTTTTTTCGATAAGTTGTAATAATAGTTCTTTCTATTTCTTTATATCTTTCCACAAAAAATCATTCTCCTCTTTTATATATCATTGTAGCATTTATCAAAAATTTCTAAGAATTCATCTATTTCTTTCATTGTTGTTAGATGACTTAAACTTATTCTCCAAGATGATAATGCTCTTTTTCTATCATGTGTTATTGCATTTACCACCCTTGATGGACTTATTGTAACAGAACAAGCAGATTTTATAGATATACATACACCATATTCTTCTAACTTTTCTTTAAACTCTATTGCAGTAATTCCTTTTATACCTAAATTAAGTATAAATGGATTTTCTTCATTAGGAGTATTTATTTGTACTTTATCATATAATTTTAACTTTTCTCTTAAAGTTATGTTTATTTTTTTTACATATTCATATCTTTCTTTTATTTTATTAAATGCTAATTGAACAGCTTTTTCCATTGCCACAATTTGCCCTGTTACTGGAGTTCCGCTTCTATATATACTTGTACTAGTTCCTCCATGAATTAATGGTTCTAAAACTATTTCTTTTCTTTTTAGTAGTCCACCAAAACCATTCAATCCATAAAATTTATGTGGTGCAAATGATATTAAATCCACCCCTTGTAAATTAATGTTTATTTTTCCTATTGATTGTGTACAGTCAACATGAAAATAACAGTTTGGATAATCTCCTAAAATTTTGGCAATTTGTTCTATAGGCTGTATACTCCCAAGCTCACTATCTATACTACATATTGACAATAATATTGTATCATTTCTTAATAGCTCTCTTAATTGTTCTAAATCCACTTTTCCTTCTGGTGTTATTTCTAATAAATCTATTTCATAGCCTTGTTCTTTTAAAAAACTTAGAGGACTACTTACAGATGAATGTTCTAAAAAAGTTGTAATAATATGTTTGCCATTTTCTCTATATGAACGAGCTATTCCTTTAATTGCTAAATTATTAGATTCACTCGAACCAGATGTATATATCAGTTCCATATTCTCTTCTATATTACAATTTTCCTGAAATTTTTTTATTATGTTTTCTGTAGACTTATCAATTACTCCCTTTGCCATTTTCCCTAATTCATGTGTTGAATTTGGATTTGCATAATATTTAATAGTTGATTCATTAAATGTTTTTAAAACTTCATTATCCACTGGCGTATTAGCTGCATAATCTAAATAAATTATATTTTTATTATTCATATATTTTCCTTCACTTACTTCACTCTTAATTCATTACTAAGAATTTTTTAATTATTAAAATAGTTCCTAAAATGAAAAAATCTTTAATCCTACTTATTAATATAGCACATCTTTTCAAATTATTCCATAGTTTATATTTATTTCCAAACTTAAAACTTCAATTTAATTACATATTATATTTCTTATTTCTTGCATTTCTTTAACTCCTTGACTTTGTTCATAAATTATTGATTCAGCAACTTCTTTCAATCTTGGATCAATATAATATTTTAATAAATTCTCACACATTGCTATAGCACCTTCATGATGAGGAATCATCTCATATATAAAACTTAAATTAATATCATTACATATACAACTATTTTTCATTCTGCAAATCATTTCTTTAGTTATATAAAAATATTTTTTTTCATAGCATTTAATATCTTTTTTTGAATTTACAAATCCATATGTTGTAACCGCTATTTCTCTCATTTGTTCAATTCCTCTACTCTGCATTTGTATTATATTTTTGGCTATATTTTCTAGTGGTTCATAATCAGTATATTTTAATAAATTTTCACACATATAAATAGCAGCTCTATGATGAGGAATCATCGTTTGTATAAAATTTATTGTTATACTATTAGTAATAGTATTGTTTAACATTTTATACGACATATCATTTAATATTTTATAAAATTCACATAGATACTTTCTTAAATCACTTCTTTTAGTACAATAAATATTAATCACATCCTTTCTATAAAAATTCAATATAAAACTTTACTAATATATAATATATTTGTGATTACAGAAAAGTTACTATTTTGTATAAAAAATCCCTATACACTCTAACTAAAAGTGTATAGGGTAAACTTAGTTTTTATGGAAAAACTTAACAACTATTAATCACCAATATGTTTTGTGAGATCAGGTTCAGCATTAAACATTGTAAGAGCTTTACTTAACATCTCAGTTTGCTGAAATGCCAAGCCTTTCTTCAATGCCTCATCAACTTCGTAGAATCTTACATCTGTAAGTTCATCTGATGAGCTTATATATTCCTCATACTTATGCATCTCATCCTCTATAAAGATTCCAAAACATTGTGAAGAACCGCCATGAGTACCTGCAATTTTTTTATCTTCAGAACTATATATTCCCACTTTGTACATTTGTTCCAAATTAGATTTTGAAGTATTGGCAACTCTTACAATTGCTGGTTCGAATGAATTGTCCAAAACCTCAATTTTTAATCCGGTCTCATTTTGAAATTCGCGAACTACGGCTTTAATTGGAGTTTCATACTTTTCAATTTTTCCTCCAGGCAAAGCTAAATGTCCAGGAAAATCATCCTTTTTCATTGGGCGATTTCCAAGTAGAACATATATCTTACCATCACTCGTATTCCGAACAAGAAAAACCATATCAACTGTTTGTCGTCCAGGAACAAACTTTATTCCGCGTTTTTGACTTACAGCGATAATTTCTTTAAATGTGTTTCTAAACAAAATAGGTTTTACCATTTGTTCTCTTTCAGATGCTGGTATACAGTGTCTTTCTGTTCCATTTTCAAAACACGAGCCGATCATCACAATCATTTTTCCCTTTCGTGCCCAGTTAACAAGAAACTGTTTATGCCCGTTGTGTAAAGGCTCTAACCGCACAACAGTAGCAGAAACTATTTCTTTTTCGGTTTCGACTTGAATTATATCATTTGGTATCATATTCAAATCTTATCTCCTTTCATAATATATTATTTTTTTGCCATTTAATTTTACCATATTTATGTTAGTATTTCAATATTTCATCCCAATTAGGTACTCTTCCTAAATCATTATATGCATGTAATCCCATATGAGCAGCAGCATGAAGTTTTCTTATTTGCTTATGTTCTTATCTACATAACATTTATTCACATTATTTATATAATTCTAGAGAACTTAAAGCATTTTCTTATTCTAACTCAAATGCTCCTGTATATAATTGATAATATGTTCCCTTTTGTGCAATTAAATCTTCATGGTTTCCTCTTTCAATAATTCTTCCATGATCAAGTACCATAATTGCTTTTGAATTTCTAACTGTTGATAGTCTATGAGCAATTACAAATACTGTTCTTCCTTCCATAAGTTTATCCATTCCATCTTGAACTATTTTCTCTGTTCTTGTATCTATACTAGATGTTGCTTCATCAAGTATCATTACTGGTGGATCAACTAAAGCACATCTTGCAATAGCCAATAACTGCCTTTGACCTTGAGATAAACTTGCACCATCTCCTGTTAAATAAGTGTCATACCCATTTGGAAGTCTCATAATAAAGTTGTGAGCATTGGCAAGCTTAGCAGCTTCAATTACTTCTTCATCAGTTGCTTCATCCATACCATACTTTATATTTTCTTTTATTGTTCCTGTAAACAAATTTGTATCTTGTAAAACCATTCCAAGAGAAAGTCTTAAATCATCTTTCTTTATTTTATTAATATTAATTCCATCATATCTAATTTTTCCATCTTCAATATCATAAAATCTATTAATCAAATTCGTTATTGTTGT
>CAZWIF010000066.1:0-5559 GCA_964634355.1 uncultured Clostridium sp.
AATAATGCTAGTAGGATTACAAGGCTCTGGAAAAACAACAACAGCAGGAAAACTTGCTAATTTATTAAGAAAGCAAGGAAAGAAACCATTATTAGTAGCGTGTGATGTGTATAGACCAGCTGCTATAAAACAATTACAAGTAGTTGGAGCGAGTTTAGATATACCGGTATTTGCTAATGAAGCCTCAAAAGATGTTGTTCATATAGCAAAACAGGCACAAACAGTTGCTATGTCAAAACTGAACGATGTAATTATCCTAGATACAGCAGGACGTTTACACATAGATGAAGCTCTTATGGAGGAGCTGCAAAATTTAAAATCTAGTGTTAAACCACATGAAATACTACTAGTAGTCGATTCGATGACAGGTCAGGATGCTGTTAATGTTGCAACAAGTTTTAATGACAATGTAGGGATTGATGGTATAGTGCTTACCAAATTAGATGGTGATACTAGAGGCGGTGCTGCACTGTCAGTGAAGAAAGTTACAGGGAGACCTATTAAGTTTGCAGCTACAGGAGAAAAGCTAAGTGATATAGAAGCATTTCATCCAGAAAGAATGGCATCAAGAATTTTAGGTATGGGCGATGTTTTGTCAATAATAGAGAAGGCAGAAGAAGCATATGATGAGGAGGAGGCACTCAAGCTTGAGAAAAAATTAAGAAAGCAAGAATTTGATTTGAATGATTATCTTTCTCAATTAAGGCAAATAAAGAAGATGGGTTCTTTTTCATCAATATTAAAAATGTTGCCAGGAGCAAATAAACTTGGAGATGTAAAAGTGGATGATAAGGAGTTTGTAAGGATTGAAGCTATAATATGTTCTATGACTGCAAAGGAAAGAAAAAATCCTAAAATTTTGAATGGTAGTAGAAGACTAAGAATTGCAAAAGGTTCAGGAACTTCTGTTCAAGAAGTAAATAAATTTATGAAATCATTTGAGATGACACAGAAAATGATGAAGCAGATGCAAAGCAAAAAAGGTGGAGTCAATAAAATGCTAAAGGGAATGAATGAAAGTGATTTAAAAAATCTAGCGAAGAATTTCCCAAAATAAAATTGTTATTAAATTTAAAAATATAAATATCAAAGTACGAAATTAAAAGTTAGGGCTAAATCCCTAATTTCTAATATCTAACTTCTAGAAAGCGAGGTGAATTTAAGATGGTAAAAATAAGATTACAAAGAGAAGGAAAGAAAAAGGCTCCTTTCTATCATATTGTTGTTGCTGATTCTAAATCTCCAAGAGATGGTAGAATAATTGAACAAATTGGAACTTATGATCCAATGACAAATCCTGCAACAATAGCTTTAGATAAAGCTAAAGCTGAAGAGTGGATGAAGAAGGGGGCACAACCTACAGATACAGTAAGAGCTTTAATTAATAAAGCTGAATAATCATACCTTAGAAAGGTGGACTTAAAATGAAAGAAATTTTAGAAGGCATACTAAATACTCTTGTAGATAACAAAGATGCAGTAGTTGTAAATCAAATTGAAAAAGATAAATTAACTGTGTTTGAAGTAAAAGTTGCATCCGAAGATATGGGAAGAGTTATTGGTAAAGATGGAAGAATAGCTAAAGCGATTAGAAATATTCTAAGAGCTATTGGGGCTAAAGAACATAAGAGAGTTACAGTTGAATTTATAGATTAGAAAGAGGAATTTAAATAATGAATGACTTTTTAGAAATTGGTCAAATAGTGAATTCATATGGAATAAAGGGATTTTTTAAAGTAGTTCCATTTACAGATGATATTACGAGATTTGATGACCTAGAAAGCATATATATTGAAAAAAATAAGAAGTTAGAGAAAAAAGAGATTGAGGAGGTTAAATATCATAAACATTTAGTATTATTAAAGATTAAAGGAATTGATGATATTAATGATACCGAACGATATAAGAATTGTATACTAAAAATTGATAGAGCAAATGCGGTTAAACTTCCAGAGGATACTTATTTTATAACTGATTTAATTGGAATAGAAGTATATACTGAAGAAGATGAGTTCTTAGGTAATATAGCTGATGTATTTCCAACAGGAAGTAATGATGTATATGTTGTTAAAAACGAATTGGGTAAACAAATTCTTTTACCTGCAATAGGTGAAGTAATAAAAGAAGTAAATATTGAAACTAAAAAAATGAAAGTTAAGCTAATTCCAGGTTTAATATAGGTGATAAAAAATGAAGTTTAGTGTATTAACTCTTTTTCCAGAAATGTTTTCTGTATTAGATGAAAGCATAATAGGGAGAGCTAAAGAAAGAAAAATGATAGATATTGATTTAATAAATATTAGAGATTTTTCTAAGGATAGACACAAAAAAGTGGATGATACTCCATATGGTGGAGGAGCAGGAATGATTATGAGACCTGATGTTGTATATGATTCTTATAAATCAATAAATGATGAAAATGCAAAAGTTATATATTTATCTCCACAAGGAAAAGTGTTAAATCAAGAGAAGATACAAGAACTTTCAAAAGAGAGTCATTTGATATTAATATGTGGACATTATGAAGGAATTGATCAAAGAGTTATAGATGAGATTGTTGACGAAGAAATTTCAATAGGAGATTATGTTTTGACTGGTGGAGAATTACCTGCAATGGTTTTAATAGATTCAGTATCTAGGTATGTTGAGGGGGTATTAAGTGAAGATTCTACAAAAGAAGAGTCTTTCTCGAATGGATTACTTGAATATCCACAGTATACACGACCAGAAAATTTTATGGGTAGAGTTGTTCCAGAAGTTTTAAAAAGCGGACACCATGAGAACATAGATAAATGGAGAAAAGAAAAATCATTAGAAATAACGAAGGTCAAGAGACCAGAGTTAATTGATAATGAGAAGTGAGAGAATTTAGGTCACTAAGAGTAAATTTTAATTAAATGAAAGGAGGATATTCAAATCATGGATATCATAAAAGCAATTGAGCATGAACAATTAAAAAATACAGTACCGGTTTTAGATGTTGGTAATACTGTAAGAGTTCATGTTAGAATAAAAGAAGGAAATAAGGAGAGAATTCAAGTTTTTGAAGGAATAATAATTAAAAAACAAGGTGGAGGATTAAATGAGACATTCACTGTAAGAAAAATATCTTACGGAGTTGGCGTTGAAAAAACATTTT
Organism: uncultured Clostridium sp.; assembly: GCA_964634355.1. GTDB lineage: Bacteria > Bacillota > Clostridia > TANB77 > CAG-508 > CAKPSH01. Next base: position 3,139 of record CAZWIF010000066.1, read on the forward strand.
TATTACATTCACCAATGGTAGAAAAAGTAGAGGTTGTAAGAGTTGGTAAAGCTAGACGTGCAAAATTGAACTATTTGAGAGATAAGGTTGGAAAAAATGCTAAGACTAAAGAAAAAGTTGGAGCAAGAATTGAAAACAAAGTTGTAGTTTTAAAGGAAGCAGTTGAAGAAGTTAATGAAGAGCCAAGTGAAGTAAGCAAAACAGTAGAAGAGGTTAATGAGCCAGTTGAAGAAAAGAAAGATACTAAAAAAACAGAGAAAGAAACAACAAAGACTGAAGAATAGAATTCAGTTGTAGGGGCACGGGAACGAGTGAAATATGTATGAAAATTTCATTTGTATTTAGTGCCTTTTATATTTTTCATTGTGAATAAAATCATAGTAAATTACGTTGAAATATTGAAATTTACAAAAAAACATAGTATAATTAATACGAGGAGAATGTAAAATGAATCAGATTTTAGTTACAGATAAAGTAATTGTTACTAAGGAAATGCGTAAAAAGAAGAAATTCTATAAAAGAAATTTCTTTTTATCAATTTTTTTAATTATTATTTTATGTTCGTATTATGTATATGCAGAATATGATAGAAATAGACATGAACAACAATCTCAAAGCATTTTGCAAAATTTAAATATTTCGAATGATGATACAACAACTATGGAAAGTGAAATATTTGTAGCGACTAATTCTATAATAATAGAAGATGACATATTAAAAGTCTTTTTGGGAAACGATTCTGAAGACGAAGAAGAAGTAAAGCTAGGTAATATATTAAAAGATGTTCAACAAGCAGTGGAGGAAGATGAAGCTTTAACAGAGGAAGGAATTTCTGATGAATATGTGGCTGAGGATGGTACTACTTATATGGCTGAAGCAATATTGAAAATACCAAGTTTAAATATTGAATACCCAGTATTATCCGAAACATCGGAGGAACTACTAAAGATTTCTATAAATAAACTTTGGGGTCCAAACCCAAATGAAGTAGGAAATTATGTTGTAGTAGGACACAATTATAAGAGTGGAAAGATGTTTGGAAAATTAAAAAATATAAATTACGGTGATACAATAGAACTTACAGATTTATCAGGAAGAACGATAACATATGTGGTTTCAGAAATTTATGTTATAGATCCAACAGATGTAAGTTGTACAAGCCAATTGACAAATGGAAAAAAACAGATAACATTAATAACATGTTCAAATTCAGGAAGCAAGAGATTGGTTGTGCAAGGATATGAACAAGAATAAAAAAGAGAAGAGAGGGAATAATATGGTAAAAGAAGATGTAAAAAAGGCTAACCCTAAAGAGGAGGAACCAATGAAAATTTACGATAAATACATGTATAAAAGTCAGGAAAAAATGAAAAGCATAGTACTTATAATATCTGTATTTATAATAGGATTTATAGCAGGATACGTATGCCAATATAGTACGGTTAATAAATTAAATAAGCAAATAAATACACTACAAGAAGAAATTGAAGAATAAAAATATAGGAGATATTTATTGGAAGACCTTATCGATAGATTAAGAAGTAATGGGTCTTCCTTTAATTGCTTTGAAAAGGAGTAAGGTTAAGCATGTCAAAAACACTATGGAAACCAGGAACGTTTGAATATCCAATACCAGCAGTAATGGTATCATGTGGTAATATGGTAAAGTCAAATATAATTACAGTAGCATGGACGGGAATATTATGTACAAATCCAGCTAAAGTATACATATCTGTAAGACCTGAAAGATATTCATATAATATAATAAAGGAAACAGGAGAGTTTGTAATTAATTTAACTACTAAAGAATTGGCTTATGCAACAGATTGGTGCGGTGTAAAGTCTGGGAAGAATGTGGATAAATTTAAAGAAATGAAACTAACAAAACAAAAAGCAAATTTTGTTGAATGTCCGATGATAGGGGAAAGTCCAGTATCAGTGGAATGTAAAGTAACAGAAATAAGAGAACTAGGTAGTCATCATATGTTTATAGCAGATGTATTAGGAATAAATGCTGATGATAAATACATAGATGAAAATGGAGCTTTTGATATATCTAAATGTGATTTAATTGCATATGCTAATGGAGGATATTATCCTTTAGGAGAAAAGATAGGTAGGTTTGGATTCTCTGTAAAGAAAAAGAAATGAATTATCAAAAAATTAAAATATGAAAAAATTTCCGGTAAAAAATTTAGAAAAATTATTGACATAAATAATAAAAATATGCTATTATATAGAAGACGCTGATAAGGGCGACATAATATTAATAAGTGTATATAAGAATATACAAACTGGTAATATGAAGAACATGATAAAAAAGAGCAAAAAACTTACTAGTTTTTCTTTTGCCCTAAAACAAACTAAAAAATTTTTGAAAAAGTATTGACAAAAACAAATCAGCGGAGTATAATATAAAAG
>CAZWIF010000067.1:0-1766 GCA_964634355.1 uncultured Clostridium sp.
ACAATACATTCAAGTGAAATGATGGAGGCTTTAATTGAACCTGCTATGCAGGTTGTTGATGCAGTTCATTCAGTATTAGAAAGAACACCACCAGAGTTAATTGCTGATATAAGTCAAAAAGGTATATATATGACAGGTGGAGGTTGTTTACTTAGTGGGTTAGATAAATTATTACAAGAAAAGACTGGAATTAACGTTATGATTGCAGAAGATTCTGTATCATGTGTAGCGTTAGGAACAGGAAAAGCATTAGATAATCTAGATGTGTTAGACGGTAAAAAAATATTAAAATAAAAATCAGTTTATATTTACAGGGGGGCACGGGGCACCGTGCCCTTGAAAAGTAGAGGTTAATTAAAGAAATGTAAATTAATTGGAAGGGCGATAGCTCAACATTAGAAAGGAAAATACTAAAATGAAAAAAATTGCTTTTTATACATTACGGTTGTAAAGTCAATCAATATGAAACAAATGCAATGAAACAGAAATTTATCGAAGCAGGATATGAAATTGTTGATTTCGAAGATGTAGCTGATGTATATATCGTAAATACATGTACTGTAACAAATATGGCTGATAGAAAGTCTAGACAAATACTAAGAAGAGCGAAGCAAATTAATAAGAATTCGTTGCTAGTAATAGTTGGATGTTATGTACAAGTAGGAATAGATGAACTAGAAAAAATTGAAGAAATTGATTTAATACTTGGAAATAATGAAAAAAATGATATTGTGAAATATGTAGATGAATATCAAAAGAAGAAAATCATTGTATCAGACATTAATAAACAACAAGAATATAAGGATTTTGGAGATACGACATATACTGAAAAAGTAAGGGCATTTATAAAAGTTCAGGATGGTTGTAACAATTTTTGTAGTTATTGTATTATTCCTTATGCAAGAGGGAGAGTTAGAAGTAGAAAAATAGAAAATGTAGTAAGTGAAATTAAGGATATTTCTAAGAAAGGAATTAAAGAAGTTGTTATTACAGGGATACATATTGCTTCCTATGGAAAAGATTTTGAAGAAAACATAGGATTAATAGACTTATTGGAAGAAATTAATAAAATTGAAGGAATAGAGAGAATAAGGTTAGGTTCATTAGAACCAAAATTGATAACAGTGGAATTTGTAGAAAGACTAAATAAATTAGAAAAAATATGCGACCAATTTCATATGTCTCTTCAGAGTGGCTGTGATGAAACATTAAAAAGAATGAATAGAAAATATACGACTGAAGAATTTGAAAGAGGTGTAAATATCTTGAGACAAGCATATCCAAATTCACTCTTAACAGCTGATATTATAGTTGGATTTCCAGGTGAGACGGAGAGAGAGTTTCAAACTACATATGATTTCCTAAAGAAAATAGGTTTTTATAAAATACATACTTTTAAATATTCAAAAAGAAAAGGTACAGTGGCAGAAAAAATGCCAAATCAGGTATTACCAGAGATTCAAGAGCAAAGAAGTAAAAAAATAATAAAATTATCAGATGAGATGCAAAAAAAATATAATGACAGTTATATTGGAAAAAAAGTAAAAGTGCTTTTTGAAGAGAAAGAAGGAAAATATTATAAGGGGCATACAACAAATTATATGATGATATATACAAAAACAGAAAGAAACTTGGAAAATAAGATTGAGACTGTGAAGATAGAAAAGCTAGAAGAGGGAAAGATAATATCAAATGAAGTTTAATAATACCTTGAATTTGTATGAAAATTATGATAATATAAATCAGTAAAAGGTTGGACATAAAAA
>CAZWIF010000067.1:1866-4719 GCA_964634355.1 uncultured Clostridium sp.
TGAATTTGTATGAAAATTATGATAATATAAATCAGTAAAAGGTTGGACATAAAAACGCTTCGCGACAAGATGCACACGAATTTCTTTTCAAGAAATTTGGCGCCAGAACAAATTTACGGAAAGCCATACAGGAAAGTTAAAATGGAGTGTATATTAAGGCTTTCTGATTTGTTCAATAATATATAAAAAAGGAATGACATTATGAACGATAAAATTATTATAAAAGGAGCAAAAGAACACAATTTAAAGAATATAAATTTAGAAATTCCAAGAGATAAATTAGTGGTTATTACAGGACTTTCTGGTTCTGGAAAATCGTCTTTGGCTTTTGACACTTTGTATGCTGAAGGTCAACGTAGATATGTTGAGAGCTTGTCTTCTTACGCAAGACAGTTTTTAGGAATAATGGAAAAACCAGATGTTGAGTCTATTGAAGGACTTTCTCCTGCAATCTCAATTGATCAAAAAACAACTTCTAAAAATCCAAGGTCAACTGTTGGAACTGTTACTGAGATATATGATTATATCCGTTTACTTTATGCAAGGATTGGTGTGGCATATTGTCCTAACTGTGGTAAAAAGATTGAGAAACAAACTTTAGACCAAATTGTTGATGATATATTAAAACTTCCAGAAAATACTAAAATTCAAATATTGGCACCTGTCGTTCGTGGAAGAAAAGGAGAATTTGTAAAACAATTTGAGGGGTATCGAAAACAAGGTTTTGTTAGAATAAGAATAGATGGAGAAATGTTAGAGTTAACTGATGACATTGAAATAGATAGAAAGAAAAAACACAATATTGAATTAGTTATAGATAGACTAGTTATAAAAGAAGGCATTAGAAATCGATTGGCAGAATCTATAGAAATATCTTTAAAAAGTGCAAATAACCTTGTTTTAGTGGATGTTATAGAAAAAGATAATAAATACGAAAAAATGTATAACACAAATTATTCTTGCGCAGATTGTGGAATAAGTATAGATGAATTAACTCCAAGAATGTTTTCTTTTAACAACCCATTCGGTGCCTGTCCAGCTTGCACTGGTATTGGCTATCTGATGAAAATGGATGAGGATTTAATAATACCTGACAAGAATAAAACTCTATATGATGGAGTAAAAGCATTTGGAGCAAGCACTATGAAAAAAGGTGACACAATGGCTAAAATGTATTTCGAAAGTATTGGAAGACATTATGGTGTCAATATTAAACAGCCTATAAAAAAATTACCAAGAGAGTTTTTAGAAAAAATTTTGTATGGTACAGGAGACGAAAAGATTAACTTTGAATATGAATCTCCATATGGAATAAGAAAATTTACTAGCCTATTTGAAGGAGTAATTCCTACTTTAGAGAGAAGACATAATGATACGAAATCTCAAGGAATGAGAGATTTTTATGAGATGTATATGAGTGAAGCGGATTGTCCAGTTTGTAATGGTGCAAGACTGAAAAAAGAAAGCTTGGCTGTTAAAGTTGGAGATAAGAATATAAATGAATTGACAGATATGTCAATTGTTAAGATAAAACAATTTTTAAAGGATTTACAATTAACAAGACAAGAGGCTATGATTGCTGATATGATTTTAAAAGAATTAGATAAAAGATTACAATTTTTACTAGATGTTGGGCTTGAATATTTAACATTATCTAGAGCGGCAGGAACTTTATCAGGTGGAGAAGCACAACGTATACGTCTTGCTACACAAATTGGTTCAAGTTTAACAGGAGTTCTTTATATATTAGATGAACCAAGTATAGGTTTACATCAAAGAGATAATGAAAAACTAATCGCAACTCTTAAAAAGTTAAGGGATTTAGGAAATTCAGTATTAGTTGTAGAGCATGATGAAGATACTATGTATGCAGCAGATCAAATTATAGATATAGGACCAGGTGCAGGTGTGCATGGAGGAAATATTTTAGGACAAGGGTCAGCAGAAGAAATTAAATTAATAGAAGGTTCAGAAACAGGAGCATATTTGAGCGGGAGAAAGAAGATTGAGGTTCCGAAGAAGAGAAGGAAATCAAACGGAAAATCAATTGAAGTAATTGGTGCTACACACAATAATCTAAAAAATATAAATGTAAAATTTCCACTAGGCGTTTTTACCTGTGTTACTGGAGTTTCTGGTTCGGGAAAGAGTACTTTAGTAAATGACATTTTATACAAGACAATCGCGAGGGATTTAAATAGAGCCAATGAAAAACCAGGTAAATGTAAAGAGATAAAAGGTATTGAAAATATAGATAAGATAATTAATATAGACCAATCTCCAATAGGAAGAACACCTCGTTCTAACCCTGCAACTTATACAGGAGTTTTTGATGAGATAAGAGAAATTTTTGCGACTACAAATGAAGCAAAGATGAGGGGATACCAAAAAGGAAGATTTAGTTTTAATATTCCAGGTGGAAGGTGTGAGGCTTGTTCAGGGGATGGTTCTTTAAAAATTGAAATGCACTTTTTACCGGATATTTATGTACCTTGTGAAGTGTGTGGCGGCGCTAGATATAATAGAGAGACTTTAGAGGTAAAATATAAAGGAAAGAGTATTGCAGATGTACTTGATATGACAGTTGAAGAGGCATTAGTGTTTTTTGAGAATATTCCTAAGATTAAACAAAAAATACAGACCTTAAATGATGTGGGATTGGGATATATTAAATTAGGACAACCTTCTACAACCCTATCAGGTGGAGAAGCCCAACGTGTGAAACTTGCAACTGAGCTTTCAAAGAGAGCTACAGGAAAGACTTTGTATATATTAGATGAACCAACAACAGGACTTCATACAGCAGATGTTCATAGGTTAGTTAATATATTGCAAAGACTTGTAGATACAGGA
>CAZWIF010000067.1:4729-5492 GCA_964634355.1 uncultured Clostridium sp.
ATAATTGTTATAGAGCATAATTTGGACTTAATAAAAGCATGTGATTATATAATAGACTTAGGACCAGAAGGAGGAGAAGGCGGAGGAACAGTAGTTCAAGTGGGAACGCCTGAGCAAGTGACGAAGAATGAGAAAAGTTATACAGGACAGTTTTTAAAGAAGTATTTGGAATAAGATAGAGAACAAATCGGAAAACCTTAATATACTTTCCTATTAGATAAAATAAAAGGCACATTACTGTGCCTTTCTTTTTATCTATCGTTATTTTGATTTTGATTTTGGTTGTTATTGTTATTATTGTTGTTATTATTATTTTTGTTTTTCTTTTCCTTTGACATATTGAATGCACCTCCATTACAATTTAAGTATAACAATATTATTAACAAAATATAAAAAAATATACAAAAATTAAAGAAAGATATATATAAATATGTATCATAACATCATAACGTTACAATTTACAGCTATTTTTATTAATATAAGGGAATTCTAATATAATTATTAAGTAATGAGTTCGACCCCCGTGTATTTATTCACAGTATGTCCTTAGAGTGTGTATCTATAATAGGAATATTCGGTATCTTAAGCGCCTTAGAGAACGGAATGAATTAATAATTATATTACAATTCCCTCAGTAATTTTCATGGGCTGTGAATAGTAACATCATAACAAGAAAATTTTAACAAAAGAAGAAAATATGTTGAAAATTTTTTTATATTGTGATTAAATATAATTGAGTTATATTAAATATAGTTACAATTCT
>CAZWIF010000068.1:0-5258 GCA_964634355.1 uncultured Clostridium sp.
TTTGTTGTTCCTAAGTCAATTCCTATAATTTTTCCCATTTTAAATTCCTCCTAAAATTTTAATATTTTCTTGATTAAATTTCTTTTGTAAATTTATTTAATTTAAAATTAATAACAATTATTTATTTGCGCTCGATTAAAATCGTCATTCATCATATATAAAGTCATCATAATATACTCCAGTTGTTTTCCCTTGGTATGTCATCCACTTAAGCATATCTAATTTATCTAACATATCTAATGTATTTGACGCATTTGATTCTGTATTTGTATTTTCTTGTTGTGTTTCTGTTTTCTCTTCATTTAAAGCCTTTTCAAAATCGCTTATAAGCATTTTTATCTTCTCATCTGAAATATTTTTCTTTTTGCAAGAATAAGAATCAAATAAAAATCCTTCTTTATCTGTACCACTTATTATATATGCACTGTTCTCTTCTATATTTATCAATTCATAATCTGCATAAATAATATATCTGTCCCAAGGATTCGAGTCAAACAACTCCATCTCGTACGAACTATCTAACTTAATATCATACTTAATATTTTCTATATATTTCTTTACTATAAAATTTTTCCCAACTACTAGTATTAATATGACTATTATTATAATTGGCACACTGATATATATTTTTGCAACTTTTTCTATTATCCCTCTATTTTTCATTTAAAACTCTCCTTTATAAAAACAAAGCTTTTCATTTGTTTTAGTTTGCTACAACTACCATTGCATGACGTATAACTTTATCTCCAATTTTGTATCCTTTTCTAAATTCTTCCTTTATTTCTTGTACTCCAAGGTTTTCATCTTGAACACTTGATACAGCTTCATGTAAACTTGGGTCAAATGTCTTTCCTACGGTTTCTATCTCCTCTAGTCCAAAAGATTTTAACACATCTTTAAATTGTTTTGCAACTAGTTCCATTCCTTGTCTATATCCTTCATCTTCAGTATTAGTGTTAGTTGCTTTTTCTAAATTATCCATTACTGGTAAAAATGCCATGATAATATCTGCCACTAATGAATTATACAATTGTCCTCTTTCTTTAGATGCTCTTTTTTTATAATTATCAAACTCAGCCATCAAGCGTTTTAGTCTATCTGTAGTATTATCTAAGTCCTCTTGTAATTTTTGAACATCAACGTCTGAATCAATGACCTCAACATCTTCTGCTACATTTTCTGTAGTATTTTCATTTTCTAATTCTTCGTTTTTCTCTTCATTCTCCATTTTAGACTTCCTTTCTAAATAATTAAAATTAATACGTCTCACTTTCCGTTCAACATTTTGCTAATATACTTCATGACAGATATAACCTTTGAATAATTCATTCTTTTTGGTCCAATTATTCCTATTGTTCCTAAATCTTTATCCCCTATAGAATGTTTAAAAGTTATTACACTAAAGTCTTTTAATTCTTTACTTTCATTTTCGTCCCCAATATAAATTTGAATGTCTTTAGCCTCTCCGTTCTTAAGAATATCAAGCATGGTATTATTTTCATCTAATACATTAACAAAATTTCTAGCTACTTCTAAACTCTTAAATTCAGGTAAATCAAAATTTCTATTTCTGCCTTCTAAATACAGTTGATTATCTTTTTCAATCATCTTTCTTATCTCATCTATTATTTTCTTAATAATATTGATGCTATAATGCAACTCATTAAAAATATACTGTTCCAATGGTTTATCTATCATTTCTAAAGGTTGCCCCTTCAATTTACTGTTAAATAAATTAGCTAATGTATCCACTTGTTCTTGTGTAATATCTTCATCAAATTTAATAATCGTCTCTTTAATTGTTCCAATATCTGTAACAATTATTGCCATTAACATTCTAGCACCTAACATTACAAATTTGATTTCTTCAATATTCTGCTTAGAAGACTCTGGTCCAACACTAACTGTTGTATAATGTGTTATTTCTGAAATTGTACTAGTAGCAATCTTTGTTAAATCCTCCAATTGATTAACCTTTGTTTCCAATTTCTCGCCAATATATTTAATCTCTTCTAAACTAATATTATCATACTTTAATAATTCATCGACATACAACCTATATCCTTTAGCAGAAGGAACTCTACCAGATGATGTATGCGTCTTTTCCAAGTAGCCAATTTTTTCAAGTTCTGCCATTTCGTTTCTAACAGTTGCACTACTAATATTAGGTTCATATTTCTGTACTATAGTATTAGAACTAACTGGTTCCGCAGTTTCAATGTACTCATCAACTATTGCACGCAATATCTTCTTTTTGCGTTCATCCATAATATTCCCCCTTTTCCCTCTTTAATATGTAATTAGTTAAAAAGAATTGTGTTTTTATTTTTCAACTTTAGCACTCTTTTAAATCGACTGCTAATATAATACAATAAAAATTAGCACTTGTCAATACTTTGTGCTAATTTTTTTAATGTTTATTTTTCTTTTTCCCTACATTTTTTACATAATCCTTTTAAATTTATCTCTGAATAATTGGCATTTGCTCCTATCTCTTCTCCTAATTTTTTCATTTCTCCATATAACCTTCGTAGTTGTATATCATATAAATATATATCTTCTATCATACTACACTTTGAACATTCAAAAACAATCTTAGGCAAACCACTTGCATCATATCTTTCAGGTCCACCAGTTCTTGATTTAATTCTTATAATTAATCCCTGCTCACATAAATGTTCCAAAATAGATTGAACTCTTCTTAAAGACACATCAGGCATATCATTTTTTATATCCATATATATCTTTTCAGCAGTTGGGCAATCTTTTCTAGTTTTCAACATTTTTAAGATGGTACTAGTTGGTTTACTCATGTCTATATTTTCCTTTCTTCAAATATTACTTAAATTACAAAGTATTTTTTTGTATAATTGCTTATATTTCAAGGGTTTCTGCTTATATTATATAATCTTTAAAAATTTTGTCAATATATTTTTAAAAAACTTGTTTCTTTTTTTTATTTTATGTGATAAAATGTCATAAAGTTAAAATAATAATTATATGGGGTGGTTATATGGAATTTAAAAGATGTGTTCGTTGTGGATGTTTTTTTCTAGCTGATAGTGATGTATGTCCAAAATGTTTGCCAAAAGATAAAAGTGAAATTTCTAAATTAACAAATTATATTAATGATAATAATATCACAGACAGTACATTAGCAATTTTATCAGAAAATACTGGAATCACATTAAAAAATATCAATAGATATTTAAATTCCAATGTAATTCCAAAAGTTAATGTTTAGACAAAGGGATGGGGTTTTTGTCTAACACTATATATGCTCTTTCTTTAATTCTATAAATCTCATCCTCTTTTTTTCTAATATATATTAAATATGCTAAAGTTGCTAAAATAAGAATACTTTTACTAATCAAGCAAAATATTAAGCCTACTATAATAGTAATAAGTATCACAATATTAGAAACAATATTTGTATATCTTAAAGCTTTCCTTCTTCCAAAAAAAATTACTAATATTTGTTTAAGCACTCTTCCCCCGTCCAATGGATATATTGGTAATAAATTAAATAGCCCCAATATTATATTTATATATGTAATAAGTATATAATCACCTTTAATACTAAAAACAATTCCTATAATAATATTGGTTATTGGTCCAGCTATAGATACTACCATTTTTTTTAATGTACAATATGTACCTTTTATTATTTTCGTATTATAATTTTTTATATCTATCTTAAAATTAATATATGCTCCCAATGGCATTATTGATATCTTCAAAGGTTGAAATCCTAATATTATCCCAACCACCATATGTGAAATTTCATGTACTATTGCAAAAATTATGAAAAGTAAATATAATTCTTCAACGCCTAATATAAAAAAAAATAAAACGAATATTATTATTTTTACGTCCAATTCTATACGCATAATATACCTCGTTTTCTTTAAAAATCAAGTATTAATCTTGGGTTTATTGGATTATCAGTTATTCTAACTTCAAAATGTAAATGCGATCCAGTAGCATTTCCAGTATGGCCAACCTTTGCAATTTCTTGTCCCTGTTTTACTTCTGTACCCTCTTGAACTAATAATTCACTGCAATGGGCATATACTATCTTCAATTCTCCATTTTCTATTATTATATATTTTCCATATGTAGATGAAGTAGTAGATGTTATTACAGTTCCTGCCATTGAAGCCACAATACTTGTTCCGTTCGGCAACTGCAATATCTATCCCTTTATGATTAGTAGACACTATTTCAGAAGTAGATTCTCTCTCCCCAAATTCAGACGATATATATCCTCCGACTGACTGGAAGTATGAGTGAATAAATTTTCTTCAAATCAGTTTCTTCTGCCGAAGTTTCTATTGTATCCTCTTCAACATTTCCCTCGTCATCTTGTATCTCCTCTTCTGTGTTATCTTCAATGTTTTCCATTTTTTCATTGACGTCATCACCTATATCCTCTGTTTCATTATCTACTTGTTCATTATCATCTTCTTCACTTTGATTCATAAAACTCATCAATTTATCATTAACATATTTATACATTTCTTCAATATTAATATCATAATTTAGAATTTCTTGTGTTTTACTTATTGTTGTATCCGAAAAAGCATAATTAGTATCATATATCAAATAGAAAATACAATACAATAATAAACAGATTACTATCTGTAAAGCCATTCTTTTAAAAAGCCTAATATTTTTTTCTTCAGGCACTTTTTTTCTATCTTTGACTTCCCTTACTTTTGTATTATATTGTGGCCTAGCGTTCCTTCTTCTTAAATAAATCTCTTCTGCTCTTCTTATTCTTTCCTCTTGAGTTAATACTCTCTCCATATGTATTTCCTTTCTATTTTCTGATGTTTTATCTCTATCCCATAATATGCTATAGAAAGGATTTATATTCTTATTTTATAAAACTTATTAAAAAACTTATTATCATCATACCTGTTAAAAGTATTGTAAATATTTGTAGCTTTTTATATTTCAATAACAACTTTCTCTCATTTTGTTTATCCTTTTTAGGCTGTTCTAATCTTTCTATATATTCAGTAATCACATTTTGAGCTTCATTAATAATATTTGTATTTATAGAGTAGTCATTTGTACTCTCTGAATTTTCTTTTTTCTTAATCTTATTATCCTTCAAAATGACTATAGCCTCGTCTATAATATTTGATGGTAAATCCTTAAGAACAATTATATTTTTCATATCTAAATTATTCATAACAAAAATCTCCTTTATCTCCGTTAATATCATTATTGCCAATTTTTGTTATAGATAT
>CAZWIF010000069.1:0-5032 GCA_964634355.1 uncultured Clostridium sp.
GGTTTATGTTTGCTATGATAATGGTGCATACATGAATACTGGTATTCAACGTTCATCTGCAACACCTCATTTTGCTGATACAACTACAACTCCAGCTGGGACTGTTATTCCTGGTAAAATGCAAGTAAGAAAAGATTTAACAGAAATTATGGCTGGACATCATATTCCATATGTTGCTCAAACTGTTCCTATAAATAATTTTAAAGATTTATATGAAAAGTCAGAAAAGGCAATATATACAGAAGGGCCTGCTTTTTTAAATGTCCTTGCTCCATGTCCAAGAGGATGGGGATACCCAACAGAGGATTTATTAAAAATTAATAAATTAGCTGTTGATACTTGTTACTGGCCATTATATGAGGTTATAGATGGAAAATACAAAATAAACTTTAAACCTGCAAATAAACTTCCAATAGAAGAGTTTTTAAAACCTCAAAGAAGATTTAAGCATATGTTTAAACCTGGAAATGAATGGATGATAGAACAATTCCAAAAAGAAGTTGATGAAAGATGGGAAGCACTATTAAGATTAGAAGAAGCCACAAATAAAGAATAAAAATAAAATTCCAGTCTATGACTGGAATTTTATTTTTATTCTTCTTCAGGTGCTTCTACTGGGCAAACTGATCTACATGTTCCACAAGATATACATATATCTGGATTAATTACATATCTTCCATCTCCTGGTTTTATACATTCTCCTTCACTATTCATTGGGCATTGCTCTGCACACATGCCACAGTTTCTGCATTTTTCTGTTATCTTGTATGCCATTATCATACACCTCCTTCCATGTTTATAATTAATTTCTATAATCATGTTTTAGTTATCTTGCGAATTTTGTATTTCCATTTTATCTAGTTTCTCCATTTCCTTTAATTCCTCATCTGTGTCATCATTATTTTCATTTTTGTCCACATCTTTTATTATCTTTATATCCTTTAATTCGTACTTTTTATGGAACTCATTTTCTTCTTTGTCTTCAATTTTTACTTTTACAATTTCTTTTAGAATCTCTAATCCCTCTACAACACCTTTTCCATCTGGTGTTTCTACTATTGCTCCCACTCCAGGAAGTCTTGCATTTTTTTCTTCATAAACTTCTTGCTCATATTTTAAACAACACATTAGTCTCCCACAACATCCTGATATTTTTGATGGAGTAAGTGATAAGTTTTGTTCTTTTGCCATCTTTATTGATACCATTTCAAAATCTCCTAGATATGAACAACAGCAAAGCTCTCTACCACAAATTCCATTTCCGCCAATTCTTCTTACTTCATCTCTTAATCCTATTTGTCTTAATTCTATTCTAGTTTTAAATATTGCTGCTAAATCTTTAACCAATTCTCTAAAATCTATTCTTCCTTCAGCAGTGAAGTAGAATAAAATTTTACTATTATCAAATTGGTATTGAACATCAACTAAGTTCATTTCTAGTTTGTGCTTTTTTATGTTCTCCTGAGCAATTTTAAATGCTTCTCTTTCTTTCTTTTTATTTGTCTCATTTTGTGCTTTATCCTTTGGAGTTGCGACTCTTATAATATCTTTTAAAGGTGCTACTACTTTTTCATCTGGAATTTCTTTGTTGCCCATTACTACTTCAGCATACTCTTGCCCAAAGGTTGTCTCAACAATAACAAAGTCTCCTTTGTTTATTTTTTTATTTTTTGGATTAAAATAATATATTTTTCCTGGTCTCTTTAGTCTGACTCCTATTACTGTTTTCATATTATTGTTTTCCTTTCTTTATGTAAAAATTTTTATTAATAAATTATCTATACACATATTATAATTTGCATTTGCTTTTAATCTCTGTTTTGTTTCTTCTACATAATTTATATAATCTATGTTTCTTTTATCTTGGGTTATATTTTTGTACAATATTACATTAATATAATCCAAAATTTCATTGATATTTTTCTCGCTTTTGTATAATATATCTAGTTTGTTTAGCACATCCAATGTTTTATATCTGCTAATATTTCCAAATATTTCTTCTAGCTCATTGTATAATTTTTTCTGTTCTTCAGTCATATTGTTTTTTGATTCTTCTGTGAATATTATTTTTGTACATCTTGATTTTATAGTATTAAGAATAGCATTCTCATTATCTACTAGTAAAATTATTGTTACATATTGTGGAGGTTCTTCCAAAGTCTTAAGTAAACAATTTTGTGCCCCTACTGTCATTTTATCGCTATCTTCTATAATGTATACTTTTCTATCTGATACAATTGGCTTTTTTATAACATCTTCTTGCATTTGTCTTATCTGTTCTATTTTTATTGATTTTTCGTCATCTTCTAACTGCAGTTGCTTAAAGTCTGGATGGTTGTTGTTGTTTATTTCTAAACAGGATTTACATTTTTCGCAAGGTACATTATTTTTATCTATGCATAGGATTTCTTTTGCATATTTTAAAGCAATGTTTTCTTTTTGTGTGAATTTGCTTCCTATAAACATGTAACTGTGTAATATCTTATTATTTTGAACTGTTTTTTTTAATAATCGCTCTATTTCTTGATTGTTCATATTTTGCTTCCTTTTATTAATTTTTTTGTATCATAACTCTTTTTTATTACCAATTTAGTGGGCTCGATACAAACTTGGCTCCTACATTCGGACAGACGCAATACCTGTCCCTACATGTAAATTTTTTTACCAATCTGTTCCAAAACTTGAGAATGGATAAAATCTTAAGGCTACTTTGCTTTCTACTTTTGATATTGGAACACATCCAAATTCTCTTGAGTCCATGCTGTCTGTTCGGTTATCTCCCATTACAAATAAATATCCTTCTGGTACAACAAAGTCGGTAAATATTAAGCTTGTTGTTGTTATTCCTTCCTGTAAATATGTTTCATTTAATAACGCTCCATCTATATATACATTTCCATTTTCAATTTGCACATGTTCTCCTGGAAGCCCTATTACTCTTTTTATATAGCTCTTCTTTCCTATATCTAAAATATAATATGTAAATTTATTAAATGTACTTGTTGGCTCATTTTCGTATTTCGCTACAGGATTACTTTGGTCAATTTCTGCGGCACTTTTATATTCTGAACTTGGAGCTTCAAAAGTAATAACTTCTCCTCTTGTAATTTCATCATTTAAAGTTATCGCTAATTTATTTAAGATTAATCTATCTCCTTGCTTAAATGTGGGATACATAGAAGACATCTGAACAACTGTTGGTGTTCCTATATAATATCTTACTAATAATGCTAATATAATAGCTATTATTATACAATATATCCATTCGAATATCTCTTTTACAATTTCTTTTTGTTCTGGTTCCACTTCTCTACATTTCCTTTCGTTTATCAGTCCTATTGTTGTCTGATGTTTTTTTATACTTCTTTATTATACAATAATTTATTTATTTTCTCAATACATTTTTTAAGTTTCAGTAAATCTTTTTTCGTGTTACAATTTATATCTATTTTTATTAATATAAGAGAATTATAATATTTATTTTTTTATTGGTATTCTTATTACTACTTCTGTTCCTTCATCTTTCTTGCTCTTTATGTCTATACTTCCGTTGTTTTTATCAAGTATCTCTTTTGCTATTGAAAGTCCTAATCCTGTTCCTCCCATTTCTCTCGTTCTTGATTTATCAACTCTGTAAAATCTATCGAAAATTCTATCCAGGTCTTCTTCCGGAATACCTAGTCCATTATCTATGATTTTTACATATGCATCATTATATACATATCCTACATACATTTTTATTGTTCCATTTTCAGGTGTGTATTTTATACTATTTGCTAATATATTTAATACTACTCTTTCTATTCCATCTTTATCTGCATATACAGGTGGAACATTAGCTGTTACAAAGCATTCTGCAGTGTGATGTTTTTTATCTATTTCTATTTGTAGTTTTTCTTGGCATTTTTTTACTAATTCTCCCAGGTCAAATTCTACTTTTTTTGTTTTGACTTCATCATTATCATATTTAGATAGAGTTAATAAATCAGTTACTAGTTTTGCCATTCTTCTTGCCTCTGTTGCAACAACGTTTAAAAATCTTTCTTGAGTTTCCTTATCATATTCTCCTTCTAATAAGGTATCTGCATATCCCATTATTGATGTTATTGGTGTTTTTAATTCATGTGATACATTTGCTACAAATTCCTTTCTCATGTTATCTAATCGGACATGTTCTGTAATATCTTGTATAACAACTATTACTCCATTTGGAGTTTCATCTTCATTTCTCAATGGTGCAAAAAACATGTATATATAATTATCTCCTATTATTGCTCTTTGTGCTGTTGAGGTCCAATTTTCTAGGTATATAACTTTTTCTAAGTTAACATCTATGTTATATTTTCCGAATATTTTATCAAAGCTGTCATCTTCTGGCATTATCCTTAGTAATCTTGTAGCCGCTGGGTTTGTTAAAGATATTTTCCCTTCCATGTTAAATGCTAAAATTCCGTCTGTCATATGTAATAACATTGTTTCTATTTGATTTTTTTGAGTAGATACCTCTTTTACCTCTTCTTTTGCTTTATTAATTAAATCTTCTGTTGGTCCAATTATTTTTTTTGTCACAATTTTACTTAGCAATATTAATAGGATAAAATATATTACAGAAATTAGTACTAATAAGATTTCAAGGTTCAAAATATTTTTCTTAATTATTTCTATACTATATATAGTACTAGACATACATGCTACTATATTTCCTAATAATATTATTGTTGTTAGCCCTACAGATATTATTCCTATAGCTCCTGCTATTATAAATATTAATCCTAATTTAGTTTTTGCATTTTTTAACATATTAAATCTTCCCCTTCTAAGTAGAACAGCAATGGCGTCGCCACACGGTTCACCCCAGCGTGCGGTCTCTACCAATATTTTTATTTTTCCTATACAAGAAAAGACAACCGATATTTCGGTCGCCTTTTTGTTATTGTTCTGGTTTTGCAATATAATAACCAATGCCTCTTTTTGTAATCAATATTTTAGGGTCCGTTGTATCATTTTCTATTTTTTCTCTAATTCTTCTTAC
>CAZWIF010000070.1:0-5016 GCA_964634355.1 uncultured Clostridium sp.
CCGTGTATTTATTCACAGTATGTCCTTAGAGTGTGTATCTATAATAGGAATATTCAGTATCTTAAGCGCCTTAGAGAACGGAATGAACTAATAATTATATTAGAATTTCCTCAGTAATCTTCATGTGCTGTGAATTGTAACTACAGGATAATGGTTTTTATATTTATTTACTATGAGAAAGCAATATAGCAAATGAAATAAATTTCACTTGCTATAAACTACATTGCTAAGAAAATCAAGTTATAATAAAATACACATGTAACTCCATCTACATCATAAGTAATTTTAAATTTGTAATAAGTATTTGTTGCAACATCATAATTTCCTCTAAGTGTACCACTTATGGTAACTGTTCCTGTCGAACCTTCAGTTATAGTAGTAGAAATACTTTGAGTTATATTTTGAAATATAGAATTCGGATCATTATATTCAATTAAAGTTACAGTACCATTTGTAAATACACTACTGGTATTATTAGGAATTGTCAGTGTAATAGTAGGTTTAACTCTAAATATATTTAATCCTGTACTCTGTTTATAAACCTGTTGAATTGTTGTTGTAATAACATTATCTTCATATGTTTCATCAACCACCTTATAAATGTCTACACCCAAGGTTTTTAAAGACGTATTTGATGTAAATCTATTAACATTATCACTATTTTCTCCTAAAGATTCAATTTCTACTGGTAGCTTTGGTTCAGAATACACTCCTGTAACTGTACCATTTATAGTTAGAGTCGTTTTCCATAATGAATATGATGTAGAAATGAAAATTAAAACAATCATCAAAAGAACAACTATATAAGCATTTTTAAATCCTTTTTTTCTCCTTTTTATTTTAATTTTCATTCTCTTGTCATTCCTCCCCAACTATACATGTCCTGTTGTTTTCGATTCACCTCCATTAATTTTTCAAAATAAATCTATATACAACAGAGCCTGTCATTACACTAAACCAAGCCTCTTGTGTTTCACTATCAAAATAATACAAGATTGGTTTAAATAACTCCTCAGAGACTTTTACTATTTCTCCAAAATCTTTAACATAAACTAAATTTTCTTGATTATCTATTGGTTTAGTATTTGTTTCTACAATCTTATCCTGACATATTTTCAAAATTCTATTTAATTCTTGTCTATATTTATCTTTTACCCTATTTGCAGTCCTGAATTTAGATACATACTTTAACATCAACACAGCTATTGCTAAGAAGACTATGTCACGTGCTATTGATATTTTATTCTTATATGTATTAACCTCATACTCTTTTGATATATATTGAGTATCCTCTACATTATTCTTACCTGATATTTCAGTTGTCTTCTCTGCTAAATCTATTTCAATATCAGTTGTATAACTATCATTAACCGTTTCATCTTCAACAACTGTTGCAACATTTACTACTAATGTAATTGTATATTTAGCATCTATTGACATACCCATGCTTTGCTTAAATTCATTTAAAAGTGCATTCTTTTCTTTTAAATCAATATCTAAATTCTTATATATGTTTATTTTGTTTGAAGTCAAGTTCAGATTTTCTTCTTTTAATAAAGTTTCCTCCTCGTCTAATATCTTTTGCTCTTTACCATCCTTTGTATACACGACCTTCATTTCACCGGTAATTGTATATGAATATTCCAAACTAGTTTCTTTACTTGCATTATACTCATAATTTATATCCAAATTAATAGTATCTATTAAATCTGTTATATATGCTAATGTTTTATCAGTTATTTCTGTTTCGGTTATGTATTTATTATTAATTAAATTTACTATATAATTAAAATTAAATTTATTAGTATAATTATAAATTTCTTTTGTTGTCTTCTTCATGCTTTCTTCTGAAAGACTTTTTAAAAAATCACAGGATGAAAAAATGATAAGAAGTATAGCAATAATTATAAAACCATATTTAGTTGATTTACGTATTTTATTCTTTTGTTTGATTCTACTCATCTTCTCCTCCTTACTAATTTTTATTGATTATAAGTTTCTTCCTCTTGAATAATATGTAACCATATTGCAGGGTATCCTAAATATCTAATCTTAAATATAACCTTGCCTATTAACTGCTCTTCGCTTACCTCTTTACTATCCTGTTGCTCATTATTATCGCCTTTTGTTATAAAATAGAACTCCCCATCTCTTTGGCTTTTTTCTATTATTCTATGAACAACTGTAAAGCCTTCCATTTGGTACTCTATTATATCCCCTACATTTACATCATTTGCATTACATTTTTTTATTACAACAAGATCTCCTATGTATATTTCTGGCTCCATACTTCCTGACGCTATAGATAACGGTTTTATCGGGAATACACCTATAGCAAACCATATTGATAGTATAATTACAATTACCAAAGGAATTATATTTCTAGGGTCTGTATTTATTAAATTCTCTCTCGTTCTAAATATATCTAATTTATTTTTTATGTATCTTATATATAAAAGCAATATTATTGGAATAGTTGTATCTATAATTGCAGTCATTACCCATGGTGAGTTTGGTATAATTGGAGATACCCAAAAATATAGCTTTATAATAATCTGATAATATATTGCTGGAATACATCCACAGTATCTAGCCATATAAGAAAATAATACATTAGTTGCTATAATAGGAATTCCTTTTTGAATAAAGTATATTATCATTGAGACCACTGAATTTTGTTTTAAAAACACATTTAATTCAAATTCAATTATTATATATACCACTGAAATTAGAATAGCAATCAAAGTTTTATCTTTCTCATAAACATTATCTATTATTTTAAATCTTATATATTCTTTTGCAACAATCACTACTCCAAAAATCCAAAGATTATGAATAAGACCAATTAGAGTTGTATTATATGGGTTCTTCCCAAATGTAACTACTAGTCCAGAAATCATATATACAATTATATAAACTAAAATTGCTATAACCGTATATTGTATAATTTCTTTTTTCAGTTTTCTTTTCTCTATATTTTTCCCAAATGCAAAATATAATAATATTGCCATAGCAATCCAAAATATTGGATTAATAATATATAAGTATATAATATTTATTTCTGTTACTAATTTAAGACTTGCTAAAAGTCCATACAGTAGCAGTATAGCAATTATAATAATTGTTGCATTCTTTGATTTTTGCATATATCCTTCTTTCTTCTTTATTATAAATTAGGAATTGAAATAATTGATAAAAGGTAATGAAATCCATACCTTTTATCAATTTATTCTTAAATATCGCTATGAGTTGGTGTTAAAGTAACATTTTCTGTATCTTGTTCATATTCGAATGTTACAGTGAAAGTTGCATTTAATTCTGTTGCTTCTGAAGCAGGATCCCATTGTATGCTAAATTGAGATGTACAACTTCCTCCCGCTGCTAGTGTTTCACCTGCTGTTGGTGTTGCCTCTGTAACTATTAAATCATTATTCTCATTTGTCACAGTTATTGATGTTAATTTAGCTGGTACACTTCCTTCATTTGAAATTACTGTTTCTAACAATACTGCATCTCCTGGATATTGTAATTCAACGTTAACTGTAACAGTATCACCTGTAAAAGACACTGTTCCATGTGTTGCATCCTCATTTCCATTAGAATCCTTCAATGTTGCAGATGTGAATATTACACTCCAGTCTCCAGTTCCTGTTGCAGTACCACTAATTTTTAATGTGCTACTAAATGCAGAATAACCAATAGCTATTGCTAAAAGTATAACTATTAGTGCAATGATTACATAATTTTTCTTTGATTTTTTCATTACTTCTCCTCCTAATTTACATATATGTTTTATTTTATCTTATTTTACTCCAGTATTCAACACATTTTTTATTTCATTTTTATGACATTTTCGTAACAATTTTGTAATTGATTTAATAATCTTCATATGCTATAATGAAAAAGTAAAATTATACATAAGAGGAGAATTTATATGCAACTACAACCAACTTCATATGAATATGATTTTTTAAATAAATATTTTACAACAAGAGAATTTGATTTTATAAATAATTCTAATTCTGAACTAAAAAAAATAAATGAGCTTTTTCTTAAAGAAACCAATAAAAGAGATAAAATTGTTGAATTAATAAATAATTTAAATGATTATATATCTAGCACAGATGATAGCCAAGCTTTAGCTCCTATCCCCTCTGTACTATCTGAACTTCAGCAAATATTTAACACATTAAATATTAACATATCATCTCTTCAGCAATTAGGAAATCTTTCAAAACAAATTTCTGACAACATTGTAAATATGTTAATTGATGCGGAGTCTCATCTAGGCTCTATATCTATTAACAATAGTAAAATTATTGACTTGAAGAATATGATAAATGTATTCTCAACTATGTATGAAGAGATACAATCATCTATTTATCTTAATGACGTAAAGCTAGAAGTATTTTATAATAAAGATATTACAAAATACTATATGGATAAATTTAATATGAATATAGATGATCTTAATCAAAAAAATACTCAAGTTGTATCTACTACATACACAGAAGCTAAATCATTTGAGAACTTTGAAGATAACCATGTTTTAATAATTTCTGAAAAAGAGAAAAAAGTATTTCTTCCTTATTCTCAAAAAGAAATTTTGTTATACCTAGAGCAATATCCAAACGCATATAAATCTGCAAACGATGTAATCAAAAAAGAGTTTATAGTTTCATTAGATTATTATATGAAACACCCTGTAGTAGCACGTTTCAGAGAAGCATACTCACTAACAAGAGATAGAGAAGCTAAAACTGTTATAGACGCTTTTAAATATGGAATAGAATTAATGTTTAATTATGATTTAAATCCTGCGATAATTGCAGCATGCAAAACTCAACAACAATTAGAAAATTATTTGACATGTAAAGAAAAAAATAAATTAGAAGACTTCACCGACTTTAAAATCGAATTTAGAGTATCACCTAGAGTCTAAATGTTTGAACGTTATATAGGAACAAATCGGAAAGCCTTAATATGCACTGCATTTTAACTTTCCTGTATGGCTTT
>CAZWIF010000071.1:0-4136 GCA_964634355.1 uncultured Clostridium sp.
TATATTTTATCGACCAGATTTTGTCAACACAATTATTAAACAAATTGTTGTTTGTTGGGATGATTATGACATATTTATTGTATTTTATAATTTATAAATATTATTTATTTTAATCTGTAGGGGCAGGCCTTGCGTCTGCCCTGAAAATTGCAATATATTTAAAATATTTGTATTATTTATTTTAAATGTATTTATTTAAAATAAAATTAAATTTTTGTTCAACGGGCGGACGCAAGGCCCGCCCCTACATTCTCACATCTCATTTCTCACATCTAACCCTAAGATTATAATAATTATCACCATTTTCGTGCATAATACATCCCTACAAATTATAATTTTACAATATTTTATCGAATTATCCTATTTTTTTATTTATTAATATGCTATAATTGTTATATAAACTTAAATTTATAATAGAAAGGATAATTAATATAGATAGGTTTTATTTAGGTCAAATTATGAATGATAATAAAGTTATGACACTTTATGCACAACGTGATGATAATGGTGTAAGTTTTTTTGATGAAAATAATAATTGTATTGCTGTTTCCAAACCTCCTTACCCATTGATGAAAACTAATGAATATCGTGAAATGCCAGATGAGGTTTTAAATCAGATTGATTCTTTATGGTCAGAATTGCAAAAAGTGGCCAAATCACTTGATATAAGGGAAGAAGATATTCAAGCTATTTCACAATCTCCTATTAAACAACGTGTTGATGATAAAAAGTTAAGACTTGATGATGAGAAAGGTACTGATACTGATGAGACCAAAGAGCATAATGAGGAAGTTTTAAGTACTCTTGGCATTAAACAAGAAACTAAAATGAGTACTAGGGTTAATGATAGATATACATTAGGAGAGTTACTTGGAGTTGATGATCCAGGTGCTACCCTTGTCTGTGTTTACTCTGGAAGCGTTTCTGAAAGGACATCTAACTCTTTATATTCTTTCTTAATTAAACATTCAGATGGAAGTCTGGAAAAGGCTGATATGTTATCTCAAATTGATGGTACTATGCCTAGTAGAGAAGTTAATTCTTTTAATAGAGATGGGACTTCCTTAGAACAGGAAAAAGTACGTTCAATGTACAGATTTGTAACCCCTAATGGTAAAGAGGCAATGATTTCTGTTTCATATGGTGCTAGTGGTACACTTAAATTGCAATATGGTGAAATTGATATAACAAATAATAATCAATTTATGGCAGTACCTCTTCAAACCACTGACCAATCAACTAGGTTTGTGACTAAACAAACTCAAGAGACTCTTGACACTGACAGAGGAATATATAATACTTATAGGGCTAATAAAGAAATTGATTATCATAGAGACGCTAGCAGTAAAGAGAGAGAGAATTGTGAAATTGGATTAGCTGAAGCAGATGGCAATCCTGAAACTGGTCATCAGCATCTTGATGAAGAGAATCTAATGGTTATAGCTTCAAATATTATAAATAAAAATCCTGAATTAGATGAATTTTATTCAGTTAAAGGACTGGCTGATGAATTAAAAGCATATATTGATAGAAATCCTGATAAACCAATTAATCAGTCAATTGAAGATTTTACAGATGGTGCATTGGAAAATTGCTCACATATAAATAGTAGAAAACGTTAATATTTTATCAGGGATATTTTCTTTCCGTTTATTGGCAAATATTTGTTTGTAATATATAATAGACACACCTTTCGACAATAGAAGGAGGTGTATTACATAAATGCGTAACTTATTAAAATTATTAGTCCTAATAATATTATACTTAATTCTAGACGATAATAAGGACTGAATGCAAAAAGACTAGGAATGTCCAGATTCCTAGTCTTTTTTAGTGCAATACATTTGCGTAACTTATCTCAATATTGCTATAATTATTATATTACATTTACTTGTTTTTGTCAATCATTTTCTCCTTTTAATTTTTCTGCCCTGTCTGCTGTAATTAATGCATCTATCATTGCATCTAGGTTTCCATTTAAAAAATCCTCCATTTGATATATACTCATTCCAATTCTATGGTCTGTTATCCTTCCCTGAGGATAATTGTATGTTCTTATTTTCTCACTTCTATCTCCTGAACCCACTTGACTTCTTCTTGTATTTGTAAGTTCAGCATCTTGTTTTTCTTTCTCTATTTCATATAGTCTTGATTTTAAGAGTCTCATTGCATATTCTCTATTTTGTACTTGTGAGCGTTCAGTCTGACATTCCGCAACAATTCCTGTTGGAATATGTATTAATCTTACTGCTGATGACGTTTTATTAATGTGTTGTCCTCCTGCTCCTGATGCTCTAAATACCTCCATCTTTACATCTGCTGGATTTATTTCAATTTGAACATCTTCTACTACTGGAAGTACGGCTACTGTTGCGGCTGAAGTCTGAATTCTTCCATTACTCTCTGTCTCAGGAACTCTTTGTACTCTATGTGCTCCACTTTCAAATTTCATTCTGCTATACACGCCTTTTCCACTAATCATAAATGTTATTTCTTTATATCCTCCTAATTCTGTTTCATTTTCATTTAATACTTCTAATTTCCATTGTTTTCTCTCTGCATACATTGAGTACATTCTAAATAATTCTCCTGCAAAAAGTGCTGCTTCTTCTCCTCCAGTTCCGGCTCTAATTTCACAAATTGTGTTTTTATCATCGTCTGGATCTTTAGGGATTAATAAGATTTTAATCTCTTCTTCAATTTGTGGCAATCTCTCTTTCGCAGTTTTTATTTCCTCTTGTGCTAATTCTTTTAATTCTGAATCTGATAACATTTCCTCATTATCTTTTATACTTTGTTCTACTTTTTTATATTCTCTATATTTTTCAACGATTGGGGTTAGCTCTGCATGTTCCTTCATCATTTTTTGCCATTCTTTATTTTGTGCAATTATTTCTGGATCACTTATCTTTACTGTTAAATCATCATATCTTTTTTCAACATCTTCTAATTTTTGAAACATAAATAAACTCTCCTTACTCACTATCTACTGGTCCAAATATTTCATCAAATTTCGCTTCTATTTCTTTTGCTAAGTCAATGTCTTCTTCTTTGTTATCCTTCACTACTATATCATCTTGAGGTAGCATTTGTGGTTCTTCCTCAAATGTTGGTATTCTATTTTGCTTTGGTGCACTCTGAACGGGCTTGCTTGGCTTTACCTTTTCGTCTTCAAATAAATCATCTAAAGAGTCTATTTTTAGGTCTTTTACTGGTTGTTTTTCTTTATCTTCACTATATGGATTGTATGGGTTGAATGTTCTCCATACTCCTCTATCAAGATCTCTTGCTTCATTATGACTTAATGTATATCTTGCTAATTGCTTAGCTTCACCATGCTTGAAGTAATAATATTTCTTTGCCTGTATTGGTCTAATTCCTTTTTCAAAAATTATACATTTATCCATATCAAATCTTCTTAACTCATCTGGCGTTAATAAAGCCCTTTCCATGATATTATCCGAATAGTTTGATCCTTGTTTATTGTATGCTTTGTCTTTACTTATTGATACGCTTTCTCTTGAAATAGTTTTATTACCCAATGCTTTTGAGAAATACTCTACTGTTTTTTGAGAGTTACTTCCTAAGAATAAGTGAGTATCGCAGTTACCTATTATTGTTTCAAATGACTTTTCATATACTGCCTCTAATTGGTCTAAGTTTTGTAATATAACACTGAATTGTATTTTTCTACTTCTACTGGTTGATATTTTTTTATCGAAATCTGGTACCCTACCAATGTTTGCAAACTCATCTAAAATAAAGTATGTTGGTATTGGTAATGCTCCCCCCTGTAAATCAGCAAAATCATATAATTGTTGTATCATTTGTGAGAAGAATATTGTAAGTAAGAAATCATATGCCGTATGTGTATCTGATGATATAACATATACTGCTGTTTTTTTCTTTCCTATTTCTTCAAAATCTATTGTATTTGTTGATGTTAATTCTGCAATTTCCTTTGAGTCGAACTTTCCTAATTTTGATTGCAAAGTACTTAATATTGAACTATATGTCTTGTCCGGTGCAATCTCTATTGATTTATAATTTTTTCTAGCAGGGTGTTCAATTGGAAGTTTGTTTATCAGTTCTGTAAGCATGTTGCTTCCACCACTATTGTTAGCTGCTCTTACAAG
>CAZWIF010000071.1:4146-4992 GCA_964634355.1 uncultured Clostridium sp.
CTAAATTTTGCTCTTCTTCTGGTCTAGTTGCCATTAAATAATAAATTAATGCTTTTAATAGCATTTCTGCCATATCATCCCAGTATGGCTCAGAGCTAGACTCTGTACTTTGTCCTTTTACTATTGTGTTTGCTATAACGTCTACATCTATCTCACTTGATATATGCATTAATGGATTATATCCATCACTATTTTCTGGTCTTATTAAATTTAACACTTTAATCTCATATCCATTAGCTTTTAGATAACCTGCTGTCTTATCGTAAAGTTCTCCTTTTGGGTCTGTAAATACATATGAGCCCAACTTTTGATATGCATTTGGAATTGAAAAAGATGCAGATTTACCAGCACCTGAACCGTCCAACCACTAGTATGTTTACATTTCCTCTTTTATCAACAGGTAAATAATTTTTCTCTGCTAATAGCAATCCTTTTTTAGGACTTAATACTTTATATTGCTCTCCACGTTCACACCAATCACTTGAACCATGCTCTATATCTGCATATTCATTCTTTGGTGCTGTCCTTATTACTCCTATAAGTAATACTCCTAAGAAAAATAGAGTGTATTTCCATAATATACTTATAAATGAGTTCCAATAACTTCCTAATTCTGCTATGTTAATAAATGGTTGTGTCATTGTTTCTCCTACTACTGAAGAAAATGTTGTAACATCAAATTTTTCTGCTTGCATTGCTACATCCCAGCCTCGTGCTAATGGCATAATAAGTACTATGGCTAAGAAAAGCCATAGTATAGCTGCAAGTATAAAAGTTATTTTATTTTTCTTTATTGCTCCTTGTATTTTGTAATTCATAAAGCTTCACCCTTTTCTTTTGATTAAT
>CAZWIF010000072.1:0-4988 GCA_964634355.1 uncultured Clostridium sp.
ATAGATGTTTTTTTCATCATTGCTACCAAGATTCAATTTGCCATTTGTAACCTCTATTATGTTTCCATCAGCGTTTGAAAATTCTACATCTGATGTACATTCTTCTTTTCTAGTTTTATTTGTATTCAAATTTAATATATTTTTATATATTTTAGGCACATCTGCTTGATTATTACTAACATATATTTCACTAGGAGATGATTCAATACTTTTTGTGATTTCATCTGTACCTGCTATTAACAACGGCTTTCTAGTCTCAGCTATACTTCCATTTGTTGCTATTTTCGCAACATGAAAATCTATCGAAGCAGAATATTTTATTTCAACATATATGCCTGCCTCTGCTCTATAATTTTCCATCACATTTATCGAATTATTTTCTTCTGATTTTACTCCCACATTCACAAGAGCATACACTCCATCATAGATTCCCACTTCCATTCCTAAACTAACCTGTGCAAAATCTTTACTAATAAAAGACAATCCAATATCTATTCCTAAACCAACTTTAGCTTCTGCTTTTCCTTGAAATTCAGCTTCTATTGAGGAGTTAACAACACTATTGTTTGAATATGGTTTAATTTCATTTGTATCACCAGTTAAGCCACAAACTTGTTTAAATTCTAATGTTTGAGTATATTTAGCATTTAGTTGCATTGCAACTGATGTTTGAAAATAAATATCAAAATATACATTTAATCCCCATATTCCTGTTGGCAATTCAATACCATTAATAAGTGATGCCTTTCCTTCTGTTTTATCTTTTTCTGCTTTTTCTAGCTGGTCAATAATATCTTGAACAGTTTTTGCATATTGTTCATCAGATAATCCACTGACTCCTTTAAAAAATTTATTATCTGAATATATTTCTATACTAAAATTAATTTTTTGAGATGTTACAACACCTAAATCAATATTTTTACCTAATTTTACATCTGCAATATATTCTGATGAAAGATCTATACTAAATTTGAATTTTACACCATGTTCTTCTAATGATTGAATTCCTAAAAATGCCTCTCCTTTGGGTTTTACATCTATTTCTATTTCAATTTTTAAACTATTTCCACTTGATGTAAGTTTTACTTTTGGAGTTATATCTTCTGCAGCATAAACTTTACTTTCCAAAAATGTATAAAAATCAGATTCTTTAACGCCTAACTCTATTTGTTCTTTAAATTCATCATTAATCACAATATTGTCAAAATTTATTTCATCTTTTTTATGAAAATCTAAATTTTCATAAATCTCTGAAAGATCTGGTCTTGATAATGTCGCTACTTCATTTTCAATATTTTCAATTTTATATGGATAATTATCTATTATTAAAATATCATTTTGTTTATAATTTGTATTTTGAATAGATACTGTTTTTACTCCGTCATTTTCTTGAATTTGTAAATTGTAAGAACCTGTATCTGTTTTCACTTTATCAGATATTTCATATTCGGCTTTTTCACTTTCAGTAATATTGAACTTAATTTTTCTTGCACTTTTTATAGCCTCATCTGTAAAATTTATTCCATCCTCTAATTCAATTATATATGTATCTCCCTCAGTGTACTTA
Source organism: uncultured Clostridium sp. (assembly GCA_964634355.1). Classification (GTDB taxonomy): domain Bacteria; phylum Bacillota; class Clostridia; order TANB77; family CAG-508; genus CAKPSH01. Next base: position 1,568 of record CAZWIF010000072.1, read on the forward strand.
TTTTCAGCTTGAATAAATTTTTTATCACCATTTTTTACAATCTTTGAAGATATTTTTTCTCCATTTTGATTTGTAATATTGTACAATGAAGCATCCTCTGAATCGACTTGAAATCTTATATCTTTTGGTGCATCTTGGACATAATATGTTCCATCTTCCATAATACCTAAATATACAAGACTATTTGCATTATCTCTTTTATCTATTTTTTGTAAATATGTAAAAACTCCTGTAGCAACTCCTGTTGCTAATATTATAAGTAATATTATAAATAAGAAAATTTTTATTTTATTATTGGCTTTTTTCCCATTTTTTTCTTTGTTTTTATCCATAAAAATATCCCCATATCATTGCTAATTATATATTTTATTTTTAGCGATATATAATTATAAATTTTTTATTATATATTTTTCATCTTATTCCTCTATTTTTATCTATAGCCCTATTTCTGATTTTGGAACAACTACAACAGGTCTAGCTGATATTAAATTACTATGGTCATAATTGCTAGAAGAAAGAAGGCTTTTAGCACTTAGTCCGTTCGCATCAATCATTCTCATACAAAACTGAGCAGCACCTGGTGTACGTCTTTCTCCTTTTGAAATTTCACTAGAACTCATCTTACTGTCATAAAATTGAACACATCTAGTTGCAACCCAATAACTACCAGAATCCAAGAAAATTATGTCACATGCTTTTCCATTTGAAAAATTATCCTTAAGTTCAGTTTTCTTAGCAGAATAATATGTGTCTAAATAATTTGCAGTTGAAGTAGCATCATTTTTATAACTATCATTATATGGTTCATAACCATTCGGAGTTTCGCTTAATTCTAAATTCCCACCCATATTACTTCCACTTTCTAATGCATATAAAGATGGGTAATATTTATAATTTTGACCTTCCATTCCTATTGTATTATAAGTTGTAAATCCTAATGTTTCTTGTTTCCAAGTATCTGTTTTATCTTCATAATATGCCTCTATATCATTCATATTTATACTTCTTGCTGCATATTTGTTGCCATTAACTTCAATAGAATAAAATCTCGCACAATAAGCATTTATTGCTTGAACTCCATTATTATAGCCATCTGCACCTTTTAATTCAAATGTATCTGTAGTTGCTTTTACTGTTGTTAACATATAATTTTCATCATCTTCTGCAAGAATAACCCAATTGATATTTGCTGTTTTAACATCACTTTCACTTAAACTTCCTGTATCTCCAGTAAATGCGACACCTTCATAAGTCTCTGGATTAATATCTTCATTTAAAAAAGTTTGAACATCTACACTTTTGCCAACATTTTCTGAATCAGTATTTATCTTAGAATAATCAAATTCTATACTGTCTTTAGAAATCTCTTTAGAATTTTCCTTAGAATCTTCACTACCACACCCTGTTAAAATAACTAACATCATTATCATTAACGTAATAATTAAACTTATATTTATAATTTTCTTTTTCATCTTATTCCTCCATATTTTTAATTTAACTTTCTATTTTTCAAAATACAATTATTTTATATAGAATATATCTAATATTTTATATTACCTACTAACTAAAATGGTGCTATCAATTCTTTTCCATCTGCACCTATAATACCTGTATTTTTATCTTCATCTTGTATAACAAAATAATTAGCTCCATCTGGCATATTAGCTGAGGCATATATTGGCTCTGTAATATATTCACCTTTTTCATTTATTGTTCCATATTTTTCATCTACTATCACAAGTGCAATACCATTTTCATTAAAAATTCCATTTCGACTATAATTATCAAATTTTGGCTCAACAACCCATTCTCCCTTTTCATTTATAATTCCATATTTTCCATCTGAAGTTTCTTTTGCAAATGCTAGATTATTGTCTGAAATATATCCAATATCGTAAAATTTATAATCAACTAGAAATTCTCCTTTTAAATCAATAATTCCATATCCACCTGACCAGCTACCAACAACCATATATCCATTTTTATTATAACCACTTTTAGGATTTAAATAATTAGATTTTGTCAATACATTTCCTTCCTTATCTATCATTGCGTACGAACTACCTGATGACACAGTTCTTGTAAATGCTATATCATTTTCTCCAAAATCCGTCACCCCATAAAATTCGCCTTCTAATTTTATAAGTATTTCATCTTCTAAATTTATATATCCACACCAATACTGATAATCTTTACCACTTCCACTACAATATTTTACTGCAATCATATTATCTTTTGAAGGATATCCCATTTCTATATAGTTAGTACCTGTTGTAACAATTTCTCCATTTTTATTTGCTAAATAGTAATAACCTTTGCTATCGGCATAAGACCATTTACATATTGGTGCATACTCTCCTTTGAAATTCTCACTATTTGTATAACTATATTCAGGTTCAATTACAAATTCTCCTGATTTATTTATATAACCCGAATCATTTAATTCACTTTTTGTAGTTTTAACTTTAGCTAATCCACTTTCTTCATCAAATGCCGAAGCTTCATAAAATTGAGGTTCAATTACATATTCACCTTTTGAATTGATATATCCATACAATTTAGTATCATTATCATAGTGTAAATATAACATATTACTTGAATCAGCTGTAACTTGTTGGTTTCCATCTGTTGTTTTATTATCGGTACACCCTGTCAAAAAACATGATATAGCAATTAAAATTGCTATAATTCCTACTCCCAAAATCTTCTTTTTCATCTTATTCCTCCATATTATAATAATTTTATTTATATTTTTTTCATTTTTTCTCTTGTTCTAGTTTTAATTTCATCTAAATTTTGCGATACATCTTTGTTAATGTTTCAGCATATAAAAGTTGCCAATTTTTTCTTTTTTATTTACATTTTTTTCAATAGCTCTTTTTTCTTATTTTCAAATTCTTCTTCTGTAATTATTTTTTGATCAAGCATTTTTTTTAATTCTTCTAATTTTGTTGCTGTACTACCATTAGCACTTCCTACATCCATAGCATATTTTTGTTTTCTTTTACTATAATCAAATATACCTACACAAAGAAATGCTCCACCAATTCCTATTGCTACAATACCAACTATTTTATTTTCTTCTGCTTCTTTTTTTGTATCTTGTGCTACCCATTTAGTACCTCTATATTTGTTAGCTGTTGAAGTAGCATCTATAAATGTAGAAATTCCAAACATAATTATAAAAATACCTATTACAATACAAAGTATGCAGTCCCATACTCTTATTTTCTTTTTTGTTTTCTTTTCCATTCCTTTATTCCCCCTTAAAATATATTCTAGAAAGCAAAAAGAAACTTAGACTATAATTGTCAGTGGAATACAATTATAGTTTAAGTTTCTATTTTTAGGTACACAAAAAGTCTTGCTATTTTTAGCAATTACTTGTAATGGGGTGTCGATATATATATATATATATATA
>CAZWIF010000073.1:0-4873 GCA_964634355.1 uncultured Clostridium sp.
GCAAACTTTCAGTTTCATGGCTTAAATAATTTCATAATATACGATAAGTTATAGGACAGATTCTAGAGACGCTGTCCTTATATGTATATGCTAAATTAAGGAGGTAAGAATATGATTACACCATTAGATATAGAAAATAAAAAATTTTCAAAACAAGTTTTAAATGGTTACAGCGTAGAAGAAGTTGATGATTTTTTAGACGAATTAACTGCAGCATATGAAAAAATATATAGAGAAGCAACTGAAAATAGAGGAAAAACGGAACAATTAACAAATGATTTAACTAAATATCAATCAATAGAATCAACGTTACAAAGTACTTTATTAATGGCTCAAACTACTGCTGAAGAAGTAAAAAAATCAGCTCAAAAACAAGCTGATGCAATTGTAGCGGAAGCACAAGGAAAGGCAAAGGAAACCCTTGCTAGTATAGAGAGTCAAATTTTAGTAAAACAAAAAGAATTAGATGATTTACAAAAACAATTTGATATATACAAAGCAAAAATGGAATCTTTATTAATATCTCAATTAGAGTTATTAAAAGAGTCTGTTAAGGATAATGTTAAAATAGAAGAAGATTAGGAACTATTAGTGAAAATAATCCGATGATACATATTATAATTCCAACGATTTTGTTGGAATTATTTTTGTATTCAAAAATACCGTATGATACGGTTTTAACGAAGACATATATTGAAAAAAATAACACAGCTAATTGCATAATATACCTCCCTTTGTCTCAAAATCATTTAACTACTAATAAAATAGCTAGAATTTATTGAAATATTTGTTATTACGTGAAAGGTAGAGTTTTCATATTGATCTAACCAATTAAATTCATTCCAATCAGATATTGTTGGAAATTGATAAACAGCATATTTTCCTAATCCTGAAATATCTGATTTATATTCTTTAGCGGTTTTCTCATAGTAACTAGTAATCATATCTGAAATATAACTTGAAATAGTGTCTTGAAGTTGGTTAATATCATCTGAAGAAGAATAATCAAAATCACTATTTTCAGATAGAATTGTTACTTCTAAGAAAACCTCAGATGTAATATTTGGAGTAAAAGGGGAAAGAGATACTTGATTTTTAGTATTATCATGTTGGGTTAGATGTAAATCAATCATTTTATCATTTGAGAATGGACTAGGTATAGATAGTGTACATTCTTTTAAGTTATTAGTAATAATCAAATAAGAAACTGTTTCTTCAACAGAGAGTTCACCAACAAACTTATCTCCCTTAAAAACAGCAAGACCTTCAAGTGAAATTTCTGATTGAGAACTGCTAGAAGAACTTCCTTCAGAGTCGCTGTCAGAAGTACCTTCGGAACTACTTTCTTCACTAGAGCCACCTTCTGAAGAGCTACTTGAGTCATTATTTTCTACCATAGTTCCTAATATAGCACAAGTCTCTCCAAATGTATCTGAAAGTCCAGTATATACATCATTTAAAGTGATATTAGCAGTATATCCGGTATACTTACTAGCAGTAGTTATAATTTCGTAATATTTTGCTGTAGAATTTTCAAGTACAGGATTTGTGCCATTTAAAAATTCTTCCGCAGTACATGTTGAAATTATTATATTGCATGTCGAACGCAATTCAGGATTGTTTTCTAGTGTTGAAATATATTCAGATATTCCTTCAGTTGCTAATTCTTCCGAGAAAATTATAAATTTACAGTGTGATAAATTTAAATCTTTACTGATAATTGAATTTATTTTAGTTAATCCAGAATAGATAGAGTCACATTCTATACTTTTAGTTAATGTATCGCTAGAACCCTTTTCACTACTGCTACTGCTTGAACTTCCAGAGTCTGAATTAGAACCATTTTCAGAAGGAATTGATACCTGAAAGGTTATTTTCAAATTGCTTTCTTCACCAACATCAAAACCTAGTGCAATAACATAGGCTAAATCGTCTATATCTTGCTCATGAAGGTACCCACTAAATGCAATTGCACAAAATATAATGATAACAATAATAAAAGTAATTCTTTTAGGCATTGTAAGATACCTCCTTTTTTAATATTTTTAGAATTAATTTTTTTATACATGCAAGAATTAGAATTATAAAATTAAAACCAAAAACAAATCCAATTGAAATATATTTATAAATTGAATTGCTTAAAGCCCTTAATTCTACTACATTACTCATGATTATAGTGATTACAAAAAGTATGGCACAAAAACTATATATCATCCCAGAAGAATGTTTTATATTTGTAAGTTTTTTAAATGTACTCAATGTGAAATGCATATTAATTGAAAGATATGAAAGAAAAAACGGAATCCATATCAATAAAAATAGTGCATCTATACTTTGTAAATAGTCGCCTAAGCTAATTTGTCTAGCTAAATAATATAAAGAAAGAGATGTAGTTGCGTCTGAAATCTGGGGAATTGAAAATAGTAACGCAGACACTGAAAATAATAAGAAAATGCAATAAAATATAATGCTCGATAAGCCGATTTTCTTAAAATCAGATACTTTAGTTAAAAATGGAAGAATAAAGAATAATATATAAATTCCACCAAATGAAAATATATTGGACAAACCATCTATAAATGTTTCTTTTATGCCATAACCCCAAATTGGGAAAATCCTTTGGAAGGTGAAATCTCCTAATAAAGCGAAGTAAAGAAATATAATACTTAATATCATAATTGGAACTAGTACTATATTCAATCGACTTATGGCTTTAAATCCAAAGAAGTTTAAAATACCCATGAAAACTATAATTGCAAATATAATAATATTGATATTTAGATGGGAGAAATATATAAGTGAAATACCCTCTGAAAAAAGCTTAATCATAAGAGCAGATAGTAGTAGTATATAGGAAATGAAAAATACACAATATATAAATTTTAAAATCTTACCACCTAAGAATTCACAAATATCTATTATATTATCTCCTGGAAAAAGTGAAAATAGTTTATAGATTATATAAAAAAATACAAGTGTAATAATTCCAACATATATTATATTTAATAAACTAGAAGAACCAGTGGAGTTTAATAAAGCATTTGGAATTCCAAGAAATATATGTGATAAAAGAACGGTTAACACTAAAAAAATACCTTCAATTGGTTTTAGTTTATAAGAATTCATATTATTTTTGACCTCCAAACTTCCATCTCATACTAATATGCTCTTCCTTATTTTTTCGTTTTGTATCTAAGAAAGAGTCTCTAGTTTCTCTTTTCCATATAGGACTAAGAAAATATGAGTCACTATTATTAACAGTAAAAGGTGCATATGGACTTAAATATGATACTCCAAAAGAATTAGTGGCTGCCAAAATACCTAAATGTAAGAAAAGTATCAAAGATAATCCTAAAAAGCCTGCAAAATATCCAGCAAAAACATATATAAATCTTGCAATTCTAATGTGGAAACTTAATGAATAATCAGGAATTGCAAAAGAGGTAAGTCCAGTAATTGCAACAACTATGATTAGGATTGGGCTAACAATATTTGCACTTACTGCGGCATCACTAAGTATTAATCCACCAACAATACCTATGGTTTGACCGAGCGAAGAAGGAACACGAATACCAGACTCTCTTATAAGTTCAAAAGAAATATCCATTAAAAGTATTTCAAAGATAATTGGAAATGGTATTGCATTTCGTGAGGCAACAATGGCGAATAATAATTCAGTAGGAATAATTTCTTGATGAAATGTGGTAACTGCAATATAAAAACCAGGTAATGTTAAGGTAATTATTAAAGAAATTATTCTAATAAATTTTAGTAAGTTTGAGAATTGATATTGTATGTTCTTGTCTTCAGAGGTGGATAAAAAGTCTGTAAATACACCAGGAGCGACCAAAACATATGGAGAACCATTTACAATAATTGCAACACGTCCATCTAAAAGGTAATTAGCCACTCTATCAGGTCGTTCGGTAGATATCATTTGAGGAAGACCAAAAGATGAGTCTGTTATAAGTTGTTCAAGTTCTCCAGAAGAAGTTATGGAGTCTATTTCAATATTACTAATTCTATAATTAACTTCTGCTACTAAGTCAGGATTGGCAATGTTTTTCATATAGCAAATACAGCATTTATTTTTATTTATTTTTCCAACTGAAGTAGTTTCTATGACTAGATTTTCATTATTAACTAATCTTCTTATTAAAGAGGTATTAGTACGAAAAGACTCAATAAAACCCTCTTGAGAGCCTCGGATTACTAATTCATTTTCAGGCACAGGAATGCTTCTTTTCTCGAATCCTTTAGCATCAATTAAAAAAACAGTTGAAACTGTATCTACAAAAAGTGCTGATACTCCCATATTCACTTGTGAGAAAATAGAGGCAAATTCATCTGAGGTACTAACATCATTCTGTGGTATAAGTGAGTCCATTATATAAGATTGAATATCGAATGGTCTTACAACTGTAACCTTATTTGAACTAGACTTAATTTGGTCAGTTGTGGTAGAGGTATTTGTTCTATTTTTTAACATTAATGGATTTAAGACAAACTGACTGATAGCGTCCGCATCAATCATTCCATCAATATAAAAAAGGAATGCTTTATATTGCTTATTTTGTATATTAAGATAAAATTCACGTATTTTAATATCACTATTTATTAAAGTGCAATACTTATCTTTAATAAATGTAAGATTTTCTTCACAACTAGAAAAAACTTTATCTGTAATAGTCCCAGAAGTTGGTGTTTGTTGATTATTAGTATCACATAAAACAAAGTTATAAGAATTAGGCTCTTTATATTGAAATAAATTACGAAATGAATTAAAGAAATTACTCATAACATACCCTTTCTAAAAATTATATTTAATATAAGTATTTACCAAAAAATGAAAAATATACAAATTATAATTTGT
>CAZWIF010000074.1:0-4867 GCA_964634355.1 uncultured Clostridium sp.
CTAAGAAAATGTTTAAGAGAGGTTAAGAATTTATGTTTGATTTACAATATAAAATAGTTGATAACAAATATTGCAATATAAAACAACTTTTAAAAGAGGAATTTCATATTTCTGATAGACTTTTTAAACGTTTGAGTAATAGTAATCAAATTTTTATAAATGGCATCCATGTAAATCCTTATTTTGCGGATTTAAATATTGGAGATATTATATCGGTCGATTTAAATTTTGATGAGGAATACGATAACATTGTTCCTACTCCAATGAAATTAGAGATTTTATATGAAGATGATTATTTGCTAATTATAGATAAACCTGCCTTTATGCCTGTTCATCCTTCTTGTAATCATTTTTCAGACAGCCTTTCTAATGCAGTAAAATTTTATTTTGATAAAATTGGACTTAAACGTAAAATTCGTATTGTTAACAGATTGGATAAAGATACTTCTGGTATTGTAATTTTTGCAAAAAATGAATATATTCAAGAATGCTTTATTCATCAAATGAAAAGTCATGATTTTAAAAAGGAGTATATTGCAATTTTAGAAAAAGATAATATCTTAGATTCTCCTTCATATATTGATTTTAATAAAAAACCAATTGGTACAATTTGTGTTCCCATTGCACGAAAACATGATAGTATAATTGAAAGATGTGTTGATTTTGAGAATGGAGACACAGCCATTACTCATTATGATGTTTTAGATAGAAAGCTAGTAGATAATGTATTTTTGGTTCATTTTGTATTGGAGACTGGGCGTACTCATCAAATACGTGTACATTCTGCATATATTGGTCATCCTATTGTTGGAGACACTTTATATGGTATGTCCTCCGAATTAATAAATAGACAAGCTTTGCATGCATATAAAGTTAGCTTTATTCATCCTATTACTAAGGAAAAATTAGAATTTGAAGCAGAATTACCTGAAGATATGAGGATATTCTTCTAATATATCATCTATACATGTTACAATTTTAGCTCCTTCTTTTATCATTTCATTTGTACCTTGAGAGGTACTATTATTTATATTACCGTGGAACAGCGAAAACCTCTTTTCCTTGTTCTAAAGCGTATTCTACAGTTATCATAGTTCCGCTTCTCTTTTTTGCTTCTATTACAATTACTCCATCACTTAATCCACTTATTATTCTGTTTCTCTCTGGAAAATTTGTACCTAGAGGATCCGTATCTGGCTCATATTCTGTTAATATGACACCACCTGTTTTTATTATTTCTTTAAATAATTCTACATTTTCTTTTGGATATATATTGTTAAATCCACTTCCCAATACTGCTATTGTTTTCCCTCCTGCAACAATACACCCCATATGAGCAAAGCTATCTATTCCTCGCGCCATACCACTTATGATGTTTATTCCCTGCTTTGCAAGTTTAAAACTTAAATCTTTGGATATTTTCTTTCCATATTCTGAGTATTGTCTACAACCTATAATTGCCAAGTTGAATTCATTTAAAATATTCTCATTTCCTAAGATATATAGTTGTTTAGGAGGATTGTCTATATTTCGTAATTTCTTCGGATAATTTTCATCTGTAATTTTATAAAATTTCATATAATCATTCCTATTCTAATCTAAATTATTCAAATTTTCTCTGGGTATGTTGCAACGTGCTCCTACAACCAGAATTTACAACATAATACCAAAAAGGAGCACAATATTATATGCTCCCTTAATTTTTTTAATATTTGCTAAATCCTATCCCCCAATAGAATTTTAACTTTACCATCTTATTTTTCATGCTTTTGTTGCTGCTTTAACTACGTTATGCATTAACATCGCTACAGTCATTGGTCCTACACCACCAGGCACTGGTGTTATATATGATGCAATTTCTTTAACATTTTCAAAATCTACATCTCCTACAATTCCCTTGTCTGTTCTGTTAATTCCCACATCTATAATTACGGCTCCTTCTTTTACCATATCCTTTGTGAGAAATTTTGGTTTACCCAATGCTACTACTATTATATCAGCTTCTTTTGTTATTTCTGCTAAATTTTGCGTTTTTGAGTGGCATATTGTAACAGTTGCATCTTTATTTAACATACATAGGGACATTGGTTTACCCACAATATTACTTCTGCCTAAAACCACTGCATTCTTTCCTTCTAAATCAATATTATATTTTTCAAGCATTTTCATTATTCCCGCTGGTGTACAAGAAATAAATCCTTCTTGTTTTAAGCATAGTTTTCCAACATTTATAGGGTTAAAACCATCAACATCTTTTTTAGGCGAAATTCTCTCAAAGGCTTCATCAATGTTTAAATGTTTAGGAATTGGACTTTGCAATAATATTCCATGTATATCATCTCTTTCATTCAATCTATCAATAAGTGAAAGTAATTGTTCCATTGTTGTATCCTTTGTTAAAAAGAATTCTTCATAATTTATCCCTACTTCTTGACAGGCTTTACTTTTGTTTTTTACATAAATCTGTGATGCCTTATCTTCCCCTACAAGTATTACTGCCAAATTTGGTGTAATTCCTTTCTTTTTTAGTTTTTGAACATCTACTTTTAGACTTTCTCTTACAGATGACGCTAATGTTTTTCCATCCATTATTTCCATATGCTATTCATTCCTTTGCTTTATTATTTTACATATTTATGAGGATATATAATTTAGCTTTGTTTTCTTCCACCAAAAGGGCATGATGCTACCTTAGCCCTTATATTATAATCTTTATATTAAGTTTCTCGTGCCCAGACAATCGTTCTTTTACCAGAAGTATCGGCACATGTACACAACGTTATCTCTCTTGCTCCATCTGTATTACGTGTTGCATATCTCATGTCAGAGTCTGTTGTTTCATACACATTGTATACTTGATATTCTACCTTTGTTCCTAAAGTATCTTTTATGTATACTTTAGCTCCAGTTGTTAATTTTGAAATATTTGAGAAAAATGTACTATCTTTGTAATTATGTCCCCATAATACTAGGTTTCCAGGTTGATTTACTGCACTAGCTGGGTCTTGAGGGTATACAGCAACAATTGCAATTTTTAAAGTATCTGAAGAGTTTTCTGCTAATATAGGGTATTCAATTTCTATACTTGGAATGGAAATTGTTCCAATTACTAAATATCCTTCATAATATGTATTTGTATCTGACGACTGCTGATATATAGAAGTTGAGCCTTCTCCTAAACTATCCAATATATCATCTAGCGAAGAACTGCTTCCTTCTTCTTCTTCTTCTGAGTTGTTTTTTGAAGAACTACCTGTATTCTCATCAAATTCTGCAACTACATTTCCAGCTTTTTTTGTTGTTTGATCACTAACATATATTTTATATCCAAAAAATCCTAATATTCCAATAACTACAACCATTGCAATTATTAAGAGTATTGATAAAAAATTACTATATTTACTTTCCATATCAATCTCCTCCGTTCCATTTTATACTCCCTATTTATATTATACCATAAATTCTAATAAATTTCGATACTTTTGGCAATTTTTAATCAGCTTTTGCCCATATTATAGTTCTTGTGCTGGCATCAGTTGTGCATGTGCTTAGAGAAATTTCAATTCCTCCATTTGTGTCTCTAGTAATATAACTAGAATCATCAACACTTGCAGTATAATTATTGTATACTTTATATTCTAATGTTGTTCCGTTAATGTTCGTTATATATATATAATCTCCGTCACTTAATGTTTTTATCTTAGAAAACATTCTGCTATTTCTATAATTATGTCCGGCAATTACAACATTTCCTGATATATTTAAAGTAATCTCTGCATTTGATGGATATATTGCTGCAGTTCCAAGTCTAAGTGTAGCGGTATTATCAACATCAAATATGGGATATTTTATATTAAGCTTTGGAATTGAAATAATTCCTATAACTTTATATCCATTATAATAAGTTCCAACGCTATAGGATGAACTTGTGTTACTTAATCCAGTAGAACCGGTAGAATTAGTAACTTGCTCATTGTTTTCTGTTTCTGGATAAACATTCTCATCAGTTGCATCATTTTGTAGAAAATTATTTTCAAATTCTGCTATTATATCTTCTGCTTCTTGATCTGCTTTATAATTGTCATAATAATAGTATATTGCATATCCTGCTAATCCTAAAAATGATATTACCAATATTATTATTAATACTGTCAAAAATGCACTATATTTTTTCATATGTATTTCCTCCATTCATTTATACTTCTTATTTTAAATTATAACATATTTTTAGAAATCTTTCTATTTAATTTAAGATTTTGTGCATTTTTGACATTTTTATATAATTTTCTCTCCCATTTTTTCTCCTGCTAGAATGTGAAAATGTAGATGTTTTACTGTTTGTCCTGCATTTTCACCACAATTTGATATAACTCTAAATCCTTCTTTATCAATATTCAAATTATGCGCTATTTTATTTATTGTTGTAAATATTTTTCCTATTAATAGTTCATCATCTTTTTTTAAATCTACTATTGATTCAATATGTTTTTTTGGAACTACTAATATATGAACTGGCATTTGTGGGTTTGCATCCCTAAAAGCTAATATTTCATCATCTTCATATAATTTGTTTGATGGTATAGCTCCATTTATTATTTTACAAAAAATACAATTTTCCATTTTTATTAACAATCCTTTCTTTTAATTTTAACCTTTTGTAATCCCTCCCACTACAAGTAATTTTAATCATTGATTAAAATTGCTTTGATTCTTCTTACACCTGCTGAAGATGCTTCTTCTTTTTTTATTTTAAATCTGCCTAACTCTGATGTATTCTTGACATGTGGTCCTCCACATAATTCTTTTGAAATGGCTCCTATTGAATATACTGTGACTATGTCTGGATATTTTTCTATAAACATACATT
>CAZWIF010000075.1:0-4715 GCA_964634355.1 uncultured Clostridium sp.
GAAGAAAAAAATTTTAATTTTAGGGATTATAGCAATTTTAATTGCTATGTTATGTCTTTTGACAGGGTGTGGTAATAACAATATTAATAATGAAAGTGAAGAAAAAGCTGATAAAGTAGTCAAAGTTGGGAACTTAAATTTAGAAGTTGAAGATATTAGTGATTTTTCTTGTAATTTAGCTCGTATAAAGAAAGATGGTAAATGGGGCTTTATAAATACTACGGGTGAAATTGTGATAGATTGTGTTTATGATAATGCATGCGATTTTTCAGAAGAATTTGCATCAGTAAAGAAAGATGATAAATGGGGTTTTATTGATACAGCAGGAAATATTGTAGTAGATTGTGTGTATACTAAAGTAACTAATTTCGCTGGTGGATTAGCTGGAGTAAAAGATGGAAAATGGAGATTTATTGACAAAAATGGAAACCTAATAACAGATTTTAAATATGATTTCGCAATGCCACTTGGAAACGGTCTTGCATGTGTAGATGCGTTTGGTACGGAACTAAAGGAAGGTGGATATGCAATTATAGATTCTAACGGAAATTTGATTACTAATGAAACTTTTGCAGCAGTTGGTGATAGTTCAACAAGTCTAATTCCAGTTAAACAATTAAAAGATTTTGATATGACAAATGGAAAATATGGTTATATAAATAAGGAAGGAGAAATTGTTATAGATTATCAATATGACACAGCATATCCATTTATTGAGAATATAGCAATGGTTGTAAAGGATGAAAAGGTCGGTATAATAGATAACACAGGGAATATTGTAGCAGATATAACTTACCCAAATTCCAATAATATGATGGCAGTCGATATTTCGCAAGATTTGAATGGCTTAATAAAAATTTATGATGGAAATAAAAGTATATATTTCAATAAAGATGGTAAGCAGCTAGAATTATCAGAAGATATAACATCATATAATTTTTGTAATGGATTTGCAATAGTAGAAAAAAATGAGATGTATGGTTATATAGATACAGAAGGCAATATAATAATTGATTATAAATATCCTCATGCAAATGACTTTTCTAATGGACTTGCGAGAATATATACAGATGATTTTGAAAACTTTGAGTTTATAAATACCAGTGGAGAGACTATTATCGCTGGAAAAATAGTAGAATAAATGTAAAAGGAGGATTTAAAAAGTGAAAAAGAAAATTTTAAGTAGTATATTTATAATGGTAATTATGATAGGGATGTTATTTATATTAACAGGATGTGGCAGTAATCAATCAAATAATATTATTAGTGAATTAAATAGTATCGTAGATCAGGCAATAGAAAGTTATAAAGAAAAAGGGCATGGTACAACATTAACTGTTGCATATATACAAAATAGCTTAGATAAGAAGAATTCGGCTTATGTTATAGTTGCATCAGGAGATAAAGAATTTACATCAGCACCAGCAATTACAGAATATAAAGAAACTGGTATTGAAAATTATGATGGAAACAGTTACGATAATACAAGAATGTTAGAAACAGATATGACAGTAAATTATTTTGTTGTCTATGACAAGACAAATAACAAATATTATAATGTAAAAGTTTCTTATAAAAATGCTGGAACAGATGGTGTAACAAAAGAATACCCAGAATTTAGTGATGCAATAGAATTAAAATAATGGTAGTTAAGGGGAATAGAAAATGAATAAGAAAATTTTAATCTTAGGAAAATTATGTTATTAGTGTTAACTGGTTGTGGTAATAGTTCAAATAACATTGCAAATATTTTAAATGAAATAGTAAAAAGTTCTGTAGATACTTGGCAAGAAAAGGAATATGCTCATATATTTACAATGTCAGATTTGCAAAGTAGTTTAAATGATAAAGGATATAAATATATAATTATTGCTTGTGGAGATAGCGAATTTACAAACGCAACAACTGAAAAGAAATTTACAGAAAATCCATCTAATTATTCAGGCAATGCATATAGTAATACAAGAGGACTTGAAAGCGAATTAACAGTTAAATATTGTTTAGTATTAGATACAGAAGCACAAAAAGTATTATAATATAGAAATTACATATAAAACTACTCAAGTAAATGGCACAGCTAAAGAATACCCTTATTTTCAAAATGTTATAGAAGTTAAATAAATGATTTTATAGACTATTGAAAAATAGTCTATCTTCATATTTATACATAGAAAGGAGATTTATTTTGAAGAATAAAAAAATAATATTAGTAGTATCAATAATTATAGTAATTGCCATAATCGCTACAGTTTCTATCTTTATGGTGAATAAGAAAAACGGCAATCAAAATATAGGAAATCTCAAAGAAAGAGATGAAAAAGAATATATACTTTCAACACCAAACAATAATAATATATCAGGTCAATTTACTGATAAAAAGATAATTGATTCTAATTCAGCAATTACTTCTATTAAAGATGTAAATAATCAATTAAATATAGATTTATCTAAATATAAGTTTATAGAAGAAAAAAATGATACTTCTGGAGACTATTTCAATACTTTTAAATTAAAACAAACATATAATGGATTAGAAATATATGGTGCAGACCTAATTGTTTACACAGATAAGAGTGGAAATGCAAAAGGTATAATCAATGGATGTGTAAATATAAATGATAATATAGAAACAAGTCCTAAAACATCTATAAATGATATTATTGATGGGGTGATTAACCAAAAACTACATGAATTAGAAATAAATTCAAATGATGTAACAAGTAGTAGTGATCTTGTTATTTATCCATATAATGATAAATTTATATTAGTACATATAGTATATATATATACTGATTTAGGTATGCTAACTTTTTTTGTAAATGATGAAAATCAAGAAATTATTGATGAAGACTATAACATATGTGGAATAAAAAGTTTGTCTGAAGTTAGCAAATTTAAAAATCCAAATACTGAGGAATATAAATTAAGAGATAATACTAGAAATATAAATGTTAATTATATTACATATTCAGGATATTCTAAAGATAAACCAAAAACCAATCTATATGAATGGAAAACTGTCAGCGAAGCCAATGGTATTAATGTTAATTTAGGAATAAATACATTAAACACTATAATAAAAGTATATGATTATTATTATAATAGATTAAATAGAATATCTATATCTGGAGATACAAGTAGGGCTATAGAAATATGTACAGGACTTAATAAAGAAAAAAGTGGTTTTTGGATGACATATTACTATTCAAGTAATGCTTGTTATAGATATGGTGATAATGCAGATTTTATAATTTACGGCTCAAAAAATTTATATAATGAAGATATAGAGGTTTCGGCACATGAATATACGCATGGTATATTTAGAAATGTTATTGGAGAAATAGTATCTGATAAATTGGAAACAAATTCAGTTAATGAAGCATATGCAGATATTATGGGTATGTGTGTAGAATCATATTATAATAATGAAAATGAAAAAATTGATGGTATAATAGATGGTATTGACAGAAATATAAAGGATTCAAATATGAAACTAGGTGATTTTGGAAAAAACAAAAAACTTGAAGCACATGATTATTCTGTAATTTTATCAAAAGTTGCGTATATAATGAATAATGACTTTTCTACAAAAGAAATCGAACAGCTATGGTATAACTCAATGAAACTATTAAGAAGCGATTGTACATTTTATAATAGTATGTATGCAGTAATAGAAACTTCAAAAATGATGGGATTCACAGAGGAACAACAAGAAAAAATAAAATCTGCATTTTATGAAATGGGATTTGAAAAAATAATTATTACAAACCCACTTGAAAATACTACTGAAAATAAAAATGAGTTGTTAACTGAAACCGGCAAATTAATGAAAGAGATTATAGGTACATGGAAAGCTACAGGAACAAATAACAATATTTACTCTTTAGGAGAATTATATGGCTCATCGTTCTCTTATGGAAACGAATTAACATTTAACGAAGATGGAACTTATGTATTAGGAATTGGAGTTACTTATTGTCAAGAGGGTAATTATGAAATTAATGATGATATTATTAAATTAACAAACAATGAATATAAAGGAGATAATCCTGACAGCAAAATTATAGAACAACTTATGCTAAAAGAAAATGAAGATAATAAAACACAAATCATTTTAGAAGAAAATCCCGAGCCAAATATAATTGTTGATGTAATATTTGAAAATTCAGAAAATGCTTCTAATGATACAACTGCAGACAATAATTCTAAACAAAAAATGGTGGTCGGTGAATATTATTTAGAATATGGAACTTATAAGAATGTAGAACTTTCTAGCGATGTACCACAAGGACGGAACATATACTATAAATAAAGATGGTACGTTCTCATGTACTTCATCTGAAGGTACAGCTACAGGAACATATACTGTAGGGAAAGAAACTTATGAAAATTCTGGAATGACATTTACTGATTGGTTTATAAACTTTAAATCGTCTAATACAAATATTATGAATGCAAATAGTTCTTGGATAATAGATGGAAATAATCAGTTTTCAGGAGTTCAAAGCGGTGGAATATTTAAGTATATGGGAAATTAAATATAAAAATAAATAAGGATAGCAAACTTCTGCTATCTTTTTTATATGAAAAAATATTTACAGGTACTATACAAATTTAACTTTTTTTGCTATAATATAAAAAAATAAAAAGGAAAGAAGGTACAAGAATGAAAAGTCTTGAAACACTTGCAAGAGTATATATATATATATATATAT
>CAZWIF010000076.1:0-4713 GCA_964634355.1 uncultured Clostridium sp.
GAAATGGACGCAGCATCAAATAATAGTGTTGAAGATATCAGAGAAATAAGAAATGAAGTGAATTTTTTACCAACACGTGCAAAATACAGAATATATATTATAGATGAGGTTCACATGTTATCAACAGGAGCGTTTAATGCACTGTTAAAAACATTAGAGGAGCCGCCCGAACATGTGAAATTTATACTAGCAACAACAGAACCACAAAAATTACCGGCAACAATACTTTCAAGATGTCAAAGATTTGATTTCAAAAAAATATCAAATGAAGACATTGTAAAAAGATTAAAAATAGTATGTGAAAAAAGAAATGTAAATGTAGAGGAAGAAGCTTTAAAGCTAGTTGCTGTGCTTTCAGAAGGAGCAATGAGAGATGCATTGAGTATATTAGAAAGATGTATACAAGAAGGAGAAAACAATATTGACATAGATAAAATAAAAGATTTAGTAGGTATCCCAAAGCTTACATTTGTTCATAATATTATCCAAGCAATTGTTGATAATGATGTAGAAAAAGCAATGGATACAATAGATAATATTATCAATGATGGAAAGGACTTGACTAACTTTCTATGGGAAATGATAAAATACAGTAAAGATATATTAGTTTTAAAGGTGGGGAAGGAACTAGAAATATATAATAGCGAAGAGTTAGAAGGAATAAAAGAACTAGCGAACAAAATGACTAAAGATGAATTATTAAATATAATCTTTAAACTGTCAGAAATGGAAAATAAAATAAAACAATCTTCACAAAAAATAATAATTTTTCAAGCTGGGATAATCAACCTATGTATTAATAAAGAAACAAAAGGCTTAGAAGAAAGGGTGAAAGCTTTAGAAGAAAAAATGCAAAATGGTATTGTAAATAATATTCAAACAGGACCAAAGATGCAAAATAAAATAACAGAGTATCATGAAGAAAAGAAAAGTAGTAGCGATTTTAAGCAACCGCAAAACTCAAAAAAAAATGAAGAAAAAATAAAAGAACAAAGTAAACCCAATATTCAAACCTCAAATTTAAAGTCACAAGGATTTTGGACAGACGTATTGCAACAATTGAAAAATAATGGTAAACTAATGCTATATGCAAATTTACTTAATTCACGAGCTGTAGAACTAAATGACATGACAATTGGAGTGGAATTTACAGGTGGACTAAATGATTTTAGAAAAAAATTATTGGAAAAACCAGAAAATATCCATGAGGTTGAAAAACTTGTATCGATAGCATGTGGAAAGGAAATGCAAATAAAATATATTGATAAACCAACGGGTAGTGTTACAACTCCTAAGGCAGATATAAGCCCAAAAGAAGAAACAAAAAGAAAAGCTTCAGAAGAATCAGTTAATAAAGTAAACTCATTAGATGATTTAGCAGATTTAGGATTAAATATCAATTATATTGATGAATAGATGAGAGTGGAGAGATATTAATAATCACTTAAATCTTAAGAGAAAGGAAGGAAGTATAATGGCAAAACGTGGAGGATATCCAGGCGGAATGAAAGGTTTTGGAGGAATGAATATCAACCAATTAATGAAGGAAGCAAAAAAAATGCAAGCTGATGTTGAAAAATCACAAGAAGAATTAGCGGTAAGGGAGTTTTCTGCAACAGCTGGTGGAGGAGCAATAGAAGTAACAGTAACTGGAGGAAAAATTATAAAAGATATTAAAATAAAACAAGATGTAGTAGATCCAGAAGATGTAGAAATGTTACAAGATCTAATACTAACTTGTGTAAATGAGGCTTTAAGAAAAGTTGATGAAGCACAAAATGTAGCACTTGGAAAATACAATATACCAGGGCTTATGTAAAATAAATGAAGAATAGAAAGGTATAAAGACAAATGTCATATTATTCACCATCAATAGAAAAACTAATAGAGAGCTTTGCAAAATTACCAAGTATAGGAAATAAAACGGCGTCAAGACTTGCCTTTTATATATTAAATGCAAGTGAAGAAGAAACACAGGAATTTGTAAATTCAATATTAAACGCAAAGAAAAATCTAAAATATTGCTCAAAATGTTATAACATATCTGATACAGACCCATGCCCAATATGTGCCAATCCAAAGAGAGATAATTCTAAGATATGTGTTGTGGAGGATGTAAGAGATGTAATAGCAATGGAAAGAACACATGAATTTAAAGGAGTATATCATGTATTGCACGGATCAATTTCACCTATGAATGGAATTGGACCAGAAGATATAAAAATTAAAGAATTATTAAATAGACTAGATGGAGAAGAAAAAGTAGAAGAGGTTATAATAGCGACAAATCCTCGAGTAGAAGGAGAAGCAACTGCAATGTATTTATCAAAGCTAATTAAGCCATTTGGAATAAAGGTAACTAGAATAGCCCATGGAGTTCCAGTTGGAGGAGATATAGAATACGCAGATGAAATAACTTTGACAAAAGCACTTGAAGGGAGAAGAGAATTATGATAAAGAAAGCACTAATTGCATTAAGAACCACAATAAAATTTATAACTGTTTTTATTATAGCAACATTATTAATTATAGGGATAATTGCATTTGTGTATAAACCAATATATGCCGTATATTTAAATGGAGAATTTATAGGGTATAGTGAGGATAAGCAAGCATTACAAAAAAGAATAAATACATATATTGAAAATGGAGAAGAAGAACATGTTGCATTTGTACAGATAGATGAGTTGCCAACATATGAATTATGTCTTTTGAAAAAAGGAATTGTTACAAATGATGAAGAAGTATATAATACTGTAAAAGAAACAGGGACTGTATATTATAGATTTTATGCAATAGCAGTAAGTGATGAGGAACAATTGTATGTATCATCATTTCAAGAAGCTGAAGATGTTGTGGCTGGATTAAAGGAAAAAAATAGTTCAAATGCAGATAAGCTATCAATAGTAGAAAAATATAGTACAGAATTAAACGAACTGATAGAAACAGAAGAAGCGGTATCCACACTTTATGAAGAGAAAAAAGTAACAACAAAGGTAAGAGTTTCTTCTACTAATACAAGTGTAGCAACAGCAGGTTCAAAGAGTGGACCAAGTATTGGAATATCGTTTGCCTATCCAGTTTCTTCACCTGTAATTTCATCAAGATTTGGACAAAGATGGGGAAGAAAACATCAAGGAGTAGATTTTTCTGCACCAACAGGAACAAACATTTATGCATCGGCAGCAGGTACAATTACTTTTGCAGGATGGAATTCAGGAGGATATGGATATCTTGTTATAATATCACATGGAAATGGAGTTCAAACATATTATGGTCACTGTAGTTCAATATTATGTTCTGTTGGACAAACAGTATCGAAAGGGGATTTAATTGCAAAAGTAGGAAGTACGGGAAATTCTACAGGACCACATTGCCACTTTGAAATAAGAGTAAATGGAGTAGCATATAATCCGGAATTATATTTGTAAAAAATGAAACAATTAAATTATAAAAAATGGCACGGTGCACCGTGCCATTTAATCGTTAGTCAAATAACAAACAATGTTTGCAGTTAAAGACATTCACTACCTATTAAATAATATATCACAAATATCTTTTGTTGAGTTTTTCTTTGCAAATTTTTTTACATTTTCTCTTAAATTATCTAACAATTCTCTATTATTGTATAATTTAAAAATTACACCTAAAGGATTATCATCGGGTTTAATCCAGTAAGCTAAATTAGAATTTTCTAAAAATTCAGCATTTTGTTCTTCCTGACCAGGGATAGGGTTAATTATAATCATTGGCAATCCACAAGCTAGACTCTCAGAAGTAGTAAGCCCACCAGGCTTAGAAATAATAATATCTGAAATATGCATCAATTCTGGAACTTTATCAGTAAATTCTAAGATTTTTATATTGTCTTGACGATTATATTTGCTAACTATATCATTAAAAGAATTAAACATTTTTTTATTTTTCCCAGAAATAGCAATAACCTGTACATTATCTAAATATCTAGCAATATCCTCAAGTATTCTTGAGGTATTCTTTTTACCAAGCCCCAATTTACCCCCCGCAAAAAATAAAATTGTAAATTTATTTTGCAATAAATTAAAATCTTTTAATATAGTATCTTTATCATAATCTAGTAAGAAACGTTTAGATAGAGGAATTCCAGTAGCAAAAATTCTATCTGCAGATATTCCTTTTTCTATAAGTAAGTTTTTCATAGCATCATGTGCAACAAAGAAACAATCTATATATTCAGAGCCAACTAACCATTGATCATGCGGAGCAAAATCAGTCATTATAGTAGCTAATTTTACAGTTGTTAATTTACCCTTCTTTTTTAAATAAGCACACATTTGAGACGAAAAAGGGTGAGTAGAAATAATATAATCTGGATTATATTGTTTTATAAGGATATGTAATTTTATAGCTAAAATTTTATTTGAATCGGTACTAAGTCTTGCAAGAGGACCTTTTTCTGATTTCATATAAACAGTTCCCCAAATTGAAGGAGCTTTTTTGGCTAATTCCTCATATGCGGTAGTAGTAAGCTTATCAATAGTTTTACTTAAATAATCCATAAAATCAATTGAAATGGGTTCTATATCATTAAAATTATCTTTAATACATTCTTCGATAGAGTTAGCAGCACTTATATGACCACCACCATAACAAGCATATAAAATCAAAGCTTTTTTCATTTTATAATTCAAATCCCTTCTATAATAAATATATTATTTATCATATCATAAAAAA
>CAZWIF010000077.1:0-4563 GCA_964634355.1 uncultured Clostridium sp.
TATTATATTTGTACAGCTTGGGCTTTATTCTGCATTTTTAGAATTTGCTCCACAGTGACATATATCTTCTAGTGTTATATTTATTTCTGAAGATGTTACCTTTGAATCATTTACTAAATCACCAATTGTTAAAATTCCTACTACTTTACTATTTTCTATTACTGGTATTCTTTTTATTTGCATATTTCCCATTAATTTTTCTGCTTCATTTAATTCATCATCACTTTCACAACAACAAACATCGGTTGTCATTATTTCACTTATTGGAGTTGTTTTTGAATCCTTTCCACAAGCTACACTTCTTAACACAATATCTCTGTCTGTTACTAGTCCAACTATATTATTGCTATTGTCACATACTGGTAGACAACCTATATGGTTTGTGCACATTTTTTTAGCTACATCCTGTATTGATGTTTCTGGTGTACAGTTACATACTGAATTTGTCATACAATCTTTAACCTTCATTATTAATCAATCCTTTCTATTTTTATATTTGAAAGTTAAAAATATTTTCAGGGCTCGGTTCGACCTAAGCCCCTACATTCTAACTTCTAACCTCTATATTAGTATCTGTTTTTTATGATTTATTTATTCATTTATAATATATTCTCTAACAGAAATAGCTATAGCTTCAATGTATCCTGATTGATTATTTAAAAGATTGTTTAAATCTGTTTTATTTGATATGTAACCCAATTCGATTAAGTAACTTTCGACTCCAATATTTGAATTATAGTATAGATTTGTTCCAAATTCTTTATTTCTGCCATCAACATAAGCTCCTGTTGCAATTCCCCCAACTTCTCTTATCATATATAGAGACGGAGTTGATGTGGTCTTATAATATGGATTATATCCATTTTCTATCGCACTTTTTTCGTCTTCTTCAATTTCTTCTTCTGTAAATGTTCTTACATATACTCCATCTGAAACTTTGTCTATATCTCTTGTAGAGTAGGTCGTATTTACAATTTTTAAAATATTATCTGCTAGTAACTGCGCAAAATTCAATGACGCATTTGAAGGTGCATATATTTCAGTGCCACTTACTGTACTTGTAGTTAAGCTATTAACATGTATTGATAAATTATACTTTACTTTTGACCTTCCAACAACATTAACTCTTCCATCATAGTCATATACACTATAATAGTTAAAAGGACTATTCTCTGATGTATCTTCCGTTCCATCTCTGGTTAATATAACTTTAAGTCCTAATTCCTCAAGTGCATTTTTTAATTCATTGGAATATTCCATTACAATTTCTGACTCTTTATATGTTCCAGTTTTGGCTCCTGGGTCACTTCCTCCATGTCCAGGATCTATTGAAACATCATAGACATTTGTTGGTAATTTTATTTTATCCACATTAATTTTGATATATTGTACTGAATTAAAGCTATTAAAACTAATTTTTATTTTCTTATTTGAGTTATTATTTGTAATTGTATAATACTCTATATCATCATAAGAAGTATCGTTCTTCATTGAATAGTATTTCACATCTTCATTTGAATATGTAATCTTTAAAAACAAAAAGTATTTACCTTTGTCTATGTCTTCTAAATATATTCCTTCATTTATTAAATCTGAGGTTTGAACTTTAACTATTTCTTCTTGTACTGTGTATATAGCATCATATTCAATCACATTTTTAGATTTATCTATTAATGAAAAATTTATCTTTTTTATATTCTTAGTTTCTATTCCATTGATTTCTCCTATAATATTAAAATGAGTTCCATAAACAAAATAAGTTGTTACGTTTACTTGTTCCGCTTCTGTCATTTCAATAATTTCTTTTTCAACTTTTTCGTTATATAAAATTATTAAGAATATGAGGATTACAATTACAAGAACAAAAGCCAAAATTTTCTTAAATTTTCTTTTTTTCTTTTTGCTCATATGTCTGCCCTTTCTTATTTTTGTTATATTTTGTTTTAAGGGCAGAGGCGAGCTCCGCTCCTACATTTAATATTACTCTAATCTCTAACATCTAAATACTCATATGCACATATTGTTTCCGTTTTTATATCTTTTTCATTGATTGGAATGTTTATTCTAAATAATCTCTGTCTTTTTAGTTCTAAGTTTAGCTTGCTTACATCTATTAAAACCTCATCAGATATGTCCATTCCATATGGTAATGTTTTGTTAAAATTATCATAATAAATTATGTTTGAAAGTCCAATCGCTGGTGATGTTGACTTTAAATGTATGAAGTATAAATTAACTATAGGTTCATTGGTTATTTTATGTAATGCATTTTTTGGATTGATATTAAACACCTCATAACCATTTGAATTTAATGATTTAACTGAAGCATTATATACATTTATTTTTATTCCCAAAGAGTTCTTCTCAAATATTTTATCAAGCGAACTTGCTAATCCATGAAGTTTTGATACAAATCCTATAGTATCTGTATCCTGATTGATATCCAGTATTTTATATTCATCCTTTTTCTTTTCTCTATGTTTCTTATTACCAATAAAATTTATTTTTGTTTTATCTTCTGCCGAGTTTCCAAATATGTCAAACCCCTCTGTACCAAATATTGACTCTATGCTTCTTAAATCATTCTTTATATCTTCTAATTCAGCTGTAAAATTGTATTTTTCTCCGGTTCTTATAGCATTAATTGCCTTCAATAATTTTGTTCTTACTAAGAAAATATTATCTGTGTCTTCTTTTGATAGAATACTTCTTTGTCTCTCATCTATTCTTTTTTCAATTTCTTCTTTATCTTCAATATAATCGAAATATTCTTCTTGGGTTTTTACATATTCTTCTTTTTTCTCTTCTACAATACCACCTTCAAGCGCTAATTGATTGTCTTTATTGGCAAATTTCCAAAATTCAAATATACTTTTCTTATGACTATCTATTTCCTGAATAAATTTTACAGCATTATTTATCTTGACTTTCATTTGGTTATTTTTGATTTCTAATGCTTTTTTATCCATTTTAATATTTTTTACATTTTTAAGAGTTTCATTCAATTGCTTACATATATTAAGTAAATCTTCTAATGTGTAAAATTCTTTCTCATATTCCTGTTTAATCTCTTCTTCATCAACCTCAATTTTTACTTCAGGATGTTCGTTTTTCTTTATTTCCTCTTTTAATTTACCTTTAAAGAAATATTTAACTTTTCCAAAAAAAGTTTTTCTACACTTTAGATATGTAGCAACTTGATTTTGTCTTAATAAATATTCTTCTTCTTGCTCTTTCTCAATCTTTTTCAAATTATTCAATACTTCACTTAATATCTTCTCTTCCTTTTTTAGGATGCGAAAAGTTTCTGCTTTTTTCTTATATTCTTCTTTTATAAAAGTAGCCAGGGTCTCATAAGTTAAAATTTTTGAATTGAAAACAAATTCTATTCCACCATTCTGAGAAATTTGTAATTCAAATTCATAATCATGAGGGAATTCTGTAGATAAGATAAATAATGCTTTTATCAATTTAAAAAATTTTGTTGCCTCTTCTTTATTATCCAATTTGATTTTATATATACTTTCTAATTTCTCATAAACTACTGTTTTACCACATATTTGAATTGAAGGTTTTTCGTCTTTATCATATACCTCATATATCATTGGCCATTCCTTAGTAAATTTCCAAACATATTTTTCTAAATCCTTAAATTCCTCTTTAGAAAATATATCTCGTGGATAGTCCATATAACTAATTGGTACAAAAATTTTCTTATTTAAATCTCTATTTTTTAATTGCTCTCTTAATAAATAAAAGAAGCTTCCATATTCTTTATCCTCAGTAGTCACTAACATAAAATACTTATGCAAGTGCCTAGAATAATATATCTCCCACAAATAATTTTTATCATATTTAATTAAAAAAGGTTCTGCTTCATTTAATTCATCTTGCTCTTTAGAAATTTCTTCTATCTCTTCTATTTTAACCGTCTCCAACATCTTTAGAAATGTCGCATGTTTTATTATGTCTTTTTCATTTTCTGGCACAAGATATGGATAAATTGGACTTACATTTTGATATTTTTCTTGTATTGAGTTCATTCTATTTGCCTTCGTAAAAATTATCTGTATATCATTAATTGGCACGTATTTATATACTTTATAAGTTTCCTCTGAATATGTTCTTTCTGGTCTAAAATCTAGGCTTTCTGTATTTAATAAAAATTCAGGTATATTATCTAAATCTAGCCCTATATAATCCAATTTTTCTTTTAATTTAGTTATCTCTTCATTAGTTACTCTAGACATGATTAATTTCATTCCTTTCTGAAGGCACAAATCAGTTTGGAAAAGAATTTCGAATAATTATTTTTCAAACTTATCCTCCAATTATAAATTTATACACAGTATATCACAAAGTTTTATAATAGGCAATTATTCGCAATATTTTTTTAGAAAATCAGGTGAACTGAACACTCATTCAAATTGTTGTTTGTATAAATAATCCCATTGTATCGTATAATTAAATAAATATATTCCTCTTTCTGTAGGGGCAGGCCTTGCGTCTGCCCTGGAAATTGCAATACATTCAAAATATTTGTATTATTTATTTTAAATGTAT
>CAZWIF010000078.1:0-4219 GCA_964634355.1 uncultured Clostridium sp.
ATTTGATAAGGTATTGTAAGTCCCATTATGCCTCGTCCTCAATATTTTCCTCACCTTTGTCAAGGAGTTCTTGTTCTTTATTTAGTGCTAAAACTTCAAATTTCTCCAAAAATACGTTCTTAGTAGAAGTAATTGAGAGACCTGTAGCCATATCCACTAGTATACTTCCAACAAGTAAACAACGGATAACATTCTTAGTTCTGCCTGTATCTGGATCAATATAATTTATAGTATATATTTTAGTTTTTGATTCTATTATATTGATTACAAAATCAAAATTTTTCGGATGAGTAATAATCCAATTAATATATTCAGAAAAATCCATTAAGTTTCTCTATAAGGTTTCATAATTTTTATATCTCTTCCAAACATATATCCATTAGATTGATGTATGTTTGTATTTTCTTTACAGAGTTTAGAAATAGTAGAACTAGCTGTGCCAGTAAACTCTTCAGCTTCTTTTAAGGTTTTACAGGTTTTTACTAAGTTACCTTGTAAATCAAAGATATTTACTCCTTTTTGTCTACTAGGGACTGAAGATTTTTTCCAAGATTTACAATATTCATAAATTTCTCTTGTCCACTTTCTATCAAGAGTTGGAAGATAGTTATATTTTTCATAGAAATAAGTAAAGATAATTCTTGCATTCTTATCGCTTATTCTATAAGTATAAGAATTTTTATTTACTTCAATTTGATGTAGAGAAGATGTAGTTTTTTTTAAAATCTCCTCAAATCTTGTTTTCACCAAATTACAAGAATCCTTTGTTCCAATTAAACTAATATATAAAGAATCTTTACAAGTCTTTCTAGCTGAAAACCCTATAGTTCCGTCTCCATCTATTAACCCAATAATAAAACAGTCTAGGTAAGGCTGTTCTAACGTAGGTGGAATATAAATTATAGATTTATTTGGAACTATATTAAAATTTTCTCTTAGATTATTACAAATTTGTTCTGAAGTAATAATTAAACTGGATACTGAAAATCCATTGGAATCATAACTTCGAATAGGATAATCAGATTCTAAATTTTTAACAAATTCTTCCAAAAATACTTTGTCCTTCTCAGATAAAGTTATAGTTAAATTTGGGTGATTCTTGTTTATATTACCATCAGCTGCTATAAACCCAGCATAATAACTATTAATTTCGTTTATACTAGAAAAGAAATTATCATTTATTTTGTACTTTCTTTCTCTTCTAGCAGTAAATTCTGCATTTCCAGTGGAATTTAGTTCAATTCCAAATTTCTTCTTATAATAACTTAGTTGTACTTCTTTTCCTAATATTTCTAAGCATGCTTGTTTTTCTGGAATCTATTTTTCTTTGGATAGTTGTAAAATTTGCTTAAGTACTTCTTTTGTCATAAAATAAAAATTTTAGTAAGTTATTTAATATTCAAACTTACTAAAAATTTTTCATTATTCAAAATAGAAAATGATTTTAGTTTTCATCTTCTATATTAGACTCCTCATCCAAAAATTCTTTTGAAATAAAACGAAAGCATTTAAGTTTAAATGCTCTACTGTGTCCATCTTCAATCTTTATAACAAGACCTTCATGTGGTACTTTGTTCTTACAGTGCGGAGAATCCAATTCCATATAGAAATTCTTATCATTAGCGAGTCTTTCTAAGAAGTTTGCATTCCAATGCTGAGCGGTATCTATGTCAGGGTATAAATCCTTAGCTCTTCCGTAATAGCATTGTTCTACAGGATAAAGTCCATTCTTATCACACCATTGTTGTACTTCTTGTGTACTAAACTCATGAACTTCTCCATCCACATTAGTATATGTTACTCTGTAAATTAGTATTCTAAAATGTCTCCCTACTGTATAGTCTTCATTAGGTTTGGGAGGAACACATCCGTAATCGAAACCTTTTTGTATATATTGTCCATTTGGAAGAAATCCTACTATCTCATAATAAGCAGTTTCTCCTTTTTTAAGTGCTGGACCAACAATCTTATCAGCTTCTCCCCAGATGTCTATATTGCTATAGAATCCTGAACCCACCTGCGGGTTGTAGTATCTGTTTTTAATTACAGTACGAGAAGCATAGATGTGCCCATATTCATCAAAGGAACGACCAGTAAGCCATTTGGCTAGTTTTTCTTTCCAGTTAAGGGACTTGTGGCAAAGTATATATGCACTGATTCCAGACGTGCCATGCATCTTATACGAAAGATGTATAAGACTCTCCGGATTTATTACGAAAGGACATTTCTTAATAATAACTGTGTCGTAATGGAATCTAAACTGGTCCTCCCTGATCTTATCAAGCCTGTGTGGTACTTTCCGTCTTGGACCTTTACTGCCACCTTGCCCCTGTGTATAGGTTCTTTTCGGGAGATACTTTTTTGTGATCCAGAATTCTTTTTCACCATGTTCGACTGCATCAAATTCGGTTCCTTCTTTGACATTATTTAGTTCTTGATTAGTTACAGATACAATGTAATTTTCTAATACTGTTACTGGAAGTATAAAACCTTCAGATATTTCTCCTTTTAGACGAATAGCTTTTACTCTACCATTATCCTCAAACATTCCAGATTGCTCTGGATCTTTATTGAGTTCCTTATGTCGATAGAGATTAGCATAAGACAAAAAGTCAGAATTAATACATGAAAGTGCTGGAAAGTAAATATACAGACCTGGCTGAGAATCAATTCCAGTGATAATATTGAAACCATCAATGGTACAACATTTCAAACGAGTAACCTCTGGATTAGAGTGAGGTTTGAACTCCCTAATGTTAACTATTTTAGATAAGTAATTAACATCATGCTTCTTGCTTTTAATTAGTTTCATTTTTATTCAAATAGTTTAGTTTCCATAAATAAATCTTTATATCCTCCAATACTTCCATCTTTAAAAAAGACCTGAAATCCAGATATACTTGTTACATTACATTCAATACACAGTTCTCAAGGCCAATAACAAATCTTGCAAGATCGCTAAGTTCTATAGTAGCAGTTTTAGTAATATTAATCATATAGTTTCCAATCATTAGACATTACTGCGTCAATATGAAATGTATTGACTTTATAGGTTAAGTGTGGTTTTCCATTTGGAGTACACATTATTTCACCAAATTGATTTAGATAATAGCGCCTTTCTATGTCTTTAATAGTGAGACCTACTACCATTCCTGCCTTAATGTAAGACAGGGCTTCCTGAAAATCGAAAGTATTAGATTCCTTATTCATATTCTTAGTCATTATATATTTCAGATGGTTCGTGAATAATATGAGGATCAATTCTCAATTTGCTAGTCCTTAGAAATTCAATCATAAGCCCAGCATATGACTGAGCTTCTGTTTCATCAGTTTCTCCACTGATATGCCATTGAAAGGCGTGAAATATCTCATGCCAGAAAGTATGCTCGATTTGTGTATCAGATAACTCAACTAGTACACCATCACTTTTTATCTTCCTGGCTATAATAATTTCTTCCTTAACATTATCATAATAGCCATAGCGGTCTTCATCATCTACCTCAACGGTTCTTATATTTATAGTATGTCCATGAATTACAAACTGCTTAGGTATTCTCATAGCCCAGTTTGGGTAGTAAAGAAGTTAATAGATCCAGTTCCTATAATATGAGCATCTCCTGCTGCATCTACATAATATTCAACATCACCATCAAAGTCTTCTATGACCGTAACACACCGATCGTGTTCTTCTATCCACTTTTCGATGTCAGGATTATACTTCTTGACTTCATCAAGTAGAAACACTGATACTAATCCAGCATCAGCGCAAAAGTGACCTATATTTTCAGACATAAGATTTAAAGCATCCCGTTTAGCATTACACTCACTAATCAGAAGATTATATTGTTCTTCTGTGATATTTTTATAGCCACCGTATTCTTCATACTTGTCATCGAAATACTTAGAGATCGCAGCCAGATCGTCAACCGCCCTTTTTGGATTATTAGTACTATATGTAGTACAACTCCAATCCCCGTATAGAGTGCTTTTAGTTATATAATGCGTAATACCCAGGGCTTCCATATTACTGCCATAGTCACAAGCTCTCCAATCATCTTTAGTAATTGGTTTTGTTCCATGGTGTTTTGCTCTCATAATATAGCATGGATCTGTAATTATAATACTTCCCTTGAATTTCATATTATGTTTCTTTCTTTTAATAGTTGTTCAACTTTACTCCAATCCACAAAGGGACGAGCAGATAGAGTCTCATCAGTTT
>CAZWIF010000079.1:0-4210 GCA_964634355.1 uncultured Clostridium sp.
GTATGGAAAAAGCACTTGCAGATGTTAGGAAGGTAATTGAAAATTCAACAAAAGAAAATTTAAATCAAATATTCAATTCAGAGCCTAGATTTATATATAAGATTGAAAGGGTATAGCTTTTATTATGAATTACAATATAGGAGATTTAGAGAATAAACTTCTTCAATGCAAAAATAAAGACTTTGAAGAAATAAAGACTAAAGATATAGACAAAATAGAAGATATTAGAATTGATGAAAGTAAAAAAGGTAATGAAAGAATATTGGATTTTTTGAACAAATGCAAAAATCCATATACTTTTATAGTAAATGGAACAATAGTAAGAATACAATTTTCAGACAATAGTTCTATAACAGCTGACCAATGTATATCTCGAGTATTAAAAAATGAATACATGAAATAGCTTTTGTTGTCAAATGTATAAATTTGATACAAAAGCTATTTTTATACATTTAACAAAAGTTATTTATGAAATTAAAATTATGGAAAAGGAGGCAGAAATGGGTAGAGGAAGAAAAAGCAAATATATATTAAATGTTCAAGAAACAACAAAGTGGAATGCAGCATTGTACTTAAGATTATCTTCTGAAGATGGAGATAAGGCTGAAAGCACAAGCATAGAAAGTCAAAAGCATTTGTTAGAAGACTTTGTGAAGAATTATAATGATATTAAACTTTTTGATTACTATGTTGATGATGGGTATTCTGGTACAGACTTTAATAGACCAGGATTTAAAAGACTATTTGAAGATATGAAATTAAACAAGTTTAATACTATTATTGTTAAAGACTTGTCTAGGCTTGGAAGAAACTACATCGAGGCTGGTAATTATATTGAGCAAATTTTCCCTTTATTTAATATTAGGTTTATTGCAGTTAATGACAATATTGATAGTTACTTAAACCCTAAATCAATAAGTGAATTAAATATGCCTCTAAAAAATTTAATTAATGATGAATATGCAAGAGATATTTCTAAAAAAGTATCGAGTGCTTTTAAAACAATGAGAAAGCAGGGATTATATACAAGTGGTCTAGCTCCTTATGGATATAAAAAAGATCCAAATGATAAACATCATTTAATTATTGATGAAGATGCAGCTAAAATTGTAAGGTTTATTTATAAATTGTATTTAAAAGGATATGGTATTAAAAAAATCGCAAATTATTTAAATGAAAGAAATATAGTAAATCCATCAGGATATAGGAAATCATATAGAAAAGATACGAATAAACTTGGCTATTTTTGGTCAGATTCTACCATATCTAAAATATTAGATGACCAAAGATATTGTGGAGATATGGTACAAGGAAAGAAAAAAACAGTTAGTTATAAAATACATAAAGAAATAAAAAAAGATAAGGAAGAATGGGACATAGTATTAAAAACACATGAGGCAATTATAGATAGAGATACATGGGAGAAAGTTCAAGATTTAAGAAGAAAAGCATTTATGAAAGTAAGTACAAAGGAAAAAGAAAAATCCTTTTTTGCAGGAAAACTAAAGTGTGCAAATTGTGGATATGCTATGAGCAGACAATATAGAGCAAGAAATAAGGATAAGATAGTTTTTAATTGTTCAACATATACATCTAGGTCAAAGGAAAAATGTAAAAGTCACCCAATAACTGAAAACATGCTAAGAAAAATAGTGTGGAAAGTAATTAAACAACAAATACTATTAAATGAGAAAAAGAATAATACAAATATAATTCAATTCAATAACAATAAAATTGTTGAATATTATACTGAATTAAATAAGGAAAATGAAAATCTAAAAAAGTATAAAAAAATGAAAATGAGCCTATACGAAGATTGGAAATTAGGTAATATTTCAGAAAATGAATATAAAGAGTATCTAAATGATTATACTGATAAAATTTTTAATATAAGTAAAAATATAGAATATCTAAAATGTAGTATAGAAAAAGCGAAAGCTTTAAAAAAAGATAACAGTGATTTAATAAAGAATTTTATAAATGCCAAAGAACTAACCTATGAAATGGTTGAATGTTTAATAGATTCAATTGAAATATATGCAGATAATAAAATAAAAATAAATTTTAAGTATGATGATGAATATGAAAATACATTAGGTAAAATTAACAAGGAGGTAAGCTATGAGTAGAAGATATAGATATACCTCTAATGAAGATGATAATAAGATATGGAATGTTGCATTGTATGTAAGATTATCTGTTGAGGACGGAGATAAGGTTGAAAGCAATAGTGTTATAAATCAAAAGCAGTTACTAAATGATTATCTAAATGAAAATAGTAATTTTAATTTATATGATTATTATGTTGATGATGGGTATTCTGGTACTGATTTTGAAAGACCAGCATTTAAGAGATTGTTAGATGACATGAAAGAAAAAAAGTTTAATACTATTATTGTTAAGGATTTATCAAGACTTGGAAGAAATTATATCGAGGTTGGTAATTATATTGAGCAAATATTTCCACTATTTAATATTAGATTTATAGCTGTAAATGATAATATAGATAGCTATAGTGACCCATCATCAGTTAATAATGTAATAGTTCCATTTAAGAATTTAATAAATGATGAGTATTGTAGAGATATTTCAAATAAAATAAGGTCAGTACTAACTATGAAAAAGAAAAGAGGAGAATATGTTGCTTCATTTACACCTTATGGATATGTCAAAGATCCTGAAGATAATCATCATTTAATTATTGATGAAGATGCAGCAAGAGTTGTAAAAATGATATATAGATGGTCATTGGAAGGGTGTGGCAGAAAAAAGATTGCAAAAAAACTTAATGATATGGGAATTCTAAATCCAATGGGACATAAGTTACTCGAACTAAATAAGAAATGTGGAGGTAGAAGAAAAGCCGATGGAGATTTAAGCTATGTATGGGATATGACAGTATTACAAAGAATATTAGAAGATCAAACATATTGTGGAGATACTATTCAGAACAGAGGAAAACTAATAAGTTATAAAGTACATAAGCATATTAAGAACCCTAAAAATGAATGGATAATTGTTAAAAATACACATGAACCTATAATAGATAGGGATACATGGGAGAAAGTTCAAGATGCTATAAATTATAGAGATACAAGAGTTTGTAAGACAGGATATTTAACTTATTTTGCAGGACATATAAAATGTGCAGATTGTGGTAGAGCAATGTGTAAAAATCCATCAGGATATTATAAAGGTAAACCAAGACCATATTACTATTATGTATGCTCTACATATAAGCAAAGGTCAATTGATTTATGTACAAGTCATAATATTAGAAACACAGTATTAGAAGAAAGTGTTTTACAAGCTATTAAAATGCAAATAAAATTAATAGTTGATTTTGAACAAACTCTAATTGATATTAAAAGTATTAACAATATTGATTATAGAATTGAAACAATGAAAGATAGACTTAAAAATTTAGAGCAAAAAAGTGAAAAACAAAAGAACTTGAAAAAAATGGCTTACGAGGATTGGAAATTAGGCAATATTTCAGAGGAGGAGTATAAAGAGTATTCTCTATCTTATACAGACTCTATAAATAGAATACAAGAGAATATACAAAATATTCAAGAAGAATTGGCAAAATTTAATAAAAATGATGATAATGCAATTTGGATTGATAAATTTACTAAATATAAAAACATTACAGAATTATCAAAAGAGGTTGTTGATGAACTTATTGATGACATATATGTACATGAAGGAAAACAAATTACAATTAAATTCAAATATGAAGATGAATATCAAAAAGCAATAGAGTATGTTAGAAGAAATGAGAATATAACTTTGTTAAGAAACGAAGAAAAGATAGGTTAAGGATGAAGATATTTTATTTGTAAATATCTTCATTTTTTGTGGAAAATTTTTTATTATTATGATAGAATATGATAAGCAATTTATAAAATAAAATATCATTTTGTGGGTTTATGATATTTATCCAGAGGAGGATAGATATAG
This sequence comes from uncultured Clostridium sp., assembly GCA_964634355.1. Lineage (GTDB taxonomy): Bacteria > Bacillota > Clostridia > TANB77 > CAG-508 > CAKPSH01. Next base: position 3,964 of record CAZWIF010000079.1, read on the forward strand.
GAAACAAATTGAGAAAGATAAATGTATAGAATGATATCCATTCTATGTAAAACAAGGTTTTGATAAATATGAAAAGACAATTAGAAATTACTTTGTAGATAACTATGCAGAAGAAATATTGGATGGAGATTTACATTGTATAAATATGTATTACTATTCAAAAGATTTAAAAAGAAAATAGTAAGTTATCGTTTAGTAAATCAAAATAATGTAAAAACTTCATATAGAAAAAGATGTTGGAGAAATT
>CAZWIF010000080.1:0-4010 GCA_964634355.1 uncultured Clostridium sp.
AGAAGAATAGAGATTGTAATATTCCATGAAATGACCCTGTAAAAATCCCTAAATCTATTGCAAAAAAAGTTTGTTCCGTATATAATTATCATATAAAATTGAGAAGGAAAGAAATGGGCAATGGATGATAATAATATAATAAAACCAGAATTAGAAAATAGTGAAGAAGAAAGAATGGAAAGGTCTTTAAGACCAAGAACACTAAATGAATATATAGGACAAAACAAAGTAAAGGAAAGTATGAAGATATATATAGAAGCTGCAAAGCAGCGAAAAGAACCACTGGATCATGTATTATTATATGGACCTCCAGGTCTTGGAAAGACTACACTTTCAAATATTATTGCAAATGAGATGAATTCTAATATAAAAATAACATCAGGACCAGTAATAGAAAAGCCAGGAGATTTAGCAGCAATACTTACCAATTTATCTGAATTCGATATCTTATTTATTGATGAGATACATAGATTAAATAGAGCTGTTGAAGAAATATTATATCCTGCATTAGAGGACTATTCACTTGATATTGTTATAGGTAAAGGTCCATCTGCTAGATCTATAAGGTTGGACTTGCCAAAGTTTACTCTGATAGGAGCAACTACGAGAGCTGGATTGCTAACTACACCATTAAGAGATAGATTTGGAATTGTGTCTAGACTAGAGTTATATAATAATGAGGAATTAGATAGGATTGTAAGAAGGTCGGCTAAGATTTTGGGAGTTGAGATTGAGGAAAGAGCTAGTGAAGAAATCGCAAGACGTTCTAGAGGAACACCTAGGATTGCAAATAGATTATTAAAAAGAGTAAGAGATTATGCAGTAGTATTAGGAGATGGGAACATTACACTAAAAATTGCTAAGACAGCCTTAAATAATCTGGAAATTGATGAATTAGGATTGGATGAGATTGATAGAAAAATACTAGATACTATTATTTCAAAATATAACGGTGGACCAGTTGGGATTGATGCTATTGCAACTACAATAGGAGAAGAAGTAGACACAATAGAAGATGTATATGAGCCTTATTTAATACAGATTGGATTTATTTCTAGAACAACAAGGGGAAGAATTGTTTTACCAGATGCGTATGTGCATTTGGGATATAAGGTTGAAAAATAATTGTGTTTTGGTGTTGTTAAGTTTGTGCCTTAAGAAAGGAATGATAGTAAATATGATAAATAAATGGAGGAATAATGAAAAAATATAAAGAAGCTATATTAGTATTTATATTCTTTTTGATAGCAACTTCAGCAGTTATTCTCACAAGAAATTTAAATAATTTAGATGAAATTTGGGTATTTAATACGGCAAGAAATATTGCAAATGGATTGTTGCCATATAAAGACTTTAATTTAATAACAACACCAGGTTTGCCGATTTTATGTGGAGTAATTTTAAAAATCTTTGGAACAGAAATGTTTATCATGAGAATAATAGCAGTCATTGTGAATGCAACTATAATGTTTATGATATATAAGATACTAAAGCTTTTAAATATAAATAAAAACCTTTCATTATTATTATCAATAATAATAATGGGGCTATTTATTGAAGATTTTTGTATAGATTATAATTTTATGGTGTTACTAATTGCATTAATAACTTTATATATTGAATTAAAATCGTATTTTAAGAGTGAAGATATTTTTGAATACAAGTTAGGAAAAGAATTATTGTTAGGGGTCTTAGCTGGAATAAGTATAACAATGAAACAAACAATAGGACTTTGTTTTGTTATTGTATTTATAGGATATAAATTATTGGCAGTTAGAAGTAAAGAAGAATTTAAAGTGTTCTTAAAAATAGCAGTAACAAGACTCCTAGCCTCTTTAATACCTATAGCTTTATTAATTATATATCTATTGTATAATGGATTAATAGCTGATTTTATAGATTACGCAATAATGGGAATACGAGAATTCTCAAATAGTAAACCATATACTAATTTATTAAAAGGAAATTTAAATCTTTTAGCAATATTAGTTCCAATAATAATTATTATTTCATTATATATCACATTAAGAAAAAAAGATAAAATTATAACGATTTTAACATCATATTCTGTCTCTACAATAATTGTAGTATATCCAATAGCAGATGATATTCATTTTTTAATAGCTGGAACAATAACAATGATTACAGGAATATATTTACTAAAAGAATTATATAAAAAAGAGCTTAAAGAGAGTGTAAAAGAAAATAATATAATATGGGCAAAAAATTTTATAAATGCTTTTACGTTAATGATTACATTTATATTGGTAATAGCATCAATCTATAAGATTGTAGAATATGGATTGAAATGCAAAAATTATAATCAATTAAAAAACTTCAAATATATACCTATATCTGAAGAATATGAGGAGCAGATAGTGAAAGTAGATGAATATATAGAAAGTCAAGATGATGAAATATATATTGTAGATGCAAGAGCAGCGATATATATGATACCAATAAATAGATATAATAAAAATTATGATATGTTCTTGAAAGGAAACATTGGAAGTAAAGGCTCAGTAGGAATAATAGAAGATTTACAGTCTAAAGATAAAGTTACATTATTACTTTTACATGATGAGAATTCTATGAATTGGCAAACACCTTTAGATGTAATAGAATATATAAAAGAAAATTATGAGAAAACAGGACAAATAGAGATTTTCGATATTTATGAAAAAATAAAGGGTGAGTAATATGAAAAAAATTTCAGTAATAGTACCAATGTATTATGAACAAGAAGTAGCAATGGAATGCTATAGAAGAATAAAAAGTGTATTAATAGGATTAAGCAATGAATATGAGCATGAAATTATATTTGTTAACGATGGTAGTAAAGATAATACACTAGATATTTTGAAGAATATAGCAAATGAAGACAAGTTTGTTAAAGTTATATCTTTTTCAAGAAATTTTGGACATCAGGCAGCTGTAATGGCTGGGATTAGGCATTGTAGTGGAGATGTTACATTAATAATAGATGCAGATATGCAAGATCCCCCAGAATTAATGGTTGAAATGTTAAATAAATGGAAAGAAGGATATAAAATAGTATATGCCAAAAGAAAAAAAAGAAAAGGAGAGTCTCCATTTAAACTATTTACAGCGAAAATGTTTTATAAAGCATTAAATAATTTGTCTAATGTAGATATACCTAAGGATACAGGCGATTTTCGATTGGTGGATAAAGAAGTTGTAGATGTAGTAAAGGAAATGCCTGAACATAATAAATTCTTAAGAGGATTGTTTAGTTGGGTAGGATACAAACAAACGCCAATAGAGTATGAAAGACAGGCAAGATATGCAGGAAAAACTAAATATCCATTGGGAAAAATGCTAAAATTAGCAACAGACGGCATAATAGGATTTTCAACAAAACCTTTGAAGATGGTAGGTATAATAGGAATATTTTCAATATTACTTTCAATACTTATTTTAATATATTCATTGTTATCATATTTCTTAGATTGGAATAATTTAACTGCAGGCTGGACTTCTATAATGGTGACTGTAACATTTTTTGCAGGTGTACAGCTAATGTCTTTATGGATAATGTCAGAATATATTGCAAGGATATATGATGAAAGTAAAGGAAGACCAGAGTATATTATAGAGGAGAAGATTAATTTCTAAGAAGGAGAAGAAACTGATGAAAGAAGAATTATGCATTTTTATTCAGAAAAATAAGTATAATCTAATTCTTATAATGTTACTGCTAATTGGTTTTGCAAGTCGATTGATATTGATAGATGTACAACCGAATGCATTAAATGTAGATGAAGCTTCTTCTGGATATGAAGCATGGTCAATCTTAAATTATGGAATAGATAGAAATGGAAATTTCTTACCAGCTTTTTTAGTTTCATGGGGAAGCGGACAGAATGCTTTATATACATATCTTATGATACCATTTGTAGAAGTTCTGGGATTGAATGTGTTGTCACTTCGTTTACCGATGGCAATTGTAGGATGTATTTCAATAGTAATAATGTATTTGTTGTTAAAAG
>CAZWIF010000081.1:0-3647 GCA_964634355.1 uncultured Clostridium sp.
TACTCCTTCATCACTGTATTCTTTGTCTTCTACTGTTGCTGTATTTACTATTTTTTCATCTGATACTGATGTTACCTTTGTTGTAATTGTTATTGTTGTTGTTTCTGTATTTGATACACTTACATTATCCCATGTTAAACTATTTCCCTCGACCTTTGTTGGTTCTGGATTCGCTGTTACATACTCTAATTCATTTGGTAATATATCTTCTACTGTTGTTGTTCCTGTTGTACTTCCACTATTGCTTAATGTTATTGTGTATGTTATTTCATCTCCTACTTTTACTACTTTGTCTTCATCATTATTTGTCTTTGTTGCCGTGATATTTACTGTATCTACAATTTCTGGGTCTGTTGGTTCTTCTTTATCTCCAATTAATGCTGTATTTGAGATTTCTCCATTAATATCTTTTACTTCTACTGTAAATACAACAGTTGCTACTTCTCCTGATGGTACTGTAACTTTAATTCCATCTTCTAATGCATTTTCTTCTACTATATATTCTGTTTCTCCATTATTTACAGTTATATCACTTACTAAATTGGCATATTCTAATACTTTTACTAAATCTGCATCTTTTACTAATACTGTTCCTTCTACTTCTCCTGTATTTTCTACAGAAATTGTGTATGTAATTTCATCTCCTACTTGTGCTACTTCTACTTTCTTACCATTACGTGTTATTATACTTGTTTTTTCTGTTTCAATTATAGCAATATTTGATGAGTTACTTTCTTCTCCATTTGCAATTGCAATATTAGAGATTGTTCCTTTTGTACCTTCATTTACAGTAACTGTAAATACTAATTCTGCTGTTTCACCAGCATTAACATCTATTGTCCATATTATTTTAGTTACAACATCTTCACTGTCTTTAACTAATATTGCTGTTTCATCTTCAATATCTTCAAATGTAGTTCCATCTGGTATAACATCAGAAACTTCAATTTTGCTTAAATCATTTTCTCCGCTATTTGTAACTTCAATTGTATAAGTTATAACGTCTCCTACTTGTGCTAATGTACTTCCTGTTTCTGTTTCCGCTTTTTTTACTACTGTTAAATTAGATTTTGTTACTTCTATTTCTGTATTTGGTACTACTACGTTTTCAGGTGTCCATCTAATTTTAGTATCTTCTGAAACTAATTTTTCTCCTACAACTACTTCCTCTGTAACTGTTGTAGCAGTTTCATCATTTGTTGTTGCAACCGTCGTACTGTTGCTACTACTTGTTGAAGTTATGCTTGTTGCATCTGAAGAATTATCTTCATCTTCATTTTCTTCCGTAGCAATTTCCTCTTCATCATCACCCAATGCAGGTAAAACTACTTGATTATTTTCTTCTGAGTTGTTTTGACTAACATATTCTGCTACTTCATTTGATGTAGCTTCAGATTGATTATTACCTTTTACAAAAGCATAAGCTCCAACAAGAGCGATGCAGACAGCCATTACTTCTATTGCGATTATAATAATCTTTTTTCTTTTATAGTCAATTTTCAATTTCATCTTTTTGCCCCCTTAAAATATTATATTTCTATGGCTTTTATTATAAGCCTTTGTGTATGTCCATTTGTGCATGTAATTAATGTAACTTCTCTTACATTTTCATCTTCTGTTTCTAAGATACTTACATCATTTGGGTCGGTTGAAAAAATTTTGTATATTTCATAGGTGATTGTTGTATTATTTAAATCTGTAAGTTCTATAATATCACCAATAATAAGTCTTTTATTTTTTCCGAACATTGTTCCATCTTTATTATTATGACCTGCTAATGATAGGTTTCCAAGTGCATTAACCTCTCCACCTGAAAATCTGCTTATTGAAATTTTCATAGACTCATCTGTATTTTTTTCCAAAATTGGATATTCAAGTTTTATAGCTGGAATTGATATTTTCCCAATTACTTTATATCCCTTCATTTCTATTAAACTATTTCCTTCATCATCTGTTTTTACTTCCGTATTATTAAATACATCGACCATTTCTTTATTTTCTTTTTCTACTATTTGATATCCTACATATTTAATTACGATTAATACTATTACAATTAATACTGCTAATAATAATATTTTTAAAATTAATTTATATAATTTCAATTTGCTATTTGTTTTCATTTTCTTTTTTCTCTAACAATTTTATTCTTATATATACAACTACTACTAATAATATAATCGCAATTAATATTACAAATAATAATATGCTATCATAAGTAACTGGTAAAGAAGTTTGATATGTCTTCAATTCTGTTTCTGGTACATATTTATTTGAATCTTCTCTTGTAGATGTCAAAAATTGTGCATCATATATGGTTTCTTCTCCAGATACTTTTTTTAATAATACGATGTATTGATCACCATTGACTGTATCTAATGGTTGAATTATTTGCATGTTTGATACTTTAGTCCATGTTGCTGATTTAATTAATGATTTATATGTATTATAAATCTCTGTTGCTACTACTATTTTTCCATACATATTCATAGAAGAATAATTTGTATTTAATGTTTGTAACATAGTTATTAAAGCTTCTGCATTATCATCTGCCGTGCTTTCATCTAATTTAATTATTTGATAATAATATGTATAACTTTCATCATCAGTAATATCAATTTGACCATAAGACTTTGTGACGGAAACTCCATCTACATCTTCTTCTGTTGATGTAATATTTTTAGTATCAACTTTAATAATATTTGTTAAATTTTCAATCGTCTGCATGTCTTCATATAATAGAACATCTTCTTTGTCTAATTGCAATGCTGTAATAATAGCTTCTCCTTCCATTGTTTTTGCATAGATGTAAACCGTATTTGCTGTATATGCTTCCATTGTTTCGTCTAAATACGCAACATATTCACCATTGCTGTCTTCACAACTATTAATGAATGTTAATTGTTCATTTGCTTCTTCAGCTGTTAATTTTTCAGTTGAAAAGGCAAATTTAAAAGATGTGCTTTCATAATCACTAACATAGATTATATACTCGCCATCTTTTCTAATAACTTTTATTTTATCATTTGTTGCCTTTACAGATGTCATCATAGTGACAATAGTAACTAACATTACAATAGCTACTATAATAAATCTTGCCTTAAAAGTTTTCATACAATCCTCCCCTATACTTTATATAATTTATTATTGTATATTTTTTTGCATGGTTATTATATTACAAAAAATGCTATTTGTAAACCTTTTTACCAAAATTTATCTTACAAATTGTTACATGATAATGGTTTTTATATTTATTTACTATGAGAAAGCAAGATATATAAATAAAAAAATTCCGTTCTCCAAGGCGTTTAAGTGATGTTGGTTTTTCAAAATAACGTGACACACTCTGCTTTGGAGTAAGCAAATAAAATCTCAAGGTCGAACTCGTTTTTTTCTTTATATATCTTGCTTTCTCTAATTAATTTGAAATAAACCATTATCCTGTAACTACAAATTTTGAAACACCCTTTTCAAATTATTGTTTGTTGGGATGATTCCATTGTATTATATAATTAAATAAATATATTATTTTCTCTGTAGGGGCACGGTGTACCGTGCCCTGGAAATAGCAATAATTTTAAACATTGTCATAATTTATTATATTTGTACAGCTTGGGCTTTATTCTGCATTTTTAGAATTTGCTCCACAG
>CAZWIF010000082.1:0-3596 GCA_964634355.1 uncultured Clostridium sp.
TAGCATTGATATTTCAATACTTACAAGGATTTATATTTACAATTTTGTCTGGTGCAGATGGCCGGAATCGAACCGGCACGGGAGTTTAAGTCCCGCAGGATTTTAAGTCCTGTGCGTCTGCCAGTTTCGCCACATCTGCATATGTTTTCAACTGACATCGTTTATTATACTCTTTTTATAAAGTCTTGTCAATCTTTTTTTGAAAATTTATTCAAAATTATTTTGTCAATTTATCAACATTAATAACAATCTTTTCATCATGTATAACTTTTATAGGATTTTTATATGACAATTCATCAAATTCATTTTCTGATAAATATTTAGATAATTCATTTATGTACTTCTCCATATTAGGATATATTGTTCTCTTTCTATGGGTATCACTTCCCAAAAACTGAACCATCTTTTTTTTCAATAGCTTTATAATCGCTTTTTTTGCCTGTACTCCATAGTATCCATCAATACTCGCATAATTTACTTGTAATAAAGCTCCTCTTTTTAATAATTCCTTTGCAAAATTTATACTTTTTTGAACATAAGGATATCTCTCAGGATGAGCTACTATAGGCACATATCCATTTTTTACTATATTCTCTATAATTTCCATAGAATTCATCATAGGAGCCTCTGTCAAAGGGAACTCCATTAATAAATATTTACTATTATTTATTCTAGCCACTTTCTCAATATCTATAAACTCACAAATATCATTAGAAGCATATATTTCATTGGCTTGATATAAATGTACACCTACTCTTTTAGAGTCAATTTCAAGATCTTTTATTTTTTCATTAATATAATTTACATCCTTTTCATAAAAACCTTGCATATAATGAGGAGTGCATACTATCCCTGTAAATCCTGCCTTTTTTGCCTCATAAAGTAATGCAACACTCTCTGCAAAGCTTGTTGCTCCATCATCTGTATCACTTAATATATGTGTATGTAAATCAATCATTCAATCACCTTTTTTCACTGCTACTGGTGTTATATCTTCATAGTAATAGTAACCTTTTTCATATCTTTTTGCTACCTTCTTAATCTTGTTTAAAGTAACCCCTATTACTTTACCACCAACATTATCAATCTCTTTTTTCAATCTCTTTAAATCTTCTGTTTTCGTTTTCTTATATGCGGCTACTATTAAGGTGGCATCTACTTTTGTTGATAAGATTACAGAATCCGTTACAATGCTACTTGGCGTTCCATCAAAAATAATTACATCTGCCTCTTCTTTTAGCTTTTCAATTAATTCATTCATCTTATCTGATACCAACAGCTCTGATGGATTTGGTGGTATCGACCCTGATGCTATTATATATAAATTTCCCATCTCAGTCTTATGAATATATGAATGTATATCTGTTTCACTCTTTTTCCCTGTACTATAAATTCCAGAAAGATAATTTGAAAGTCCAGGCTCAGAAATTTTTTCAAATAAAAATGCTTGTCTCCCTTTTCTCATATCTGTATCAACTAAAATCACTTTTTTCCCAGCTTGAGCAAAAGTAACAGCTAAATTTGCTGCTACCCAACTTTTTCCTTCACCAGGCATTGTACTTGTAACAAGCAATGTTCTAAAATTCTCATTACTACTCATAAACTGTATATTTGTTCTTAAAGTTCTAAATATCTCAGATGCCTGTGATTTTGGACTATAAAAAGTAATAATCTCATTTCTCATATCTTTTACCACCTTTTTTTGAAGTACTCTTTTCTTCTTTACCTTGTTTTTTACATTCTGGTATAGATGCTAATACTATTGTTCCTATCTCATTCTCTATGTCTTTTGTACTTCCAACTGTATTATCAAACATATTTAATAGTAAAATATATAAGACTGAAATAACAATTCCTATAAATGCAAATATTACAATATCTTTAATATGATTTATATTATAAGGAACTGTACTTTCTTCTGCTACATCTAATACAGAAATATTGCTTATATTAAACATCTCTCTAACTTGTACATTAAATACTTCGGCTATCTTATTTGCAATATCTTTTGCCTTAGTTGAATCTGTGTTAGTTACTGTAATTTTGATAATTTGAGTGTCATCAACGTCTGTAACACTTATGCTATTTTTCAAACTTTCTAAAGAATCATCAATTCCTAACTCGCTAATAACTTGGTTCAATACAGTATTACCTTTTATAATTTCACTGTATGTAGATACTAAGTTCTTATTCAAAGTAATATCTGTCTGATTAATTGATGTGCCTTCAGTTGATGTATTCTCATCCTCTTGAACATCCGTTACTTGCGATAATATTAATCTCGTATAAGATTGATACTTTGGTGTAACAAAATAAAAACTATATACTCCTCCCGCTATTACTGCTATTAATGTAATTACAACTATACTTACCTTCTTACTCCAAAATAGTTCGAGTAATTCTACTAAATCTAATTCTTCCATTGATATCTCCTCTTTATTTTCAGGCTCATTTTGTATTATATAATATTCTTTCTTTTTTATCAACATTATTTGCGATTTTTTGTATAATTCCATGAATCCTTGCACATATCAGCAATTTTCTTCTCTGCTTTCCAGCCCAATTCTTTGAAAGCTTTATCTGGATTTGTATAGCATGCTGCAATATCCCCAGGACGCCTACCTGTTATTTTATAGTTAACCTTTACATTATTTATCTTTTCAAAATTATCAACAAGCTCCAAAACGCTATATCCTGTACCTGTTCCTAAATTATATATATATATTCCTGAATTTTCTCTTTCCAGTTTCTCCATTGCTTTTATATGACCTTTAGATAAATCTACTACATGTATGTAATCTCTTACACCTGTTCCATCTTTTGTATCATAATCATTTCCAAAAACACTTAAAATTTCAAGTTCTCCACTAGCAACCTTAGTAATATATGGCATCAAATTATTAGGTATCCCCTTTGGTTCCTCTCCAATCAGACCACTTTCATGTGCACCAACAGGGTTAAAATACCTCAATATACATATATTCCAAGAATTATCTGATTTATATAAATCTTGCAATATTTGTTCTATCATCAGTTTGCTTGTACCATACGGATTGGTAGTTCCCCCAACCTTGCAATCTTCTGTAATTGGAACCACCTCTGGGTCTCCATATACTGTTGCAGAAGAGCTAAAAATAAAATTCTTAACTCCAAACTCTTGCATTACTTCTAAAACATTAATAGCTCCCCCTACATTATTATGATAATACATCAAAGGTTTAGAAACAGACTCCCCAACAGATTTAAAACCTGCAAAATTAATAACCATATCTATATCATTCTCTTTAAATATACTTCTTATTTTATCTTTATCTAAATAATTTACTTCATAAAATTTAGGGCGTTTATTTGTTATCTTCTCAATAGCATCCAAAACCTCTATTTTACTATTAGATAAATCATCTACAATAATAACATCTTTTCCATAATTTAGTAATTCAACTACCGTATGACTACCAATATATCCTGTACCACCTGTAACTAAAACTGACATACTCTCCCTCTCCTTAATCTTTAACATTCGTTTTTCTAATTATATCTTCAAATAAAAAAAATGTCCATACAAAATTAAAAGTTTATATGTTTATCAATTTGCT
>CAZWIF010000083.1:0-3508 GCA_964634355.1 uncultured Clostridium sp.
AAAAATAAGGAATAATTTGTTCTGCAAAGAAAATAATAGATGTAAGGAAGGAGAAAAAGATGAAATATTATTTAGAAGAAAAAGAAAAAGTATTAAAAGAATTAAATTCTTCTGAAGATGGATTGTCCTCACAAGAAGTAGAGAAGAGAAAAGAAGAGTATGGCATGAATAAGTTGGCTGAGCCACCTAGAGAGGGAATTATTAAGAAAGTAATAAAGTCAATACTAGACCCAATGATTATTATGCTACTTGTAGCAGCAGGGATTTCCGCAGTTACAGCATTTATACAGAATGAATCATTCACAGATGTTTTTATCATTTTGTTTGTAGTAATAATTAATACCATATTAGGATTATTTCAAGAGAGTAAAGCAGAAAAGGCAATAGATTCTCTAAAAGAGATGACTGCTGTGACGTCAAAGGTATTAAGAGATGGAGAAATGAAAATAGTAAAGAGCGAAGAATTAGTTCCTGGTGATATTGTTATACTAGAAGCTGGAGATGCCATTTCAGCAGACTGCCGTGTACTTGAAAGTTATAGTATGAAAATAGAAGAAGCGGCAATAACAGGAGAATCAGTTCCTGTAAGTAAGTTTATGAGCATCTTACAACTAGAGGAAAAACAAAAAGATATTTCGTTAGGGGATAGAAAGAATATGCTATACAGTGGAAGTACAGTTGCATATGGTAGAGGAAAAGCTGTAGTAGTAGAAACAGGAATGAAAACAGAGATTGGAAAAATAGCAGAAGCACTAAATGAAGTGGCGGAAGAACAAACACCACTTCAAAAGAAAATGGCGGAATTATCAAAAGTATTAACAAAGATTGTTCTTGCAATAAGTATATTTGTATTTATATTTGGTCTTGTAAGACATGGCGATTTTTCAGGAAAAGTAATATTAGATACATTTCTAACAGCGATTGCATTAGCGGTAGCAGCAATTCCAGAGGGATTGCCTGCAGTTGTTACTATAATATTATCAATAGGTGTAACATCAATGTCAAAACGTCAGGCTTTAATTAGAAAATTAACAGCAGTAGAAGCTTTAGGATGTACACAAGTTATATGTTCAGATAAAACAGGAACATTAACACAAAATAAGATGACAGTTGTAGATAATTATACAGACAATGAAGAATTATTAGCAAAAGCTATGGCTTTGTGTAATGACTCAAAAATTGGGGAAAATGATGAACATGCAGTTGGAGAACCAACAGAGAATGCATTAGTAGAATATGCAAAAAAGTTAGGATTATTAAAATCAAGATTAGAAGAAGAAAGTCCACGTATTGGAGAAGTTCCATTTGATTCTAGCAGAAAAATGATGTCTACAGTACACGAGAGTGGCAAAAAATATATTCAATATACCAAGGGTGCTTGTGAAATTTTATTAACAAGATGTACAAAATATTTAAAGAATGGAAAAATAATAGAATTAACAGAAGATGATAAAAAAGAGATAATGGAATGGAACAAAAAATTTGCTGATAAAGCATACAGAGTATTAGGGGCAGCATATGTAGAGTACTCAGAAAAACCAAAAGTATATGAATCAGATGTATTAGAAAAAAATATGATTTTTATAGGATTTGTTGGAATGATAGATCCATGCAGAAAAGAAGTTTATGCAGCTATTCAAGAATGTAAAAGTGCTGGAATAAGACCTATAATGATTACAGGAGACCATAAAGATACAGCAGTTGCAATAGCTAAAGACTTAAAGATTATAAAAGATGATAAAGAAGCAATAACCGGTGCTGAAATTGAACAGTTGTCAGATGAAGAATTGATTAAGGCTGTAAAAAAATGTTCAGTATATGCTAGAGTTCAACCAGAGCATAAGACAAGAATTGTAAAGGTATTAAAAGCGCAAAATCTTATAACAGCAATGACAGGAGATGGAGTAAATGATGCTCCATCAATAAAAGCAGCAGATGTAGGAATAAGCATGGGAATAACGGGAACAGACGTAACAAAGGGCGTTTCAGACATGGTACTAGCAGATGACAACTTCGCAACTATTGTAAATGCTGTAGAAGAAGGAAGAAAGATATATGATAATATAAGAAAAGTATTACAATTCCAATTATCTACAAACATGGCAGAAGTTGTTGCTGTATTTGCCTCATCAGTTCTAGGAGTAACATTATTAACACCAGCGCACCTATTATGGATTAACATGGTAACAGATAGTACACCAGGACTTGCATTAGGAATGGAAAAAGCAGAAGATGATGTAATGAAGAGAAAACCACGTAATGCAGATGATAGTGTATTCTCAGATGGCGCAGGAAGAGATATGATAGTTCAAGGATTGGTAATGGGATTATTAGTAGTATTATCATATTTTATAGGAGAGTATATGGAATCAGGAGTATGGGGAATAATGGAATCAGGGGAAGGAATGTCAATGGCATTCTTAACAATGAATTTTATAGAAATGTTCCACGCAGTATGCATGCGTTCACAAAGAAATTCGATATTTACAATGAAGACGATGAACTGGTGGCTAATTGGAGCATTTGTATTAACAACAGGAATAACACTAGGTGTAATATATATTCCATTCTTTGTTAAAATATTCGGATTTACAAGTATATCACTAGCAGAGTTTTTAACTGCATTTGGATTAGCATTCTTAATAGTACCAATAATAGAATTAACAAAGTTGGTGGAGAGAAAATTAAAAAAAGAGTGATAAAGGAATATTTCTCAGTTCAAACAATTTATAAAATTTTTTTAAAACTCTTGTGAAAAGTGAATTATTGTGATATATAATAGTTATAATAGCTTAATTGAAAGGTGTGACTATTATGGAAATAAATGATGCAAATGAAAACAAGAAAACAGTGTTAATAGTAGATGATGAAAAACCAATAGTAGACATATTAGAATATAATCTAAAAAAAGAAGGCTATAATACTCGTGTTGCCAATGATGGTATAACTGCTGTAAATATTGCTTTAGAAGAAAGACCAAATATAATTTTACTAGATATAATGTTACCTAAAATGGATGGATTAACTGTATGTAAAAAAGTAAGAACAGTATTAAACATTCCAATCATCATGTTAACGGCTAAAGAAGAGGAAATTGATAAAATACTAGGACTTGAACTAGGTGCAGATGACTATGTAACAAAACCATTCAGTGTTAGGGAGTTAATAGCTAGAATAAAAGCAAACCTTAGAAAATATGAGTTATCTAGTGATATAATAGTTGAAAATGAATCTAGAGACAATGAAAGAAAAATGATTATAGGAGATTTACAACTAGATATAGATAAATTTGAAGTGAAAGTAAGAGGAAAAAAGGTAGATTTAACAGTTAGAGAATTCGAAGTGTTAAGATACTTAGCAAATCAACCAGGTCAAGTTGTTTCAAGAGAATTATTATTGGAAAAAGTATGGGGATATGAGTATTTTGGAGATATAAGAACAGTAGATGTTACTGTAAGAAGAATTAGAGAAAAAATAGAAAATGATACAACGGACCCTAAAATATTGA
>CAZWIF010000084.1:0-3504 GCA_964634355.1 uncultured Clostridium sp.
GTCATTGGGTTCGGCCTTGGGTGTCGGGAAGCAAAAAATAGAACCTCCCTTATATAAAACAAAGTAACAGATTTTCATTTAGAGCTTTTTGGGGTTCTAATTTAAAGGCTGCAAATACATAGTGAAATTTATGGTGTCTAAAAAAGCATTGAATATCTACTTGCTTCTATGGTGTATTTTTAATGTAACCTTCTCAGCGAGTATGATGGTTTCACGACCAATATATGTCATTCTTTTCATGAAGACAATGTACTACGGATATAAATCATTAACCATACCGACGTTTTCTCCTTACATTAAAGGATTATTGATATTGGTTTGCATGTTTTTAATTTATGGAAGTATTTCAATCGTAAGAGGAGATACCTTTTTTATAGAAGCTGTCGGGAAAGATATTGATAGTACCATATATCTTATCAGTATTTCAATTTCATTAATTCCAATATTTGCCTTTTATTACTTTAGTTATATTGGTATTTTAGATGAAAAAATAATAAATAAGTGGATTCCAATTTTTATTCTATCGTCGATAGCAACATTTTATTTCTCATTAAAGATGCTAATAGGGCTAGGACGTAATGAGGATTCTTTGGTAATCAATGGAGGATATTCCTTTATTTCCATAATACCACTATTATTTTTTGTTGATAAGAGAAATTTGAGATGGATTTACTTAACTATAATATTGATATTTTCTGTCCTTTCGGTTAAGAGAGGTGCTATTCTCATTGCATTTATATCTGCTGTTTTCTTAGTATTCGAAGAAGTAAAAACAGCTCCCAGAAGGAAAAAAAAGATAATAGGTTTAACAACATTTTTCTTTGTAGTGCTATTGGCTATAATTGTTTATTATTTATATTCGAGTAATCCATTTTTACAGTTAAGACTTCAATCCATTCTTGAGGGAAATACAAGTCATAGGGATGTTATCTATGATAACATCATAAAATACTGGTTGACCAAAGAAACAGAGATTCAACAATTTTTTGGTTTAGGAGCTTCTGCCACATTGAAAATAGGAGATAATTATGCTCATAACGACTGGTTAGAAATTTTAATAAATAATGGTCTGTTCGGAATATTTATATTTTCAATATACTGGATATTTATGCTTGTTCAATGTTATAGATATCATAAAAAATCACCGTATCGAAATGCATTTATTTTATTATTATGTATAGGGATACTAAAAACCCTTTTTTCAATGTATTACAATGATATAATTACGCCAATGGCTGTCTGCTTAGGTTACTGTTCTGGAGTGCTGTCAAAAAATCAAAGAAAAAAAAGGTATTCATATATTGAAGCAAATAGCAAGAGATAACGAAATTTTAATAAATGTAATAATTAATTTCAATATGAAAGCTATAAAACTATTGATTTATAGTCCAAAGAAATTTATGATTAAAGTATTGCGCCGGGTATTGTTTTTTTTACCAGATGACATTTACTTGAAAATATTCTTTAGACTATATCTTCAAAGAAAGCTTGATCTAAAAGATCCAAAATCTTTCAACGAAAAGATTCAATGGTTAAAATTGTATGACAGGCAATCTCGTTATACTCAAATGGTATGTAAGTGTGAAGCAAAAGAATATGTTAAGCAAATTCTTGGAGACGAATACATAATACCAACATTAGGAGTTTGGGAAAAAGTAGAGGATATTGATTTCAACTCCTTGCCTAATGAGTTTGTCCTAAAGTGCACACACGATAGTGGCGGGTTGGTGATTTGTAAAGATAAATCAAAGCTTGACATTGCAGCGGCTAAGAAGAAGCTAAGAAAATGCCTCAGAACCAACTATTATACGCTATCAAAAGAGTGGGCATATAAAAATGTAAAGCGCAGAATAATAGCTGAGAAATATATGGTGGATGAAAGTGGCTATGAACTAAAAGATTACAAATTTTTCTGTTTTGATGGAGAAGTTAAAGCTTTGTTTATAACTACCGACAGATATGTTGAAGGAGAAGAAACTAAATTAGATTTCTATGATTCAGATTTCAATCACCTTCCTTTTACTAAAGGACACCCAAATGCTAAAAATCCGCCAATAAAACCCGCTAATTTTGATGAGATGAAAGCACTTGCTTCAAAACTATCTAAAGGCATTCCTCATGTGCGAATTGATCTTTATAACATTAATGGAAAAATTTACTTTGGAGAAATGACTTTCGCTTCTAATAGTGGATTTGGTCCATTTGATCCAGAAGAATGGGACTATAAATTTGGAAGTTGGATAAATCTTCCTCCGAAATCTTGATATCTAAATGGAATCGATAGTAAATCTATTTGAGTAATATTCCTTTGATTCGAAACGATAAATTATTCAATGATAGAAATCATGAAAAGCATTTATCTTATTTCTAATGCAAGAGTGTGTGGTCCAGTTAATCAAGCAATTAATATAACATCAGGACTACGAGAATTCTGCGATTTTGATACATCTATAGTAACGTTGTCTCCTGAAATTAATGGCAATAGCTGGATGAATCGTATAGACGAGGCAAAAATTCCTCATTTTTGCTTAAATACTTCCAAAATACAAATATTTAAAGCAATCTTAAAATTACGAAAATATGTGAGAGATAATGATGTAGAGATTATCCATAGTTCAGGGTTTAGGGCTAATCTGGTGGCATCCATGATGCATAAAAAATACAGAAAGATATCAACACAACGTTGTTCACCTGATGATATTGGTGAAAAATTGCCTAAGCTCATCAGACCAATAATAACCAAAATCTATCTTTGGATTATTGATAAATTGGATGTAAATGTGACTTGCTCGAAATCTCTTCAAGACATATTCGACAATAAATTCAATAGAAAATATGATTGTATTCCCAATTGTGTTAATACAACATATTTTGAGCCTATATCGGCTAAGGATAAAAGTTTATTACAACAGAAAGTAGGAATTGATAATACAAAAAAAACATTCCTAATTTTGGGAAGTTTACGTCCACGAAAAGATAATATTACCGCAATCAAGTCGTTCAATGATTTGCTTAATTATAATGTTCAATGTATAATAGTTGGAAGTGGCCCGGAAATGGATTTTTTAAAATCTCAATCGAAGAATCCCAACGTACATTTTTTTGGTGGAACCACCGAACCGATTAAATACCTACAAGCAAGTGACTGTCTTATTTCATGCAGTTTAGCAGAAGGACTACCCAATACAGTGCTTGAGGCTATTTCTTGTGGATTACCATGCATATTATCCGATATTGGACCTCATAAAGAAATTATCGAAAATACTCAAGCTGGCATTCTATTCAGAGTAAAAGATATTGAATGTCTTAAGAAATGTATAATTGGCGCTACAGAGTGGACTGAATTTGAAAATAAAGCGGCAAGGGAGTTGGCTAATCAAAAATTTAGCAGACAAACGTTAGCGAAACGATATGCTAAGGTTTATTTGTCTTAATTGTAATTAGATTATAGGTAACTGTCCAATTGCCTATTTTGGAAGATTGAGAGATAAGACATAATTTTGC
>CAZWIF010000085.1:0-3416 GCA_964634355.1 uncultured Clostridium sp.
ACTACATTTAAAACTCCTCTTAATTTGTTTAATATTAATGTAGAAAGAGCCTCTCCTTCAATATCATCAGCTATTATTACTAGTTTTCCTGATTGTTGCATTAATGACTCTAATAGTGGTAATATTTCTTGTATATTTTCAATTTTTTTATCTGTAATTAATATATATGGATTATCAACAATCGCTTCCATTTTTTCTGTATCTGTAACCATATAAGGTGATACATAGCCTTTATCAAATTGCATTCCTTCAACAACTACTACATCTGTTTCTGAAGTCTTTGACTCTTCAATAGTTATTACACCATCTTTAGAAACTTTTTCCATTGCGTCTGCAATTAAAGTTCCAATTTCTATACTATTTGCTGAAATACTCGCAACCCTTGCGATATCCTCTTTTCCATTTACTGGAGAGCTTATTTCTTTTATAGCTTTTGTTGCAACTTTTATTGCCTTATCCATACCTCTCTTTATTGCCATTGGGTCTCCACCAGCTGCTACATTTTTTACTCCTTCTTTAATCATACTTTGAGCTAGAACAGTTGCTGTTGTAGTTCCGTCTCCTGCAACATCATTTGTTTTTGTAGAAACTTCTTTTACAAGTCTTGCTCCCATATTCTCAAATGGTTCATCCAACTCTATATCTTTCGCAATCGTAACACCATCATTTGTAATAAGTGGTGCACCAAAACTTTTGTCTAATACAACATTTCTTCCTTTTGGACCTAATGTAACCTTAACTGTATCTGCTAGTTTGTTTACACCATCTAATAATTTTTTTCTAGCATCTTCTCCATATAAAATTTCTTTTGCCATTTTTCAATTACCTCCTAATTTTTATTTTGAAAATAAAATTTTTCTAATTATCTATTATTCAACTATTGCAAGAATATCACTTTGCTTTAAAATTATGTATTCTACTCCTTCATATTTTACTTCTGTTCCCGCATATTTGCTTGCTATAACCTTATCTCCTTTTTTTAAGAACATTTTTACTTCTTTTCCATCTACATCTCCTCCTGGTCCAACTTCAACAACCTCCGCAATTTGTGGTTTTTCTTTTGCATTAGCGGACAAAATTATTCCACTTTTAGTTGTTTCTTCTGTTTCTTCCATTTTAATTAGTACTCTGTCTAATATAGGTTTAATCATTTAATATTCCTCCTCCTTTTTTATGCTAATAACATTATAATTTTATTATATGATGCAATCATAACTACGTTTCCTTTAAATTAGAATCATTTAAAATTTTCATCATATTCAATTATGTCGGAACGAATACTTATCGTTCACATAGTGTTAGTCCACCATTTGTTTTAGCACTCATTTTTATTGACTGCTAATATATTATATCAAAAATTAGCACTTGTCAATAGTAAGTGCTAATTTTTCATAAAATAGTCACAATTCACTATTATAATTGTAACTATTCTGTTTACTGAGGTAATTAATATCAATAGATTTTTTCATTTTTATATTTCTTTGCTGCTTCAACTAATCCTGCAAATAATGGTCCTGGTCTATCTGGTCTTGATTTAAACTCTGGATGGAATTGCCCTGCTATGAAATATGGATGATTTATGTTCTCCACCATTTCTACTAATCTTCCATCTGGTGAAGTTCCAGAAATTATCAATCCCTTTTCTTCTAGCATTTCTCTATATTTATTATTAAATTCATATCTATGTCTATGCCTTTCTGAAATCTCTGTTGTTCCATATAATTTGTTTGCCAGTGTTCCTTCCTTTATTGTGCATGGATATGCACCCAGTCTCATTGTTCCACCTTTATCTTCTATACCTATTTGGTCATCCATTATATGTATTAGTGGATTTTTGCAATTTTCATCAAACTCTTCTGAATTTACATCATCCAATTTTAATACGTTTCTTGCAAATTCTAAAACACTCATTTGCATTCCTAAACAAATACCTAAGAAAGGAATATTATTCTCTCTTACGTATTCAATAGTATTTATCATTCCTTCTATTCCTCTATTTCCAAATCCTCCGGGAACTATTACACCATCTACATTACTTAAAATTTCTTTTACGTTCTCTTTTGTTATTGGTTCTGAATCTATAAATTTAACTTTTACTTTTACATTATTTGCAAATCCACCATGCTGTAGGCTTTCAGATACTGATAAATAAGAATCTTCTAATCTTACATATTTTCCTACAATAGCTATTGTAACTTCCTCATCTCCAATTTTTCTTATATTTGATATCATGTTTTCCCATTTTTCATTTTTAGGCTCTTTTTTATCTAAATGTAGATGTTCACATACATCCAATGCTAAGCCTTCCTTTTCTAATAATAATGGCACAGCATATAAATTATCTGCTGTTAAATTTTGTATTACATTCTCTTTTCTAACATTACAAAATAGTGCTATCTTTTCCTTCATTTCTTCTGATACTTCATGCTCTGAACGGCAAACCAATATGTCTGGTTTTATTCCAAATGATTGCAAATCTTTTACAGAATGTTGGGTTGGTTTTGACTTTAGTTCATTTGAACCATAGATGTAAGGCAATAATGTTACATGTATATAGCAAACATCCTCTGGTGCTTTTTCAAGTCCTACCTGACGTATGGCTTCTATAAAAGCTAAACTTTCTATATCTCCAACTGTTCCTCCTAATTCTGTAATTACTACATCTATATCTTTATTTTCAAAAGCATATATTCTTTCTTTTATTTCATTTGTAATATGAGGTATTACTTGAACTGTTTTTCCTAAGTAATCCCCTCTTCTTTCTTTTTCTATTACAGATTGATATATTTTGCCAGATGTAACGCTTGAATTATTTGTTAAATTTACATCTGTAAATCTTTCATAATGGCCTAGATCCAAATCAGTTTCTGCACCATCATCTGTAACAAAGACCTCTCCATGCTCGTATGGGCTCATTGTTCCTGGGTCTACATTTATATATGGGTCGAATTTCTGGTTTGTTACTTTATATCCTCTATTTTTAAGTAATCTTCCTATTGAAGCTGCGGTTATTCCTTTTCCTAATCCTGATACTACTCCTCCTGTTACAAAAATATACTTTGTATTCATGTACTAAATCTCCCTTCTTTTGGCGCTATATCCTAAGACAATTTCTAATGAGCCTTGTAGCCCTATTTTATATAATATTTTTCAAGAACAAATCGGAAAACCTTAATATACACTTCATTTTAACTTTCCTGTATGGCTTTCCGTAAATTTGTTCTAGCGCCGAATTTCTTGGAAAGAAATTCGTGTGCATCTTGTCGCGAATCGTTTTCATATAATAGGAAAGTATTACTTTCCTATTATATAAAAAAATAGATTAAATCAAAACCTTTTTAGGTGTTTTTTTTTAACCTATCTCTCTAAGACTTTTATATATTATCACATATCGACAATTTATGCAATAGTTATTG
>CAZWIF010000086.1:0-3374 GCA_964634355.1 uncultured Clostridium sp.
TCAAACTCTCTTGTAGAAAAAAAGAAATAATCTAATAATTTAGATTATTTCTTTTACATTTTTACAAATTATTTAATTTAATTTTAGATATCTTTTATTTTTTTGTTTTTTTAATCATCAAATCTTATTCGATTACTATAATATTTTTGATATTTTTCTTTAAACATCTCATAAACCTGCATTATTATATAATTATTAGTTTCTGCCTTATATAGTGTAGCAGATTTATCGTCTGTATGATTCATTTTAAATATCTCAACCTTTGAATCAATAGAATATTGTGGAAGTAAAACTGCATATTCGTTATCTTTGTAAATTACTATATCCAATAATTCATATTTGTGACACTGTCTTTCTTCATCAAATAATTCTATTATAATTTCATCATTTGGATTTGCCATTTTATCCACCTCTTTCTTCAGTATCTTCTTGAGTTGTTTCTCTATTATTTAATCCTCTAATTGCATTCTCGTTATATCCACTCTCTAAGTCGGCTCGTCTTGTACCAAAAAATCCTTCGAATACTGTAGTTTTTTCTCTTCTTTCCGCTTCTCTTCTAGTTCCTTCATGCATTGCCCTGCTATAATATGCATAATGTCTTTGGGTAGACTTATTACTTCTCTGAAAAGCCTTAATTTCTCTCCTCTTTTCAGATTTAGTTCCTTTTTGATCAGAGCCTTCTTTTCCTTTTGCTTCAGCTCTTTTTCTATCATTTTCTCTCTTCATTTCTTCTAATGTTTTATATGATCTCATATGAATAGATGCCTGACTTCTTGTAAATCTTGCAATTTCATTCCAATCTTCTAATTCCAACGCACCTAATCCTAGTTCTGCTGCAACTACAACTGGATTTGATTCTGTGGTATACCATATATATTCTTCTCCTGGAATAAGTTCTAAACTACCTGGTAGTGTTATAGTTTCTAAAACCTCTTTTTTTACCTCATGTGTTCCACCACTAATCAATTCTGATAATATTTCTGATGCATCAAGCCATCCCCCAGGTACTCCTTGCTCTGAAGAAGACCTCCATATATTTAATCCTGTAATTTCACCCTTTAATATCATCTGTTCAATTTGTTCTGTTGTAAAACTCTGCTGTGTTGTATCTTGAAGTATCTCCTGCACAATTGATACTAAAGAAGTATCCTCATTAATAATTTGGTCAATTTTAGTATCAGTTAATTTAGTCGGGTCAAAACCAACTCCATCTGAACCTGAAAATAATTTACCATTATATCTAAATGCTAAACCTCTAAAGAAACTTGTATTATCGCCAATAGTATTTCCACCAGTAACATATTGATACAAACTTCCACTACCTTGAGAATATATATCCTCTAAAGTAAGTGCTCCTATTCCTTCCTCGTCTAACCCTGGTTCAACTTCCGTAACTATTCTATGCTCAACTCTTGTTTCACCTTTTATATATCTATATCTATCAGGAGTTTTTGCTTGATGTGCAACTTCTCTATATAAATATCTACTAATATATACTCCAGCTGCAACTCTTCCAGCTGTTTTAACTCCTTTTACAACTTTGGTTATATTAGATTTATTAGCTTTATCATGTTGTGACATTGAAACTGCATCTGTTTGAACACTATCAATTTCAATTCTTGAAATTTCAGTTTCTCTTCCTTCTAACAGCAATCTATAATGCTCCCTTTGCTCAATTGCTTTAACAAGCTGTTGCTTTTTTATAGGATCCTTTACTGCAGCTTCTAAATCTTTTAAATCTTGAATTTCTTTATCACATGCAGCAATTCTTCTAGCAAGAGAAGTTAATTTTACTTTCTTTGAGTGCATTTGAGATAATCTATCTTGCGCTGCTTCTTCTAAATCATGTAATCCAGCATTTAAAACAGCTACATTTCCTTCCTTATAATTAACAACTGCTTTAATCCTTGGAATGATTGCCAACCTTAGAAGTGTACCAGGTGAAGTTCTTTTTACAGAATCAGGATTATACTTTTCTCCTGTTTTTGTAGCTCTTGCTTCTGCTTGTCTCTTTAGCCTTGCTTGACATTCTCTGCTTGCCTCTTCTATAAAATAATCCTTTCTGGCAGTATATCTATGAGTTGGTTTATTTTTAAACATACCGACCGAATGCCTTTGAGATGTAGCAAGCATATCTTCCATTGGTGTTATTAAGTATCCATCAACATTAACAGGTTGTCTGGATTTTGATTTCGTAACTCTAAATAATGCTCTATGCACAGGTGCAGCAACAAATGTACCTATTGCTCTATTTACCGGCGCTGTTGTATGATTTCGTATTTCAATTAATACATTTAATGAATGTAATCCAAATTTTTGTAATGCTGGTTGGTCTACTGAAACTTGTGCTTTTACAGCTCTTTCTCCATATTTTCCAAGAGTTTTTAAATTCTCTTGTGTATTTTGATGAGAGTTATAACCATAGTTATTTGTTTCAATAAACTCTGTATCTCTATCTATTAAAGCTTGTATGGCCTTTTTTCTAAATTCTGAATCACTTAACGATGCAACTTCCTCCATAGCAGTTTTCTTGAATTTTTCTGCTTCTTCTGGATTAACCTCATGCATTTCTGCATATTTCTCCATTATCTCTTTAACAGCATCTGCTCTTAAGCTATCCAGTTCTCTTTCATATGGTGAAAAATCTCCTTCATGTGCCCTAGATAGTCTTTCCAATCTAGTTGAATATCCCTCTAATAATAATTCATTAGAATCTTCTGTTCTACCTTCATAGTCTTCTACTGTATATACTTGAACAGTTCTTTTCTTTCCTTCTGTATCATAAATTTCTATTGGTTTCTTGACAACATGCGATTTAAATCTGTCGAAGGTTTTCCTCCTTCTTCTTTCAGCGCTTCTATCTCCATAATATTGTTGAAGCATAACTTGCCTCGGCTTTTCTTCAAGCTCTAACTCTGGTTCAGGAATATATTGTTTCGGTATATCAATTGATTGTGGCTCTCTACGTATAATTCTTACCAATACAACTGGAGTTAATGGTCCATCATCAAATAGACCATCTACACCGTCATCAAATTGTAGTTCTAACTGATCTACAACTCTATCAATTTCCTCTTCAGACATTCCTATTCCAGCTAACATTCCTCTTTTCACTTTGTTATCTGCTTCTTTTTTATTTCTAGGAAGTGGGGCAAATGTTTCCATATATTCTCCATCTGCTACCACAATTTTAATCACATCATCTTCTTCCATAATCTTCCTCCGCATTCTTACTATTTTATTATTAAATAAATTGCCGTTCTTAGAAAACTGGTACATTCCTGTATTTCTATTATGTTTTAATTCTCCCCTTTATTTTTCATTTCTTGAATTGCTCTCATTACACCAATTTTACCATATTCATATGTAAGTCC
>CAZWIF010000087.1:0-3325 GCA_964634355.1 uncultured Clostridium sp.
AATATAAGCGGATAGGCATACACTCAAATTCATGTATTTTTAGAACCTACCTTTATTGTATTTCAACTTTTCTTTTCTTTGGAGACCAGATAAGTCCCATCGATAGCCAAAATAAAATAGGTTGGGTGCTATCCATTGACAAGGAATCGGAGCCAATCATCGCGAAAAGAAAAAACGAAACTATAAAAATTTCTACATAGAAGTATTTCTTAAATTTTATTCCGCGATACAATGTAGATAAAGATAACCATAAGAACGAACAAACACCTACAAATCCATTCTCTACTAATAATTTGATCCATCCGTTGTCATTGACGCTCACAAATCCCTTGGAAAATGCGGCATGACTATAAACTCCTACACCGTCGCCAAAAAGAATGTTCTTCCATTCACTAAATACACGAAATACTTTTTCTCTTCTCTCACCAAATGCCTCCTCAAATGACATTTTTTCAATACGATCAGTCAAAAGTGTTATAATATCATCCATTCGTGATGAAGCATTGTAAGCAATGATCATTAATAGAATAAATAATATAATGAAGAAATAAAAAAAGTTCTTGCTTCTGTTTTTACTATAATATATGAAATATGGAAAGGCAAGTATTGTAAACAATAGACCGGATCGCTGTTGACATAATATTAAAGCAATTACATATATAATAATACTAAGATAATTGATAAAGTTCTTATTTTGATTAACAAATACTTCATTTAAATAATATGCAAGAAGAGGAACGCTTGTGTACATCACTAAATAATTATCGGCAAAGGGACCTCCAAATCGCAATGCGCTCATTACATAGTCAATGGATTGAGAGGAGTTCTCAAAAGACTTTTTTATAAAATCAACATACCAAGGTGCAAGTGTCACGTAGGCTGGTATTGTTAAAATAAAGCCGATAATTAGCCCTAAAGACATAAGCCTTATAAACTTACCTTGATTTATATTTGGATTCATCCCGATATAAAACATTAGCATAGGCAGTATGTAATTTGTCAGAGCATCATAGTAACAAAAAAACGGTCTATTTGAGAAAACGTATGCAATCCCTGAAAATAGTGTATATAAAATAAAGAATGACATAAGATAAAATCCTTTATTTTTAGACTTTATCTTAATCTTTAAAATTGATTTAATCCCTACAATAAGAATGGCTATTTTAACTATAGTTACGGTAGGATTGCTACTTATCCATCCTCTTGCTGCAAAATATTGTACAATAATAAATAAGGGGAACGAATAATAGAATAATTTTAAAATATACGTATCTATTTTCTTCACTAAATATTATATCAGATATGAGTGTTTTTTAATAGATGTCTAAACTTATTTTTTAGCAAAGATCTTTCCTCGGAAGTTAATCCAATGAAATATGCAAAGAAAGTTGTTGATGATATAGAAACTATTGCTACAATTATTAGTCGGAATACGCTTGGTGTCATTAAGATTCTAATAACTACAGGAATAATTATAGATAACAAAGTAACTGGTATCAATGGCATTATTGTATAAGCGACAAATTGCTTGGGTGAAAAATTCATTAATTCTTTGAGGATTCTTAACCTGACTGGTATCAAAATTGCATATATGAGAATAAATACAATATATGAAAACTGGGGATTAAACCCTTTTTTATAAAAAATATAAGAAATTGGTAGAACCAAAACAGATATACAACTTGTCAAAAGATAATAAGATTTCACCTTACCTGTAGCCCATACAGCTCTTGCTATAGTGTTGCCAAGAAAATCGATCATTGTCGCTATAATTGCCAGTCTTACAAATATGGGTGCGTATGATGGATAGTTTCCCAACCATAATTTCAAAATAAATTCGGTTTCCAATTCTAACGGTATGGCAAACAGCAAAGATAAGAAAAAAGAAAATTTTGCACCGCTACAAACCAGTTTATTAACATACCTTTCATCACCAGACGCATATGACTTTACAATTTGAGGATTTAATGCAGTTGTAAAACTCAATAACAATTGCATAATTGCGCCCTGAACCTGATCTGCAATTCCCCGTGCTGCATTAATCGTTACTCCAAAGAACATATTCATGATAATATTTATCCCTTGAGTATTAAGAATAAATGCTCCATTACCCAATATGCTCCAACTCGTAAACCCGAATATGTCTTTAGCCAGAGCCTTATCTATTGAAAATGAATATTTACATTCTTGAAAATTCTTTCTACAATATAATCCATATATCAATCTTATAACTATCGCCAAAATCGCCATCATCGCACCATACCATATCAATTTGTTCCCCTTGAGAAAAATCAGGCAAGAAACAATCAGCAATTGCAGTATGGCTTCGAAAACGCTAATATATGCATATGCATTCATCTTTTCATGGGCGATTATTGACGCATTATATGGAATACTAAACAGATTGAAGAAAAAAGCTATGATTGAAAATTGCAAGCACCATTGAGCAGCATTCATGAGTCCATCGGGAATGTCAAGTTTTGTATTTAAAAACCATGGTGCAATAAGTTCAATTAGGATAATTAATATTAGCGAAATAATCAGTATGATTGAAAGGCAAGTGGAAAATACTTGTTGCTGAACCTTTATATTGTCATGCCCAAGAGAATAAGTCTGATATCTACTTACAGCAGTTGAAAGGGCTGTGGTGAGAAAAGAGAACATGACGACAACGCCTCCGACTACAGTATATACGCCATATTCAGAAATGCCAAGTACTTGCAATACTACACGACTTGTATATAATCGGATAGATAATATTATTAACATCCGAATATACAAAAACAATGTATTTTTTGCTATGCGTGTGCTTTTAGAGCTAACTTCAGTCATTAAAGCTTGGATATTGAATTCAGTTGAAGTTCAGATACTGATTTTCGGTTTTCTTTAGAGTATAAAAAATCAAGAGTTTTTTCTCGTTTCTCTAAATATTTGTCAACACCAACAAGAATGTCTTGCAGGTTATGTATTAATTCCGTGCAGGTATTGCAAATAGGGCCTGGCGCAATTTCTTTGTAATTAAAATACATATCACGATCATTAATCAAATAATCGTTTAAATCATAACAATAGAAAACTATAGGCCGGTTTAGTAACAAATAGTCTATAAAACAAGAAGAGTAGTCTGTTATTAATATATCTGCAGATTTAAGTAATTCCATCGTTTCAGGATTGTCTTTGGTTATTTCAATTATGCTGTCATATTTGTTAATAATCGATTTCTCTTTACTATGATAATAGTGTTTCTTTATCAACAATACTGAATTTGTTTTTTTGCATAATTCATTAAGGTGATCTAAGTCTAATATCGTGTTCATATCCATAA
>CAZWIF010000088.1:0-3283 GCA_964634355.1 uncultured Clostridium sp.
CTTTTGTACTTTCACACATTTTTATAGCTTTTCGCGCCAATTCATCACATCTATTATTATACTCATTAGTACTATGTCCTTTTACTTTTATAAATTTAGCATTATATCTTTTCACTAACTCGTCTAATTCTTGCCATAGCTCTTTGTTTTTTACTTCTTCTTTTTGAGAATTTTTCCACCCATTCTTTTTCCATGCATCTATCCAATGGCTATTAAATGCATTTACCACATAAGCACTATCACTATAAATTTCAACTTCACAATCTGTTTTTAAAGCTTTTAATCCCTCCAATACAGCCGTGATTTCCATTATATTATTTGTTGTATTTTTACACCCACCTGATAATTCTTTTTTATGCTCTTTATACATAAGTATTGTTCCCCAACCTCCTGGACCAGGATTTCCAGAACATGCACCATCTGTATAAATTATTACCTTTTCCATATTTTTCAACTCCTTCTATTTTAATCTCTTCTCTAATTTTATTAAACACTTCCTGTAAGAATAATTATAAGTTACAATTCGTAACCATAATTAATTTCAATTCATCGGTTCGCCCAAGAGTGCGACCCCTGCAAGATATATCTCTTTTTTAATAACATTATTGCAGGCATTATATTCCTTGCTTTTTAATGGTAAAATGACCGAGCACTGCTTGTATTTTTTATTTATATATGATATTATATCAGTAATTATTTTTAAAGTAAAGGATGGTTAAAGTTAATTGGAAAATGTTTTGGCAATAATTGGAGAATATAATCCATTTCATAATGGTCATTTATATCAATTAAATAAATCTGTAGAACTTATTGACGCACAATATACAATTTTAGTCATGAGTGGCAATTTTGTTCAACGTGGAGACTGTGCATTAATTGATAAATGGAAGAGAGCCAATATGGCTCTTCAAAACGGGATTGACTTAGTTATTGAATTGCCTGTTCTTTATAGCATTTCTAGTGCTGAAAATTTCGCTCGTGGTGCTATAAAAATATTGGATTCCTTAAAACTAGTTAATTATTTATCATTTGGTAGTGAATGTGGCGACCTTAACATTCTTTCTACTTTTACCGATATCCTATCTAATGAACCTCCAGAATTTAAAATTTTACTACATCATGAATTATCAAAAGGTTTATCTTTTCCAAAGGCTCGAGAAAATGCTTTGCTTTTATATTTAAATGATATTCGAAAATATTCAAATATATTAAGCTTACCTAATAATACTCTTGGAATTGAATATCTTAAGGCTTTAAAATCAACCAATTCTTCAATAAAACCAATTACTATTAAAAGACAATCCGTAAATTATAATTCAATTGAAGCTGTTGATGGTTTTGCTAGTTCTACTGCAATTCGTAATATGATTTACAATAATGATTATGATAAATTATACTCTTCTCTTCCTCAATCTGCTTATGAAATATTAATTGCTGCTATTCGTTCTGGAGAATATGTTAATGGATTACATTGTTTTGAAAAAGAAATTTTATTTAAGCTAAGATGTATGTCAAAAGAAGAAATTTCAAAACTTCCTGATGTTTCAGAAGGATTAGAAAATAGTATAAAAAACGCCTCTTCAAATTGCAACACACTTGATGAATTAATAGACAAAATAAAATCAAAAAGATTTACAAGAACTCGAATTCAAAGAATTCTACTTTATGCATTATTAGGCTATACAAAGGAAGATATGGACTTTATATATAAAAATATCCCATATATAAGAGTACTTGGTTTTAATCATATGGGTAAATCTATTTTATCAAAAATATCAAAGTCGAATAAAAAACTAGAAATTATTACATCAGTTAAACAATATATAGATACCTGTAAAAGCAAAAAAAATCTTAGTTTGTTACAAAAAGATATTAAATCAACTGATATCTATACATTGGGTTATACTAAAAACTCAAAAGCAAATTTGGATTATACACAAAAATTGGTGACATTAGGTACAGACTTAAAATAGACCATCTAAAATTTTAGGTGGTCTATTTTAGTTTGTCTCTATGTTTTGCTTTTTCTATTCAATCTTTTCATGACAAGCAAAATAATTAAAATTCCAATAAGTATTGCAAAACCAATCATTACTCCAATCAAATAATAATTTACACTTTCATTGTTTTCTTCGTAGATTTCTGATAGAGAAGTATTCTCATGCTCCACATACTCAGTTCTCTCTGCCTTAACTAATAATCTATGTGTATTTACACCATATGGTGTACACGTTACAAGAGTTACCCAATCATATCCACTTGTTATTTGCAACTCGTCTATTTCATCAGGCAAAATTACTTTTGTTTCATATACTTTATAAGCTAAAACCTCATTTAAAACATGAATATAAAAGATATCTCCCATTTCTAATTCATCAATCCTCGTAAATAGTTCTGAACTAGGTAAACCAGTATGACCTGTCAGTACGCAATGAGTAGAGTTTCCTCCAATTGGTAGAGATGTAGCCTCGATATGACCTACTCCTTTTGTCATTGACTCATCTTCGGTTCCATGATAAATTGGTAGATAAACAGAAATTTTAGGTATCTCAATATATGCCATAACACCATCCCCATTAATATTTAGCACCTCATCATAATTATCTGGAACTGCATATCCACTTCCTGCAACAAATGGGTCATGTACAGGTTCTCCTGATAAATTCTCATTATACGTCTGTGCTAGTTTCCATTCTGCTTGTATTCTTTCATCATCTACGCTAGAGACTGTTTCATTATATGTTTTAATTACTTCTGCTTGATTTTTCTTAGCAAGATAATTACTCGCAAATGGATAAAGAGAAATACAAAGTCCACCCAAAATTAAGACTAATGATAAAGCAAACATTAGTCTACTAAATATATCTTGTTTTTCTTTGTATTTCTCTTTGTCCATTTATATCCTCCTTTGAGAATTAGGGATTTCAAAATACAGAGCGAACGCTCCCGAGCGAGTGACATTTGTTTTACAAATTTCACCCGTCCACGCTCGCCCCCTACAAGTAATCTTGCATTAAATTCAATTATTCGTTATTTTCTTTTTCTCATTGGTATTACCAATACCACTATTCCTAACCCAATAAATACTATTCCTATTATAGCAAATATTACTGTTCCAACACTACCCGTTATTGGTAAACTAAATCCAGCTCTGTTGGTAAACTCAAATGCAAATATACCATTGTCGTCACCATCTAATATACCATCTAGATTAGAATCAGTCAATACAAATTCCTCTGTTTTTGTTGAAATATTTTTGTGAATTTGGGGACGTGAATTTGGG
>CAZWIF010000089.1:0-3262 GCA_964634355.1 uncultured Clostridium sp.
TCACTTATTCAATTTTTATTAATTTTGTTTCACATCAATTGTAACACTACATACATTGCATATTTTTTACAGTATTTACCTTTTCAAATGTATATATTCTACTATAGCTTGTCCATTTTTCTCTTTAAATCTCTTTTTCAGCTTTTTTGAACCAATTAAGGCTCTACCCAAATTATTGGTGTAGAGCCTTAATCTTAGGCGACTATGAAACATGTAGTTCCGCTAGTCATTTTATTTTTGTCTGACTTGAACTCAAGGCACGCCATGGGGCCGGTGCCTTGCAGGATGAGCTCCTTGTGGCGCTTTCCGTTTATCACACGCTCAGGAATCACATTCTCACCGGCCACCCAGTAGGACGTTTGATTTGTGGGGCATTCAACATATCTTTTACACATGTCGAAATCGTACACCCCCGTGTTAATTTTTCTGCCGTCATCTGTTGTGAACACGTACTCTGTGCCCGTCCAGCTGATATGAGCATCACGCGCACAGTTAGTGCCGCAAACTATATTAGCGACAGCTCTTTCAGCCCTGACTCCCTTCATTACCAATCTGTTTATCACATACATCAAATATATGTAATACTCATATTGGTTTCCAATCCTCCAATGGCGGAAACCGTTCAGGGCCGGCATCGTCTCTACCATGTTTACCCATTGATTATACGTCAGCCAATCAATCGGTCTCCGATCCGGTTTAAACGCAACGGGGAATCTCCCCCACCCTTCGGAAGGAGCGTACTTTGGAATAAAAAATGGTGATACACACACTTCTTTTATTTCCAGAATAGCCTCCTGAAAGTCTATTATTTCCTTTCGGCAAAGGCGTTTCCTTATTGCATTGTTAAGAATTGCATTGTTAAGTGCATTCTTAAAAAAGCCATTCTGCTGAGGGTCGATATAAATCAACCTCTCATCTCTTGTGTCCTCGATTGATGCCATCTCATTCGCCAATCCGAATTTTCCGAATCCTACCATAAATCATTCCTCCATAATTATTGTGGAACACGCCATTACAAAAATTTTTTTATGTAAATAGCGTACTATATTTAATTGCATTTTTATTATATCACAAAACTATAAAAAATGCAAGTTTTATGTAAATTATTTACATAATTTTCCCTTATTTCCGTAAGGTTTTATATCTCGCCATCTAATATTTTTAGAGTCACTTCTTTCATAATATGAAGGTCTTCTTCTGGCTTCACAAAAATCTTACCATTTTCTTCTATTTTTTCAAACAACTTAGGTATAATTGGTTTTTCAGTAGTACAACAAAATAAGTAATCTTTTTCATTAAATCTAAAAATTTCTATTATTCTATAACACTTTTTATCCTCTAAAGTTATTTTTCCTCCGACCTTATATTCTTTCATTATTATCCTATTTCAAATCCTTCCTCTGTATTTTTAGTACTTTTAGCAATTTCACTTGTATCAAGTGTAGAAGGCGTATCTATTATTACTTTTATTCCACCCCTGTACTTTCTCTTTCAATTATTGCTTTTCCACCTTTCCACTCTTCTGTAAGCCCATATCCTGCAACTCCACCATGATTTGCATAAGGTCCTCCTTGACCTTCTTCTCTTGAATTATATTCATCTATAAGTCTTTCTACAAGTTCTGGACTTCTTTATATAAACTTCTATCCTTCCTCGTTTTTCCATTTTTAGATTCTTCTATATCTTCAGCAGTAATTTCTCCATTTCGATAAGCTTCCTCTAAATCTTTAAAACCACCATTATTATAATCAATTCTTAATAAGATTCTATTTAATAATAATCTTTTTTTAGGATCCGTATATCTTCTTTGACTAATAATTTGTTTTGGTTTAGTTACTTTCCTTTTTTCAGGTTTTATTGTTTTTATTCCTTTACTCTTAATTTCTTCTTCAAGTCTATTATGCTCTTCTAGCGCAATTCTTTCTTCCTCAGAAAATTGTTCTTGTAAATTTCTACTAATTTCATCTGCAATATTAGCTATTTTTTCATCAGTTTTTATCTCATTAGGAATTTTAGTTAATTCATTTAAATCAATTCCAATATTTTCAGAAAAATTTTTTAATCTTTTTCTAGCTTCCTCTCCTAAACTTTCCAAAGGTATATCGCTTTTTCTAAACAAACGTGGAGAAGCATTATTAGCTTCTCCTCTTTTTGAATTAATTGTTAAAGGTCTTCTTCTTCCTTTTATATCATAAAGGAAATCTATTCCCATTCGTATACTAAATTCTCTCAATCTTTTTTAATCAGCTTCAGTTAATGCAGAATTTTCTTCCATAATTCCTCCAAATTATCTATCTTCACCAGAATATGTTTCTCTTCCATGCTCTTTTCGAGTTCTTGCTTGTCTTGTAAGATCATGCACAGAATCACCATATCCTAATAAAGTTGCACCATTAGTTAATCTTATTAAATTTTCTTTTAATCTTCAGATAATAATTTTATCAATCTAGTGTTTTTGTATAATTTTTCTCTGCCAATTTTTTCAGATTCCAAAAGTCTTATTTCTTCCAGTTGATTTAAATATGAAGTTGCAGTAATTCTTGTAACACTACATGCTTTTTCTATATATGATATCTTCGTATACACTTCATAAAACAGACTTTCTAATAATTCTTTTGAGTAAATTTTAGGTAATTTACTTCTAAATTCTTCTTTATAGTTTTTCATTTCAGATTGAATCCTTTCTATTAATTCTATTGTTTCTTTCGATGTTATTTCAATGCCTTTTAAAATATATAAAATCCAATCTTCAAAATTATTATTATCTCTAACTTCATTAAATAATCTATAATATTCTTGTTTGGTTTTATTTATATATTTGCTTAGATACAAAATTGGACTATCAATTAGTTTATTCAATACAAGATAAAGGATATTAAGAATTCTTCCAGTTCTTCCATTTCCATCATAAAAAGGATGAATGCTTTCAAATTGATAATGTATTAAGCAAACTTTTATTAATGGATCTATATTGTCTTCAGTATCATTAATGAAGTCTTCTAAATTTTTTAAATATTTTCTTATTTCTTGTTCGCTTTGAGGAGGCGTATATATTATCTCTCCTGTAATGGAATTTTTTAATTCAGTTCCTGACAATTTTCTAATTCCAGCATTGTTATGTTCAATAGTTCCTTGAACTTTAATAATAGTGTTTGTATTAATATAACCATCTTTTTTAATTTGTTCATATCCAAGCCAAATAGCATTTCTATAGTCTACAACTTCTTTTGCATTTTCTTCTTTATAGCCACTTTCTGTTAGC
>CAZWIF010000090.1:0-3108 GCA_964634355.1 uncultured Clostridium sp.
GAATTATGGGAAGTAAAATGTTACAGACAGAAGATGGAACATATACAAATGCTGTATATGGTTTTTTAGCTATAATGTTTAAAATATTAGAGGATTTGAAACCAGAGTATCTAGCGGTTGCATTTGATTTAAAAGCTCCTACTAAAAGACACCTTAAATATTCTGAGTATAAAGCAACAAGACATGGTATGCCTGATGAGTTGGCCATACAGATGCCTATAATTAAAGAGATACTAAAAGCAATGAATATTACAATTATTGAAAAAGAGGGTTACGAAGCAGATGATATTTTAGGAACATTAGCAAAAAAAGCTGAAAAGCAAGGGATTTTTACTACTATCCTTTCTGGAGATAGAGATACTTTCCAATTAGCAAGTAAAATGATTACGATAAGAATACCTAGAACTAAGGCTGGGAAAACAGAGGAAGATGACTTTAATGAAGCAAAGGTACTTGAGACGTATGGTGTAACTCCAACTGGGATGATTGAAGTAAAAGGATTAATGGGAGATAAGTCAGATAATATCCCAGGGGTTCCAGGAGTAGGAGAAAAAACAGCTCTAAGTTTAATTCAAAAGTATAAAACAATAGATAATTTGTATAAAGCAATTAATGATGGAAGTGCCACTGAAAAGGGAAAATTAAGGGAGAACTTGGAAAATAATAAAGATTTAGCAATCCTTTCAAAAGAATTAGGTACAATAGATGTTGAGGTTCCACTTGATAAAGAGTTAGAGGATTTAAAAATACAAGAATGGGATAAAGCAAAAGTTTTAGAGGAATTTAAAACACTTAGATTTAAAAAGTACATTGAAAGATTTGGCTTAGATGAAATAGAAGAAAATATAGAGCAGAAGGATATAAAAGATTTATTTGAGAAAAAATATATTTCTACTATACAAGAAATAGAAGAATTAAAAAAAGCAATTTTTGACAACAAAAAAATAATATATCTTTTTGAGACAAGAGAAACAAGCCCATATCAAAGTATTATAAATAAAGAAATATCAGGAATATATATTTTTCTAGATAGGACATCTTATCAAATATCAGAAAATTATTTAATAGATTTTAAGGAAATTTTCGAAAGCGAAAATATAGAAAAGATAGGATATAAACAAAAAACAGATTATATATTATTAAAGGAGAAAGAAATTAATCTAAAGAATATTTATTTTGATGTTGAGATATCAGCTTATCTACTTAATTCAAATGAGGGAAAATATCCTTTGGATTTATTAGCAGAAAAGTATTTAAAATTAGATATAAATCAAACAGTTGAAAAAGAAGATAATAAGGATGTTCAATTAAATTTGTTTGAACAAATACAAGAAAGCAATAATAATGATAAATTAAAATATTTTCTATATGTATATGTAATATCAGAATTATATGAAGTAACAAATAAATTATTGATTAAAAATAATTTAATAGATTTATTTAATAATATAGAAATGCCTTTAGAAGAGGTTTTAGCAGATATGCAGTATAATGGTATGCTAATTGATAAAGAAGAATTAATACAGTATGGAGAATTTTTAAAACAATCTTTGAATCAATTAACAGAAGAAATATACGTTATATCTGGGCAAAAATTTAATATTAATTCTCCTAAACAACTTGGAAAGGTTTTATTCGAGGATTTGAAGTTGACAGCTTATAAAAAAACTAAGAATGGTTATTCGACAGATGTAGATACATTGGAGAAGATAAAATGGGAACACCCAGTAGTAGAAAAGATACTGGAATATAGACAAACAGCAAAGTTATATTCAACATATGTTGAAGGAATGTTGCCATTTATTAATGCTAAAACTGGAAGAATACACTCATATTTTCATCAGACAGTTACAGCAACAGGAAGATTAAGTAGTACAGATCCTAATTTACAAAATATACCTACACGATTTGAAGCAGGAAGAAAACTTAGAGAAGTTTTTAAACCGAAAGATGGCTGTGTATATGTTGATGCAGATTATTCACAAATCGAACTAAGGGTTCTTGCTCATGTAGCAAGGGACGAAAATATGATAAATGCTTTTAAGAACGGTGAAGATATACATAAACAAGTTGCTTCTCAAGTATTTAATACACCGATAGAAGAGGTAACAAAAGAGCAAAGAAGTCATGCTAAAGCTGTAAACTTTGGAATTGTATATGGAATAAGTGATTATGGACTTTCTGAACAAATTGGAGTGGGAGTAAAGGTAGCAAAACGTTATATAGAGAGTTATTTTGAGAAGTATCCACAAATTAAGAAATTTGAAGAAGACGTAATAGAAAAAGCTAAAAAAGATGGTTATGTTGAAACAAGATATGGAAGGCGAAGATATATTCCGGAAATTAAATCTAGTAGCTATATGGTAAGACAATTTGGAATAAGGGTGGCTACAAATACGCCAATACAAGGAACAGCAGCAGATATAATGAAGATTGCTATGATAAATGTATATAATAATTTAAAACAAAAAGGACTTAAATCAAAAATTGTATTGCAAATTCATGATGAATTGTTATTAGAATGCCCTATTGATGAAAAAGAGCAAGTAAAAGAGATACTAAAGAGGGAAATGGAAAACGCAACAGAGTTGGTAATTCCATTAATAGCTGAAGTATCAGAAGCCAATAATTGGGAAGAATGCAAATAAGGAGAAAAATTATTGAAGAGAAAGATATTATTGACAATTATTTTAATATTAGTTTTAGGTACGATATTGAAAGTAATAGACTTTGAGAATATAATATTAAGAAGAACTCATCAAATAAAATATGAAGAATATGTTTATAAATTTGCAAGTGAGTGTAATGTTGATGAATTATTGATTTTTTCAATTATAAGGGTGGAAAGTAACTTTAATGAAAGAAGTTTTTCAGCAAGTGGAGCAAAAGGATTGATGCAATTAATGGATTCGACAGCAGATGAATTGGCAACTGGATTGAATATGCCTGAAGATTTTGATATCTATGATGTCGAGACAAATATTAAACTGGGAACTAATTATATGTCTATATTATTAAAATACTATAATGGAAGCCTTAACTTAGCATTGGCGGCTTATAATGCTGGAATTGGAAATGTTAATAGTTGGATAGAAGAGGGAATAATAA
>CAZWIF010000091.1:0-3038 GCA_964634355.1 uncultured Clostridium sp.
TTTATAATTCAAATCCCTTCTATAATAAATATATTATTTATCATATCATAAAAAAACGGTGAAATCAAATAAATTATAATTTAGTTGTGAGATGTGAGAAATGAGATGTGAGAATGTAGGGGCGGGCCTCGCGTCCGCCCGTTGAACAAAAATTTAATTTTGTTTTAAATAAATACATTTAAAATAAATAATACAAATATTTTAAATATATTGCAAATATTAAAAATGGGCAGACGCAAGGCCTGCCCCTACGGAGAAATTTAATTATACAATACAATGGGATCATCCCAACAAACAACAATTTGTAAAAATATGAGGTTGATTTTTTAAATATGATATTATATAATGGATAAAAATAATTTGCAAAGGAGCTACATCAATGTTTGATACATCGAAAATAAAAGTTTATGGATTTGTAGGTTCTTCTGGAACTGGAAAAAGTTATAGAGCACAGTTTGTGGCAGGTGAAAATAATATTAAATATATTATTGACGACGGACTGTTTATATATGGTAATAAAATTATAGCTGGAACATCGGCAAAAAAAGCGGATACAAAGATAGAGACTGTTAAACATGCTTTGTTTTTAAATGATGAAAAGAAGGAAGAAATCCAAAAGGCCATTGAAAAATATAAACCGGAAAGTATAATGATATTAGGTACTTCAGATGGAATGGTGCAAAAGATTGCAAGCAATTTAGGATTGCCAGAACTTGTTCAAATAATTCATATAGAGGATGTCGCAACTCCAGAAGAAATGGAGAGAGCTCATCATGTACGAGTTACAGAAGGGAAGCATGTAATACCAGTACCTACATTTGAAATAAAAAAAGATTTTTCAGGATACATATTAGACCCTTTACAAATTTTTAAATCTA
Organism: uncultured Clostridium sp.; assembly: GCA_964634355.1. Classification (GTDB taxonomy): domain Bacteria; phylum Bacillota; class Clostridia; order TANB77; family CAG-508; genus CAKPSH01. The sequence goes on from CAZWIF010000091.1 coordinate 879, forward strand.
AGGGATATGGGAATGAACCATACATGGATGAAAAGTCTATAATAAGACCTACGTTTAGTTATATAGGAAATTTTACTATTTCAGATAATGTATTTAGGCAAATAATAGAATATTTAGCAAGCAAAACTCCTGAGATTAATAAAGTTAATCGTGTTAGAATCAACAAAAATGAGATTGGACCTTCGATTTATATTGAAGTTACATTAATATATGGATATAATGTAAAAGATGCTTTGACAGATTTTAAGGTTAAATGCAAAAAGGAAATTGAGAAATTAACAGCAATGAATATACAAAATATTGTAATAGTGGCAAAGACTTTAACATTGCCAGAAGAATAAGGAGGAAAGAATATGTCTTTTGTAGTAGCGATAGATGGACCAGCAGGTGTAGGTAAAGGAACAATTGCAAAAAAGGTTGCAGATGATTTAGGCTTGATAACTATTGATACAGGAGCAACATATAGAAGTGTTACTGTTGCAATAGTTGACAGAAAAATTAAACTTGACGAGATTGATAAGATAATGAAGCTATTAAAGGAAATAAAGATAGAATTAACATTAGAAGAAAAAGTGCAAAAAGTTTTTCTAAACGGACAGGATGTAACTACCAGAATTAGAGAAGATGAAATTAATAACATGGTGTCACTAGTGTCTACAATAAAAGAAGTAAGAGAAGAAATGGTAAACTTACAAAGAAAATTGGCGGAAGGAAAGAATGTTGTAATGGAGGGAAGAGATATTGGAACAGTAGTATTCCCTAATGCAGATGTGAAAATATTCTTAGATGCGTCATTAGAGGAAAGAGCAATGAGAAGATATAGACAAAACCAAGAAACTGGAATAGATAAAGAGTTGTCATATGAGGAGGTTTATGAAAGTATAAAAGCTCGTGATTATAATGATAGAAATAAACCAGTTGGTGCACTGAAACAAGCTGATGATGCAATATTAGTTGATACAACAGGAAAATCATTAGAGGAAAACACAAAACAAGTTGAAGACATAATTAAATCAAGAATAAAAAAATAGACACAATATTTGTATATTACTTGTAGGGACCTGTGCCCATGAAAGGAATAAAAGTCGATGATTCGTGCAATTATAAAATTCTTTTTAAATATATTTTTTTCAATTTATTTTAGAATAGAAAAACATGGAGAGGAAAATTTACCCAAGGAAGGAGCATATATAATGGCTCCAAAGCACTTAAGTAATTGGGATCCACCAATTGTAGTGGCTAAAACCAAAAGAAATGATGTATATGTTTTGGCAAAGCAAGAGCTATTTATTAATTGGTTTGTTAATTTTTTGGCAAAAAAAACCAATGTGTTACCAGTAAAAAGGGGAGCTCATGATACGACGACAATAAAACAAAGTTTAAAACTGCTGAAAAATGGAAATATATTAGTAATGTTTCCAGAAGGAACTAGAAACGGAATAGAGAAGTATGGAAAAATACATAGTGGTGCTACTGTGATAGCGAACATGGCTAAAGTTCCAATTGTTCCTGTAGGAATACAAGCAACATACAAACCATTTTCTAAAGTGATTTTGAATTATGGAAAACCAATTTATTTTGAAGGAAAGAAATTAGAGAAAGAAGAAATAGAAAAGATAACAAATCAATTGATGAAGGATATAATTAAATTGACAAATAAAGAAAAATAGAATATAATATATAACCATGTAAGTCAATAACAATTATGATTAAAAATTAATTTGTAAGGGGCACGGTGCACCGTGCCCTTGAAAAGACGATATTTATAAATGTGTAAAACTGAAAGGAATGAAAATAAAATGAATAATGAAAAAATAAGAAACATAGCAATAATAGCACATGTTGACCATGGAAAAACAACATTGGTTGACCAATTATTAAGGCAAAGTCATATATTTAGAGATAATGAGCAAGTTGAAGAAAGAGTTTTGGACTCAAATGATATTGAAAAAGAAAGAGGAATAACTATACTTGCTAAGAATACTTCCGTTATGTATGGAGATATTAAAATTAATATTGTTGATACACCTGGACATGCTGATTTTGGTGGAGAAGTAGAAAGAGTATTAAAAACAGTGGATGGCGTTTTATTATTAGTTGATGCTTTTGAAGGAGCAATGCCTCAAACAAGAGAAGTTTTAAAAAAAGCATTAGCATTAA
>CAZWIF010000092.1:0-3005 GCA_964634355.1 uncultured Clostridium sp.
AGCATCAAACTCAATGCATTTTGATGAGATTGTAGAAAAAATTAAATAAAACAGACGAGGGGATTAAAATGAAGATTTGCGTTATTTTTGGAGGAATATCAACAGAACATGATGTTTCTATTGTATCAGGAACATCTGTAATTAAAAATTTAAATAAGGAAAAATATGAAATACAACCTATATATATAGATAAAAACGGGAATTGGTATAAATATACTAAATCTATTAATGAAATAGACATCTTATCAATTGGAGAACAACCAAAAGAATTAGAAAAAGTGGAAAACATTGTGGAAATATTAAAAGATAGTGATGTGATTTTTCCAGTACTACATGGACTAGGTGGAGAAGATGGTTCTATCCAGGGATTATTTAAAATGATAAATAAACCATATGTAGGTTGTGGAATACTAGCTTCAAGTGTAGGAATGGATAAGGTTTATACTAAAGTGATTTTTGAAAAAGCAAAAATCAATCAAGCTCCATATGAGTATATAAGAAGAAATGGGGAAAATTACATATATATAGATAAGAGTTTTAACGAGAAAGTTTGCACATTAGAGGAAATCTGTCAAGAGATTAGCAAAAACATTAATTACCCAATGTTTATAAAACCATCAAATTCAGGTTCATCAGTAGGAATAAATAAAGCAGATAATTTTGAAGAATTAGAAAGTGCTATTGATTATGCAAGTAAATTTGATAAAAAAATATTAGTAGAACAGGGAATTACAGGAAAAGAAGTTGAATGTGCTGTACTTGGAAATGAAGAGGTTGAGGCTTCATGCGTAGGAGAAATAATTCCAGCAGATAAATTTTATAGCTTTGATGCAAAATACAATAATGTGGAGTCAAAGGTTATAATTCCAGCAAATATCTCAAATGAGATTTCTAATGAAATAAGAACACAAGCTATAAAGGCATTTAAAGCAATAGACGGAAGAGGACTTTCAAGGGTTGATTTCTTTGTTGAAGAAGGAACTAACAAAATTTATATAAATGAAATAAATACATTGCCAGGATTTACTAAAATAAGTATGTATCCACAGTTATTTGACAAAATTGGAATAAATTATGAAAAATTATTAGATAAATTAATTGAATTAGCAATAAAAGAGTGATATAATATTTAAGAAGTAAGAGATGAGAAATAAGACGCAAGACGTGATTTAATTGGAGGATATTATGATTTTTAAAGATTACTATAAAATATTAGGCTTTGATGACAACAAAGTAAATCAAGAACAAATCAAAATAGCCTATAGAGAACAAGCGAAAAAATATCATCCAGATGTAAATGGAGCTTATAGAAATACGGAAGAAAGATTTAAAGATATAAATGAAGCATATAGAACATTATCAGATACTACTGCTAGAAGAAAATATGATAGAGCATGGAATATAAATATTGGAAGAAGAAAAAATAGAGAAAAGTATGAAAATAAATATGCTAAGTCAGATTCTTTTAAAGATAGTTTATTTAGTATGTTTTTTGGAAATATATCAACAGAAAAGAAAAAAAAGGAGGAACGAAAGGAAGAAGGAGCAAAAAAAGGAGAAGATGTAGAGACTGAAATTGAAATCAGTCTTGAAGAGGCTTTTTTCGGAAAGACAAAGAAAATTTCTCTAAGAACAGTACAGGGAACTCTAAAAACAATAGTAGTCAAAATTCCCGCTGGAATAAGAGATAAAGAAAGAATTCGTTTAATTGGACAAGGTAAGAAAAATCCAAAAGATGAAAAGCCAGGAGATTTATTTATTAAAGTAAGAGTCATGAAAGATGAAAGATTTATTTTAAAAGGATATGATTTACATACGAAAGCATTAATAACACCATGGGAAGCGGCACTGGGTAGCAAAATAAAAGTTCAAGGAATTGACGGAGTAGAGGAAATAGAAATAGAAAAAGGAATGACATCAGGAAAGCAAATTATAGTTCAAGGGAAAGGATTTAGAGACGGAAAAGGTAGACGAGGTAATTTGAGATGTGAAATACAGATAATGATACCGGAAGAAATATCAGAAAAAGAAGAGGAAATGTACAAGCAGTTAAAAAAGATATCTAAGTATAACCCTAGAAAAATAACAAATACAGTTGACATATTGTAGAAAATAGAGTATAATTATGTATAGTTAATACAAAAGACAAGCTATACGTAGTAAAGGAGTGGAAGATTATGGAAAATGTTCAAGGACGACACTTTAGCATAACTGACCCCAAAGACGTAAACACAGTAATATATGAGGTAGTAGAAACAGATAAAAAACAACTTGTAGATGAAAATGTGCCAAAGTTTACTGTTGAAAGATTAGTCAGAAGTTCAGAGATAAGAGGGGAAAATTTTAAAAGGACATACTATGTAAATGACCCTAAAGCTGAAGGAAACCCATTAGTATTCCTGTCTTTTGGAAAAGAAAAGGTTGTGGTAAATACAGGAATGCTTATTAATGATGAAGTAAAGATTACAAAGAAACCATTACCAGTAAAATTTAATGCAATAAAAACAGAAGAAAGTTCAATTTATAGAGAATTTTCTTATACACCAAACTTAAAGAGACCAATAACGATAATAGATACAGAAACAGTCGAAGAAGTCAAACCAATTTTATATTTCGACCAAGAAACAAATGAGGTAAAAGGAAAATGTAAAATGAAACCAAACAAATCTTATTTTACTTTTGAAATAAGAGAAAAAATATAGAGGAGGACCATAATGGATAAAAATGGATATGAGATTACATATGGAATTGCAAGAACGCCAGAGAGTGGCAGTATACAAATTCCACCAGAAAAGACTGGGAGAAAAAATATTGAAGGTGGGGAGTTAACTTTAAAGGCAGAACCTACTTCACCAAGAAAAACGGCTAAAGCAAAGGTCTTACAGAAAAAAGGTATAACTGATATAAACGAAAAACATTTGGAAGACGGAAGAGATTATGGAGTTAGATAATTAATCAAAAGAAAAGGGTGAAGCTTTATGAATTACAAAATACAAGGAGCAATA
>CAZWIF010000093.1:0-2940 GCA_964634355.1 uncultured Clostridium sp.
TTCATAGTGAACTCCTTTCTTATGTTAGCAAATATTGCTAGGATGACCTTCAGTAAAGTCATCCTGAATTAAATAAACTATATTTTAGGCATTTTACCTAAAAGTAACTTATTAAATTTATCTATTAAAACTTTAAATAATTTATCTGTTCTCCAATGGTGCTTTAGTAAAAATTCTTATATATTATCATAAGGACTCTTTTTTCTATCATATAGTAATCTTAAATTCCTTTTACAAGTCATAAAAGTTTTTACTTGATAATAGTTAACTAATATACTGTCTTTTTATCAAAATATTTGTATTGTCATTTTATATCTCATCTAGGTCTATGTTTAAACCTAATTCTTCCAATATTTCTATTTCTTTATTTGCTTTATGGTCTATATTTGTTTGAAGTGTTGATTTTGTAGTGCTTGCTAGAATATCACTCATTGAACCTGAGTATGTCGTGTTTGCTTTCTCCATTATATCTCCAAAAGCATATTTGCTTGGGTCAGTAAACACATCAACTGGTTCTAATGAAGTAGAAGTGTTACGTGCTTTTAGTAATGCAACTTTTGCTTGATTTCCTATCTTCATTTGTTCGTCTGCATAAACTGAAATTATTATTGAAGATGCACGTTCAAGTTCATTTGCATCTGCAAGTGCTGTTAATCTGTACATTCCACCATGTTTAAGTGCATATGTCCAACCATCTCTATTTGCTTGAGATAATATTAAGAAACTACATTGTCTCTTTGAATGTATGAAATTGATACATTGTTGTCTAAAGAATGAAACGTACATATTAAGTACCGTGTTTGTATCTGCTTTCATTTCATTACTAAATTTAAGTAATTGGGTATGGTCAATTACTACTAGGTCTAAACCTTTGCCTGTTTCAGTGGTAGAAAGTTGATCCATTCCTTTTAACTTCTCTTCCAATGCGTAAAATGAATAGTTAGTTAAATCTGTTTCGTCTAGTATGTAGATTTTGCCTTTCTGTCCTTTAAGAGCTGGCATTATCTTTTCAAACAAGTATTTCTTATTTTCGTCTGAAAGTTTTCTTTGTCTTATTTCATCAACTTCGAGTGTTTTAAACTCTGTTTCGAATGATTGTCTGCCTAGAAAGTTTGCAACCATTTCATTCTTTGGTACTTCTAGTGAAATATATAGTACATTAAACCCATCTTTTGATGCATTGAATGCAATATTTGATGCATATGTGGTTTTTAAACTACCTGCATATCCAAGTATTACTGCAAGTTGCCCAGGATGTATTCCACCAGTTTTTTTATTAAAGTCATCAACAAGTAAGTTTATACCTTGTTCTTTTTCTTTCTCCTCATAGTTGCTTTGAAATGCAGAGTAAGGATCTTCATATTCTTCGTTGTTATTTATTGGAATGAAATTAGAAAGATTTAATATTTTTTCGTATAATTCATTTGTAACTCCATTGTTTTCTAAAAATAAATGAAGATTATTTATTTGATCCTTTAACGGTCTATTATTGCAATCATTTAAAAATAAATTCACTTGCTGTTTGTTGGTTTCTGTATCAGTTAAATCAATATTCAATTGGGATAATATATTGGTTTCAAGTAACATTCGATATGTAGGGAAACTCCCTATATCTGCTATTAAATTACTTATTTTATCAACAATATTTTTTTCTGGTTTTTTTAAATTAGTATTGTTTTGTAATAGGGAAAATAATTCCTCTTTATTGTCTGTGTGCCATAAGCGATGTAATATTTTATAAATTGGTTCAGAGGAATATGCTTTTTTACTATCTGTCATATTCTCCTAGCAAAGTTGCTAACTTTAACCCCAAGCAACAAGTACATACAACACAAGCAAATATAAACTTATCAACTTTGCTAGTTGTTACTTTAGTATTAATGTACTAAAGTCCTTTGATTACAACGATAAAATGGTATATAATTCGTTGAAGTATAGTAAAAATCTGCTTGAGGTAATAAATTATAGCAACGATGTTTAGTTATAATTACTGCTACTATAAAGTAATAGTAAGCATACACTCTGGATCTATAAAATATTTCACTTTTAGTTTTGGCATTTCAAATTCTGTTATTTTATTTTCTTTTACAAAACAATTTAAGGTATTTTCTATATCTTTAAAAAACTGATTTAATAATCGATGTTTTTTTGAAGTTTCTGATATAATTATTTCATCATATAGACTATGTGAAGTTGGAACCCCTTTATTATAATAAGGAATAGATCTCATTATGGTTAGTGTTCCTAACTTTAACGTGCCTTTTTTTATTTTTCTTTGGTTTATAAATATATATCTACTGATATACCATCCATACAGAAACATATTTAATTGTCTCCTCTCTAGTGAAATTAGTGATACTGGAAGCAATTCTGAAATTCTTCCAGATTTCTTTAGTAATTCTCCTAATTTCCCAAGATGGTAGTCAAAACCATGTGCATTACCGTTTGATAGTTCCACCATCTTTTGATTTGGAATGCTAATATCTTTGAGTTTCTCTACTTTTGCTTTAGATGATAATTCAACTGATTTTTTTGTTAAACCACTTATTGCAATAGCATACATCCTAAAATTAGTTTTTAGTTCCTTTTTGTTTGTTTCTTTATTTACTTGAAATAAAGAACTTGTTTTTTTCCTATATGCCTTATGAATATCCTGATAACTAATATGAGAAATTCCATTGTTATTAGCTGTTTTAATATAGTTATCAAACAATATAGTATATATTAGAATTTCTTCTCTAGTAAAATATTCCTTGTTTTTCTTGATAATCCATTTCCTATTCTTGTTTTCAAAATGTATGACATTATTTTCACATTCATTTTGAAAAAATAAATGATATAATAACTCGTGATGAGACACGGTTATTTTAGTTACTGGCAACATATATTTGCCTCCTTTCTTTTGAAATTAGTCTTCACGTGTTGACTAAATTAAGAATA
>CAZWIF010000094.1:0-2827 GCA_964634355.1 uncultured Clostridium sp.
TTCTATTGCTATATCTGTTCCTGAACCTATTGCAATTCCAACATCTGATTTTACTAAAGCTGGGCTATCATTAATTCCATCTCCAACAAATGCTACTTTCTTGCCTGCTTCTTGTAATTTTGCAACTTCTTTTTCTTTATCTTGTGGCAATACCTCAGAAATTACATTATTAATGCCAAGCTCATTTCCAATAGTCTCCGCCACCACTTTATTATCACCTGTTATCATTACAACATCAATATTTTTTCTTTTTAACTCTTTAATTGCTTGATAACTTGTATCTTTAACTGTATCAGCTACTGCTATCATTCCAATTATATTATTATCATCTGCAAAATATAGCACCGTTTTCCCTTGTTTTAATAATTCATCACTTTGGAAAGTTATTTCACTTATATAAATATTATTTTCCTTCATAAATGCTATGTTTCCACCGAAATAATTTATTCCATCTATTTTACCTTTTACACCTCTACCAGAAACAGCTGTAAATTCTATTACCTCTAATAATTCTATTTGTTCTTCTTCTACTCTTTCAATTATTGCTTCTGCTAAAGGATGTTCTGAATTTTTCTCTAGACTTCCCGCTATTTTCAATAATTCTTTTTCCTCTAGGTTAGCAACAATATCTGTAACTTTAGGCTTCCCTTCAGTTATTGTTCCTGTTTTATCTAAAACTACTGTATCTACCAAATGTAATAATTCCAAACTTTCTGCTGATTTTACTAATATACCATTCTCTGCTCCTTTTCCTGTTCCCACCATAATTGCTACTGGCGTTGCCAAGCCTAATGCACAAGGGCATGATATAACTAGAACTGCAATTCCCATTGTAAGGGCGAACTCAAAACTTTGTCCTACTAAAAGCCATATAATTGCCGTAATAATAGCAATTATAATAACAGTTGGCACAAAAACACCACTTACTTTATCTGCTATCTTTGATATTGGTGCTTTTGAATTACTGGCTTCTTCAACCAATTTTATAATTTGTGAAAGTGTTGTATTATCTCCTACTTTTGTAGCCTTCATCTTTAAGTATCCATTTTTGTTAATTGTTCCAGAAACTAAGTTTTCTCCTACTGTTTTTTCTACTGGTATACTTTCTCCAGTTATACTAGACTGGTCTACTGATGAACTTCCTTCCATAATAACTCCATCTACTGGAATACTTCCTCCTGGTCTTATTTCTATAATATCTCCTACCACAATTTCCTCTAAAGATACCTCTATTTTTTTGCCTTCTCTAATAACTGTTGCTGTTTTAGGAGCTAAATTAATCAATTTACTAATTGCATCACTTGTTTTTCCTTTAGACTTTGTTTCTAAATATTTTCCTACTGTTATTAAAGTAAGTATCGTTCCTGCTGATTCAAAATAAATATCCATAGAATATCTTTCAACTAAATCCATTAGGTTATGCCCTAATCCATAACCAATCATGTAAATTGAAAAAATTCCATATACTGTTGCTGCTGTACTTCCAATTGCAATTAGAGAATCCATATTAGGAGTACCTTTGAATAATCTCTTGAAGCCTATAATAAAGTAATTTCTGTTTACATATATGATTGGAAGTAATAACAAAAATTGAGTAAATCCAAAGGCTATAGCATTTTCATTTCCGTGAAATAGTGTTTTTACAATTTGTGGAACAGGTAATCCAAACCATTCCTTTAACATATGGTGCATTGCTATATACATAAGTGGTATCAAAAAACATATAGAAATTATTAATCTTTTTTTCATAGACTTAATACTATGTTTTGTCTTATCTCTTGTTTCCACTTTTTCTCTTGTCTCTCTTGGTTTTTCGCTTACGCTTGCTTCATATCCAGCATTTATTACAGCATGTATAATTTTTTCATTGTCTAAAATATTCTCATCATAATCTACTACCATATTATTTGATAATAAATTAACATTTACACTTTGTATTCCTTCCAATTTATTTACTGCTCTCTCTACATGGCTAGAGCAACTGCTACACGTCATTCCCTGAATATCAAACTTAACCTTCTTCATATTACTATCATTCCTTTCACCGTGTGCCATTATTATCAATCCATTTATTGTAATTTTTTTATCAATAACATCACATCTTCTAGTATATCCAAATTACCCATTTGCACATCATAAGCAACACACGATTTTAAATGGCTTTCTAATATATTATTTCCTAGACTTTTTAGTGCTTTACTTACAGCAGCTACTTGTACCAATACATCATCACAATATCTATCATCTGCAATCATTTGATTAATACCTCTTATTTGTCCTTCTATTATATTTAATCTTTTCGTCAATTCTTTCTTCTCTTCATCGGTTCTATGTGTACTTCTACCATTTTGCTTACAACACTTTCCGCACTTCTCACAGCCCATTTTATTATCACCTCAATTATAGATTATATACCCCCATGGGGTATCTTGTCAATATAAATAATACTAAATTGCATATGTCAACACAGAACAAATCGGAAAGCCTTAATATACACTGCATTTTAACTATCCTATTATATTAAAATTATGAGAAAGAAAAGTACTTTTTCTTTCTCATACTGTCCATTATAAAACCTATCTATTTTTTTCTTTTTTATTATAATGATGCAAACAATTACGACCATTACTGCTAATATGATTAATCCACCTATTATTAAATACATTGAATTATTTGAGTTTGTATTACTTACTTCACCATCAAACAATTCTGCAAGCTCAGAATATTGCCACACCATTAACATATAACTTATATCCATTAAAATCAATATTGCTATAATCTGTATCTGCATCTTCTAAAGAAGAAACATAAGAATCACCTGTTAATT
>CAZWIF010000095.1:0-2608 GCA_964634355.1 uncultured Clostridium sp.
GAATTATTACACTTGATGAATATATGAAAAATGCAAATAGAATAAAAGAAGCTGTTAAAGAATATGAACAAAACATCAAAGAACTAGAACTTGAACTATCTGGAGAAAGCGAAAAAACAAAAAATGAAAGAAGATTAGATAATTTAGTAGAAGAATTTTTAAAAATAAAAAATCCTACTAAAGAAATAATTAGAGAATTTATAGAAAGAATTGAAATTCATAGTGACAAACAAGTTGATATTTATTTCAACTTTAAGCCACTACAAGAATTAAATAATAATTTTAAATGTGCTAAAAAAGAATATGAGAGAAAAGCTGTCTAGTTGCAGTTACGCTTAATTCAAAATCCTGCAAAGCATACTGACGCTGTAACGAGCAAGCTCTAACAGCCTCAGCATTCGGATTTTGGGCTTCACTGCATCCCTGTATCCGTAATTTTTGCTTCGCAAAAAACGGCTACAAGGGTAATACACACATGCTGCGGTATGGGCAATAATAGCTGAGACTATACTAGGATTTGGAAACAAAGCATATGAGTATTATAGAATGATAAATCCAATAGAACATGCAAGAACAAAAGAAGAGGCCAATAAATACAAAGTAGAACCATATGTAATAGCAGCAGATGTTTATGGAAGTTCAAATTTACTAGGAAGAGGAGGATGGACATGGTATACAGGTTCATCAAGCTGGTATTACAGGGCTGGGATAGAATATATTTTAGGATTAAAAATAGAAAATGGTAAAATAAAAATGGAACCATGTATTCCAAATGACTGGAAAGAATATAGTATTCAATATAAATATAAAGGTACGATATACAACATCAAAGTAAAAAATCCAAACGGAAAAAACACAGGAATAGAAAAAATTTTTATAAATGGAAGAGAAGAAAAAGAAATAAATCTAACAGATGATGAGCAAATATATGAAATAGAAATCTTAATGTAATTTGAGGGTAATCCGTGAGCAACAGGCTTTCTGAACTTTGCTTACAAAATAATATAATTATCCAAAATCGAATAAAATACGGCATTAAATTGTAGGGGGCACGGTGTACCGTGCCCTTAAAGAATAGAAAATTAAATTTATTTTAAATAAATTTAAAATAAATTTTGCAATTATGTAACATCTGATGAAATGCTCCTGGATTTAGACCTCAAAATCTTGATTTCTAATTTAATATATTGTAGAATATATTAAATTAGAAAGAGGGAATATGAATATGAAAGATATTACAGTTAATGATATTGTTAAAATATGTAAAGGAACATTAATCTGTGGAGAGGGTAGTATAGTTTGCAAAAACTTTGAAAAGGATACAAGATTAATAAAAAATGGAGATGTGTATGTAGGAATTAGGGGAGAGAATTTTGACGGAAATACATTGTATAAGAAGGCTTTTGAGAATGGAGCAGACGTGTGCATTGTTTCAGGAGTAGTGGTTAAAGAATATGCTGGCAAAACTATAATAAAAGTAGAAGATTCAATTAAAGCGTTACAACAAATTGCAGAGTATAAGAGAAGTTTATATGATATTCCAGTTATCGCAGTAACAGGAAGTGTTGGAAAAACTAGCACAAAAGACATAATCGCAAATGTAATGTCACAAAAGTATAAAGTATTAAAAACTCAAGGAAATATGAATAATCATATAGGGTTGCCAATGACTATTTTGCAATTAAATGACCATGAAGCAATGGTGGTTGAAATGGGTATGAATCATTTTGGGGAGATAAGTGTATTAACAAATATTGCCCATCCTACAATGTGCGTAATTAGCAATATTGGAACAGCACATATTGGAAACCTTGGCTCTAGAGAGAATATCCTAAAGGCAAAACTAGAAATATTGGAAGGTACAAAGGACAATTCCCCAATAGCAGTCAATAATGATAATGATTTATTAAATAATTGGGCAAAAACAAATAATTCAAAGCATAAAGTAATTACATATGGAATAGATAATAAAAGCAGTGTGACTGCAAAAGATATAAAGTCATTTGAAGATAAAAGCATATTTACAATAAAGATAAATTCTAAAGAATACGCAGTAGAAGTGCCTGTTGGAGGCAATCATTTTGTGTACAATGCATTATCTGCAATATGTGTTGGATTAGAAAATGGGATTGAAATTGAAAAGATTATAGAGGGAATAAAAACATTTGAGCTCACAAAGAGAAGAATGGAGGTTATAAAGAGTAGCAAAGGTGCAACTATTATAAATGATACATATAATGCAAGTTATGATTCTATAAAGGCAGCATTAGAATATTTAAATAGCATAAAAGGAAATAAAAAAATAGCAATTTTAGGAGATATCCTAGAACTTGGAGAGTATTCAAAAGAAATGCATGAAAAGGTTGGGGAAGAAGTAGTAAGGAATAAGGTAGATGTTCTAATAACAGCAGGAGAAGCTTCAAGCAATATTGTGAAAAAGGTAATAGAACTAGGTGGTATTGCAAATATGAAAATATATGAATGTCAAAACAATAAAGAAGCGATAAAATTTGCAAAAGAAGAAATAGAAAAAGGCGACATTGTTCTTGTAAAAGCATCAAACTCAATGCATTTTGATGAGATTGTAGAAAAAATTAAATAAAACAGA
>CAZWIF010000096.1:0-2556 GCA_964634355.1 uncultured Clostridium sp.
GCATAATAAATCTGTTGATAAAGTGACCATGCCTTTTCACCTCCAATACTAAATCTTTTTCATATCCTTTTTACTATATATCATAAATACTTTTACTGTGCACATTTCTTACAAGGTGTAAGACCTGCCGCAGTGGCCTGTTCTAACGTCACTTCATATGAATTCTTTCCACCACAATCGGGGTCATAATGGTATCTTTCTCCGTAAGGGGTCCTATAAATATGTCCTGTATAATTAGACGAACCACTTGAAGTTGTCGCTGAGTTTGAGCTTAAACTTGAACTTGAATTTGAACCTGAATTTGTATTTGTGCTAGAGTTGTTACTAGAATTAGAAGCAACTGTTGAATTTTGGTTAATAGTTGTAGATGTAGTTCCTGAATTTGATGTAGTATTACTTGTATTTGAACTCTGTATCGATTTCACAGAGCTAGTTGTATTTTCCATTTCTACATCTACATTAGTTGTGGCTTCCTGCTCTTCTTGATTCTCTTCCTCATTTTCATTGTTCTCATCTTCTATTTCAACGGTTTCATCATCATTAATTTCTATCTCTTCATCTTCATTACTCTCTATTATCTCCATATTTTCAGTTTCTATATCATCGTTACTTATTGGTATAACTAAAATAACTATAAACAGTAAAATAATTGGTGCTATAACTTGAATATTTTTTATATTTTTAAGTTTTGTTTTATTATATATAACAGGGTAAATGCTAAATCCTAACATTATTAGAATAATTGCAGACAGCATACTCTCTGCGATTGCTCCTATTCCTGCTAAAACAAAAACACTTCCAACTATATATCTAATTAAATTTACTCCTTTAATTACAACTTCTTTTTCTTTCATTTTCTCTCCTCTTTATTACACTCTTAATATTTTCCCCTGTATGGGCGAAGGTCTCACCGTGCCCTGGAAATAGCAACAATTTAAACATAACCAATAATTTATTTTAAATGTATTAATTTAAATTATTTTACAAGAATATTGCAATTCCTGTTCTTTCAAAGGGCAGACGCAAGGCCTGCCCCTACAATTTAAATATTACATTGTAGACAAGCCTAATATTCTCAGTATACCTTACTCCATGGTCTCTATTGCCTCTTAGCACACTTACAACATATGAATCTGAAATTTTGCTTAGTACTTCTTCGACAGAACAATAGATTCCTATATCAATTTTTTCTGTTTTCTGTGTTTTATCACTGTCCGAATTTTCAATCATTCTTCTAATAACCAATCTATTATGTTTTTATGAATTATTCCATTCTCTGAAAAATTAGTTTTGTCTAATGAAAGTACATATTTAGGGCAATTATCTGCTATTTCTTTATATGCTCCAAATTCTCTTTCTCGTGTTTTAGGGTCTGTTAATAAATAAGAAACTTGAAAATATAATTTTTCCTCATCATTTGTGGCAATAAAATCAATTTCTCTTTCTTTAATTTTTCCTATATATACATCATATCCTCTTATTAATAATTCATTATAAACAACATTTTTTATTGCAAAACATTTATTTATCTCGAAATTATTGTTTTTTATTTGTGCTATTCCTAAATCAGTCATATAATATTTATTTAAAGTTTTTAAAATAGCTTTTCCACGAATATCATATCTATATATTTTTTTCATCATTAATGCTTTACACAATGCATCTAAATACAAATATATTGTTTCTGTTGATACTGATTTACCTTCATTCTTTAAATAATTTATAACATTCTTCGCAGAAAATTCACTCCCTGTTATATCTACGATATATTGTAACAATAAATCAAAAAGAATGGTATCTTTTAACCCTAATCTTTCTACAACATCTCTTAATATAATAGAATCAAATACACTATGTAAATAATCTTTTATATTGCTTTCATCTGTAAACTGGGTTCTATTTGGAAGCCCTCCCCATTTTACAAAATTCCAAAATGTTTCCTCATTTTGCGGATTTTTACCTGTTAGTTCTATAAATTCTTTATAACTTAGTGGATAAATATTAAATATTACATATCTACCAGATAAAACAGAAGATAATTCATTGGATAATAACTTACTATTTGAACCTGTAATAAATATACTTATATTTTCTACAGATGCTCTTAGAGAATTTACTACCTCTTCAAATTTATCTACTTTTTGAATCTCATCTAGAAATACATAATATTTTTTATTATCCACTATCTTTTCTTTAATATATTTATTTAGTTTTTTATAATCTTGCAAATCCTCAAATTCTATAAATTCGAAGTTAATATAGATAATATGTTCATTATCTACAGATTTTTCCTGTAATTCACTAATTATTTGTTTTAATATTACAGACTTTCCACATCTTCGTATTCCTACTAAAATTTTTACAAGATCACTATCATAAAAACCTCTTATTCTTGATAGATACATTTCTCTTTTTAACATTTTCATCACACACTATTTAAATATATTACTTTCTTAAGAGCTTGTCAAGTTATTTCGCATTTTCGAAATAACTTTTTTATTAAAGTGAAGTAAAAAAGTAAATTCTATTTGAAACAATATAACTAGAAATTCATTA
>CAZWIF010000097.1:0-2550 GCA_964634355.1 uncultured Clostridium sp.
CTAAATCTTTTATTTATCATGTTTTTTAAGTTTTGATTTTCTTTTTTATTTAAGTTTGGATCTTCTCTTGATATCTTATTTGCTACCAATTGTACTTGTTTTAATACATCCATGTCTTCAAAAAGATTTGCTATTTTAAATTCTGGTAATCCATGTTGTTTTGTTCCAAAGAAATCTCCGGTTCCCCTTAGTTCTAAGTCTTTTTCAGATATCACAAATCCATCATTTGTGTCTTGCATAACTTTCATTCTCTGCATTATTGTATCTGAATGTCCTTGATATTTTAATATGCAATAAGATTGATATTCCCCTCTTCCTACTCTTCCTCTTAATTGGTGTAATGTTGCAAGTCCAAACCTTTCCGCATTTTGTATTACCATTATACTTGCATTTGGTACATTTACTCCAACTTCTATTACAGTAGTAGAAATTAGTATGTCTATTTTTCCTTCTTTAAATTCCTCCATTATCGTATCTTTTTCTTTTTGTTTCATTTTTCCGTGTATATATTCAACTCTAAATTCCATAAATACTTTATTTTTATATAACTCAACCATTTCCATAACAGATTTTGCATCTATTTCTTCGTTTTCTTCTACTAATGGACATACAATATAAGCTTGTCTTCCTAATCTTATCTGTTTTTTTATGAATTCATTTATTCTGTCTTCCATTCCTTTTGTTACTGCATAAGTCTCTATCTTTTTCCTATCTGGTGGAAGCTCATCTATTGAGGATATATCCAAATCCCCATAAAGAATTAGTCCTAAGGTTCTTGGGATTGGTGTTGCTGTCATAACTATTGTATCTACATTTTTTCCTTTATTTGATATTGTGCTTCTTTGGTTTACTCCAAATCTGTGTTGCTCGTCTGTTACAACTAATCCCAAGTTTTTGAAAATTATATTTTCTTCTAAGATTGAATGAGTTCCTATTAATACATCAATTTCCCCTTTTGCAAGTTTTTCTATTATATCTTCTTTTTTCTTCTTAGGCATATTACTAATCAATAACTCACATCTAACTCCAAATGGCTCTAAAACACTTGTAAAGCTTTCTAAATGTTGTGTTGCTAATATTGATGTCGGTGCCATTATTGCCATTTGATATCCTGATTTTACTGCTTTATAAGCAGCAATAATAGCAACAATTGTTTTACCTGAACCTACATCCCCCTGAAGTAGTCTGTTCATTATTTTATCAGACTCCATGTCTCTATCTATTTCTTCTAGAACTCTTAGTTGTGCCTTTGTCAATCTAAAAGGAAGTGAATTTATAACATCTGACATCTTTACATTTTTATCAAACTGTATTCCATTATGTCCTTCTATTGTTTTATTTTTCAACACATCTAACAATAATTGCATTGTTAACAGTTCTTCAAATGCCAATCTTCGTCTAGCGTTTTTAAATTCTTCAAAATCTTTTGGAAAATGAATTTTGTTTGTTGCTTCATTTATGCCCATTAGCTTATATTCTTTCAATATATTTTCAGGTATTATCTCTTGGAGTTCTCCATTAACAACCTTTAATCCATTTTCTATTATCTGTCTTAATGTATTTTGTGATAGTTTATATGTTAGTGGATAAATTGGTATAATCTTTCCTGTATTTTTATTTTCATTTCCAGAGTCAAATACAGGTGAATTCATTGTTATAACTCCTATTTTTCTATTAACTCTACCATAAAAGCTATATTCCTTACCTTGGGCAAACTTATCTTTTAAATATGGTTGATTGTACCATACAATTTCTATGGTTCCAGTTTCATCTCTAGCAAGAAGTTTGCAAATTTTCATGTTTCTTCTAACATTTATCACATGAAATCTAGAAGCAGGAATTGCCTTTACCAAAGCCTCCTCTCCATCTTGCAGTTCTATAATTTTTTTAGGTTTGCTTCTATCTTCATAATCTCTAGGATAATATGTAATTAAATCTTCCAATGTATATATTCCCAAATTGTTTAATAATTTAACCTTTGCCGGTCCTACACCCTTTAAATATTGAACATCCTGATTTAATTCCATTTGTTCTCTCCATTTCTTTTATTATTATATTGTATATTTTACAATATTTTTCTCAATTTGTAAATTGATTTTGGGTTATTTAGGAACTAGGGTGTTACAGGATAATGGTTTATTTCAAATTAATTAGAGAAAGCAAGATATATAAAGAAAAAAACGAGTTCGACCTTGAGATTTTATTTGCTTACTCCAAAGCAGAGTGTGTCACGTTATTTTGAAAAACCAACGTCACTTAAACGCCTTGGAGAACGGAATTTTTTATATTCTTAGGAAAATCATCCACGAATGGCGACATCCAATAAGGACAATTATTAGAGTCGCCATTTTACTTACTAATGGGCACTTTTAACTCTAATGGCTCCTCCACTTTGTAAGAGGAATATCAATATTAAATTTTTCAGTATCATATTTAAATGACATCAATACTATATTACGGATTGCCTTAAAAATCAAGAAAATGTTGGAAATAAAATTGTAAAAATCTTGAATTTATGATAATATATTACCAATAGTTCAAAAATTCTAC
>CAZWIF010000098.1:0-2549 GCA_964634355.1 uncultured Clostridium sp.
TTCTAGCCTTGTCTTTGTTTATGCTTTGGGTTTTCGCAAATTACTCTGACAACACCTTTTCTTTTAATAATTTTGCATTTTTCACAAATTTTTTTAACTGATGGTCTTACTTTCATTTTATTCCCTCCTAAATTTTTATTTATCGAGATAAGTTTATTCCTATTTTAGTTTTTACGTACACACCCAAACTTCCACTTTTAAGGAATGTCCCTTATTTTTTTACTTTATTTTGCTCTCCAAGTAATTCTTCCTTTAGTTAAATCATATGGTGATAACTCAAGTTTTACTTTGTCACCTGGTAGAATTTTTATATAATTCATTCTTAGTTTTCCTGAAATATGTGCTAATACTTGATGTCCATTTTCAAGTTCTACTTTAAAATTAGTATTTGGTAAAGTTTCAATAACTGTTCCTTCTACTTCAATTACATCTTCCTTAGACAAATTTAATCCCCCTTACTTGAACACAAATAAGCCTAGATAAGGCTATTTTTCGCATATTTTATTGCCACTTAAGCAATAATCTAGAATATTATATACGATTTTTATAGAATTGTCAATATTTTTGGTTCATTTTCTGTAATTAAAATTGTATTCTCATAATGTGCTGATAATGATCCATCTTGTGTTGCAATTGTCCATCCATCTTCAAGTTCCCAAATATCTTGTTTTCCAGTCATTACCATTGGTTCAATACATATTGTCATTCCAGCCTCTAATCTTGGACCTTTACCAGCTTTTCCTATGTTAGGAACTCCTGGATCTTCATGCATTTCTTTTCCAATTCCATGTCCTTGAAATTCTCTTACTAAATTAAAACCATGCTGTCTTACATATGTTTCAACTGCATGTGAAATATCTCCAACTCTATTTCCTGCTTTTGCAAACTTTATTCCCTCAAAAAAAGCTTGCTTTGTAACAGCAACTAATTCTTTTGCTTCTTCACTACAATTTCCTACTAAAAATGTCCTAGCTGCATCTCCATTATATCCATTTTTTAATACAACTAAATCAACACTCACTACATCGCCATCTTTGATGATAATATCTTTAGATGGTATACCATGAATAATAACATCATTTATTGAAACACACAATGTTCCTGGGAAATCTGGAACCCCTCTTATTCCACTTGGATAGCCTTTTTGAGCAGGTATTCCACCATGTTCTTTAATAAATTTTTCTGCTAAATTATCTAGTTCTAATGTAGACATTCCTGGTTTTATAATCTTTTCAATATAATCATAGGTTAATGCTGTAACTTTACAAGCTTCTTTCATTAATTCAATTTCTCTTTTTGACTTTATACTAATCATTTTTTCTCCTCTTTTTCTTTCCACATCTTGTTTTTAAATAACTAAATAAATCTAATCTTTTTTATTTTTTAAATAAGAAATAACATCAACTGAAACTTCTTCTTTCATTCTATTTATAGATTGACTTAACATTGTTGAGTATAAAACTCCAGTTTCTTTATAATAATCAGCTACTGGTGCAGTTTCTCTATGATACACTTCTAATCTATTCTTTGCTTTTTCTAATTTATCATCATCTCTTTGATAAAGTTCACTTCCACATCTATCACATATTCCCTCAACTTTTGGTGGGTGTAATACAGTGTTATAAACAGCTTTACAATTAGAATTAGAACAAATTCTTCTATTTGTAATTCTTTCTAAAATTTCTTCTTCTGGTGTTTCTAAATTTACAACTATATCTATTTTTTTACCTTCTTTTGTAAGCATTTCATCTAATACTTTAGCTTGATTTACAGTTCTAGGAAAGCCATCTAAAATTAATCCATTTTCAACATCCTTTTCATTTAATCTTGATGCTATTAATTCAACTGTTAAATCATCTGGTACTAATTCTCCTTTTGTCATATACTCATTTGCTTTCTTTCCAATTTCAGAGCCTTCACTAATATACTTTCTAAAAATGTCACCACTTGAAATTGCAGGTATATTAAATTCTTTTGAAAGAATTTCAGCAACACTTCCTTTACCTGAAGCTGGTGCACCTAACATAATAATTACCATAAAGATTCCTCCTTTTATTTGCATATATTTATGCTAATTAAATAATAATTTTTATAAGTAAATCAATTAATTTAAAATTTTATTACGTATAGCTAATAATTCATAAATTATTATTTAATTAACATAAATATAAATTACACATGGGTGGCTATAAAAGCCACCCTATATGTTTATAATTTATTTTTCTAAAAATCCCTTATAATGTCTCATTACTAGTTGAGATTCTAGTTGTTGAACTGTTTCTAATGCAACACCAACTACAATAAGAATTGATGTACCTCCAAAAGATATATCTATACTAGAAAATCTCATAAGCATTGGAAGTATTGCTATTAAACTTAAAAATATAGCACCAAACCAAGTTAACTTACCTAATATTGATGTTAAATAATCTGATGTTGGTTTACCAGCTCTAATACCTGGTATAAAACCACCATTTTGTTTAATATTTGTAGCTACTTCTGCTGGATTAAATGTTGCATAAGTATAGAAGAATGTAAATCCTACTATT
>CAZWIF010000099.1:0-2386 GCA_964634355.1 uncultured Clostridium sp.
AAATTAATTGTATTAATAAGTTGTCCTAAGCCTTCTAGTGCAAAGTATTCACATTGTACAGGAATTAATACACTGTCTGACGCAGTAAATGCATTTAATGTAATCAATCCTAAAGATGGTGGACAATCAATAATGATATAATCATAATCTTCTTTTACTAAGTCTAATTTTTCTTTTAATCTATATTCTCTTGACATAACAGATACAAGCTCAACTTCAGCTCCTGCCAAGTTTATATTAGATGGGCATATGAACAAGTTTTTGATATTTGTTTTTTTGACAACATCTTCTATTTCTGTATTATTGATTAAAATATCATAAACTGATTCTTCTATTTCTTTCTCAATTCCCACACCACTTGATGCATTTCCTTGGGGATCTGCATCTATCATTAATACTTTTTTTCCTTTTTTAGCCAATATTGTACTTAAATTAATGGAAGTTGTCGTCTTCCCTACACCGCCTTTTTGATTAGCAATTGACACAATTTTTCCCACTTTTTTAAGCCCCCATTCTTCATAATTTTAACATATTAATCATATAAAATTATGAAGAATATGTCAATGAATTATTGAAAATTTTGCAAATTTTTCGTTACTATATAATTGTTTTTAGAGCAAAAGTCTTGTAATATAGAATTTTAAAGAAAGGCACAGTGCTTAAGTATATTAGAAGGGTAAAAATCTCCCCATAACGTAGTACCTTGTTGGACATTAAAATTGCTATATTACAAGACTTAAAGATTTCAATTATTATATAGTAGCTATTTTTTAATAACTTGCATATTTAATTTCATATAATTGGATGTTTTGAGGGCATTCCTGCTTTTCTTGGATAGGTATTAGGTGTTTCCTTTACTTTCTTGATAACAATAATATTCCTCTCCATATCACTATCTGGAAGTAATAATCTATCAATACTTTCTATATTCCCTCCTAAAACTTCAATTGCTTTATTAGCTTCTTTCAATTCTTCCTCAATATTTGCACCTTTCATACAAATACATTTGCCTCCTATTTTTACAAATGGAATCATATATTCTAATAAAGTAGAAAGCCTTGCTACTGCTCTTGAAGTTACCACATCATATACTTGCCTATATTTTTTATCTTTTGCTAATTCTTCTGCACGAGCATGCAGGCACTCTATATCATTTAAATTGAGCTTTTTACAAGCTTCTTCTAAAAATAAAATCCTCTTATTTAACGAATCAACTAATGTAAATTGTATTTCAGGATGAATTATTTTTAGTGGAATCCCAGGAAAACCAGCTCCTGTGCCAATATCTATTACATTACTGATTTCACTTAAATACTTGTTTATCGTGATACTATCTACAAAATGTTTTAAAATAACTTCTTGTGGCTCTATGATTGCTGTTAAATTAATCTTTTCATTCCACTCCAACAATAGATTCATATATTCGTAAAATTGGGAAGCATTCTCTGGTAATATATGAATCCCTATTTTTTTTGCTTTTTCTATTAATTCGTCAGAAAACTCTTTAATTTCCATATCTTTTCCTTTCAATCTCTTATCAATATATCATTAAATATTACTTTTCAATCATCATTTTATCCAATATACTTACATTTCGCTTTTGTTCTTTACTTGCTCCAAATAAATTAATAAAACTGATACATCAGCTGGTGAAACACCTGATATTCTTGAAGCTTGGCCCACAGAAGTTGGTCTAATCTTATCTAATTTTTGTCTTGCTTCTATTCTTAATCCTTTAATATCATGATAACAAATATCTTCCGGAAGCAATTTTCTTTCTAATTTCTTAAATTTTTCTACTTGAGCTTCTTGTAATTTGATGTATCCATCATATTTTACTTGAATTTCAACTTCTTCTGCTACATCTTTTGGTAATTCTGGTCTATTTTCATCAATTTCAATTAAATTTGCATACGTAATCTCTGTTCTTTTTAATAAATCGCTTAATTTTACACCATTTGAAATCGTTGAAGAACCATATTTTCGTAAAAATTCATTTACTTTTTCAGTAGGTTTAATTGTTTGTTTACTTAATCTATCAATTTCTTGCTCTATTCTTTGTTTTTTCTCTAAAAATTTTTGGTACCTTTCTTCTGTTATAAGTCCTACTTCATGTCCTATGTCTGTTAATCTTAAATCAGCATTATCTTGTCTTAAAAGTAGCCTATACTCTGCTCTTGATGTCATCATTCTATAAGGTTCATTTGTTCCTTTTGTAACAATGTCATCAATTAAAACACCAATATATGCTTGTGAACGGTCTAAAACAATAGGCTCTTTTCCTTGCAGTTTTCTTGCACTATTAATTCCTGCAATAATTCCCTGAACAGCTGCTTCTTCATAGCCAGAAGTACCATTAGTTTGTCCTGCGAAAAACATTCCTTCT
>CAZWIF010000100.1:0-2374 GCA_964634355.1 uncultured Clostridium sp.
GATTACAATACATTCAAGTGAAATGATGGAGGCTTTAATTGAACCTGCATAGCAGGTTCAATTAAAGCCTCCATCATTTCACTTGAATGTATTGTAATTGTCACTGGTAATCCAGTTGATAAATCTCTTCCTCTTATATCCATTTCCACATCTTGAATTCTTGGATATACACAACCAATATTTATCTTTAAATCTTCTGCTGTTCTCTCTCCTATAATAACATTAAACTTTCTTTTTACATATTTAATAATTGCTTCATCAAATTTATCTCCCGCCACTTTTAAAGATGTACTTACTACTGAGCCTCCCAAAGATATAACTGCAATGTCTGTTGTTCCTCCACCAATGTCAACAATCATGTTTCCGCATGCTTTTGAAATATCTATTCCTGCTCCAATAGCAGCAGCAATTGGTTCCTCTATTAAATAAACCTTTCTCGCTCCTGCTTGTCCTGCTGCATCAATCACTGCTTTTTTTTCAACTTCTGTAACTTGTGATGGAATACATATCATAATTCTTGGAGAAAAAATTGTTTTTCCGCAAATCTTTGTTATAAAATTCTTTAACATTTTTTCAGTAACTGTATAATTAGAAATAACTCCGTCTTTTAATGGTCTTGTTGCTACAATATTTCCTGGTGTTCTTCCTAACATTCTTCTAGCTTCTTGTCCAACTGCAAGGACATCCTTTGTATTATTATCAACAGCAACAACAGAAGGTTCTCTTAAAACTATCCCTTTGCCTTTAACATATGCAATTACCGTTGCTGTTCCCAAGTCTATACCTATATCATAGCCTCCTAAATTAAACATCGTAAATCCACCTCTTTGAATTATATTGAATTATTCCTTTTAGCAGTTTAAAAACACATTTGCAAATTGTAACTATTATATTGTATTTTTTCTCGTTTTTCAACCTTTTTTATAATCTTTTTTCATTTAAGTTGTTAATAGATGTTACAATTCACAGCTATTAATGCCTTTATTTTTATTCCATCATCACTAAACATTTTTTCATGCTCTGTAACTATATTATCCTCAAATATTGGCTCATTATGCAAATCATATGTTTTATTTATAATTTTAAATCCTGTTTCATCAAAATATTTTAAACTATCATTAAATAGTCCATCATCATCTGTTTTTAAAAAAATTTCTCCTCCCTCTTTTAAGAATTTTTTATACAAATTAAGTTGTTTTGTATGTGTAAGTCGTTTCTTTCTGTGTTTTGGTCTTGGCCAAGGATTGCAAAAATTTATATAAATTCTTTCCACTTTATCTTCTTTATCCATAAATAATAATATTCTCTCGATATCATATCTTACAAGGCGTACATTATCTATATCCAAATTTTTATCTTTGTAAGTTTTCTCTATATTTCTTTTTGCTAACCCCAACATTGCATCTACAAGGTCTATAGCTATATAATTTATACTTAAATTTTTAGAAGCAAGTTCAGAAATGAAAGTTCCTTTACCACAGCCCAATTCCATGTGAATGGGATTATCTTTATTTTTAAAAGCTGTATTCCACTTTCCCTTATAATCCTCAGGATTTTCTATATAAAATGAACTTGCTTCTAGCTCTGGACGTGCCCATTTCTTAAATCTAATTCTCATTAATCTCATTCCTTCCATTTGCTTATTATACCAAACTTTCCTTCATAAGACAATCCCTTGAGATTAATATAGACCTTTTATCCTACATTTTTCTCCTCGTGAACATGTTCATATTTAAGTTTTGTCGCCATTCCTCCTCTAATATGCCTTTCTGCTTTGTTCTCATCTAGAATTTTTCTAACTTCCAATGCCAACACTGGATTTATCTTCAGTAATCTTTCAGAAACATCTTTATGTACCGTACTTTTGCTTACTCCAAATTTTTTTGCTGTTCCACGTACTGTATCTTTAGAATCTATTATATATTGTGCAAGCATGCATGCACGTTCTTCTATTGATATGTTTCTCATAAAAGAAAGACCCCCTTGTGCGAATACGTTATTTGTACATTGTATTCGTAAAGGGGTTGTATTAGAACTTTCTAAATATTTATTTGCTTGTTGGGCATTAATTTATCTTAATATAGCTTGTACAATTCATATCCGTTCTTTTTGGTAAACTCATTAAAAAACTCTATTTGCTTTTCTAATGAATCTATTTGTGCCTCTTTTTCAGTTGATACCCTACAATATGCTGCAATCTTCATAACATACCTACTTTCTATTTTTATATTCTGTTCTTTTTGTTTCGTTCTGTTACATTTTAGCATATTGTTTTTATTTTTGCAATACAATATCAAAAAACTACTCCTATTTTTTAGGAAAGTGAAGTAAAAAAGTAAATTCTATTTGAAACAATATAACTAGAAATTCATTA
>CAZWIF010000101.1:0-2286 GCA_964634355.1 uncultured Clostridium sp.
TTTTTATTAAAAATATACTTTATATTTCATTTGATTTGTGCTATACTCAAATAAGAAAGTAAAGAGGAGTATATATGAAAGTAATCAAAAGCAAAAAAGCAAAACATAAAAAAAAGAAAATATTATTAATAACATTATTATCAATTATCATTACATCAATATCTAGTGGATTATTTTTACTATATGGTCCTTATAACGGTTTTAGAAATTGGTTAATTACAACAGCAATGAGTACAATGAGTCATCAATATTTAGCAACATGGTTTTATGACAATAATACAATTAATGAAGTATTAGCAAGCAACAAAGTAATTGAATCAAACAAAAGCACTAATTTAGATTTAATAAGTAGTGGATTGATTGATACCACTCAGTATAAAGATGAATATGATAAAGAAGTACTGTTGCATGATAAAAATGATATTTATAAATTAATAGAAATAAAAGAAAAAAGATATTCAGGATATTTAGCTGTAATTTATGATGCTTCTAAAATAAAACTTGCTATTAGTAAAAATTTAGGAGTTAGTGGTCAATATTTAACCGAAATTGCTAAAGAAAATAATGCTGTAGTTGCAATTAATGGTGGCGCTTTTATAGATGTAAATGGACAATCTAATGGTGGTCAAGCTCAAGGAATACTTATTCAAAATGGTAAAATCATACAATCTTCTAGATATAGAGATAAAGGTGGAGGAGTAATTGGATTTACAAATGATAATAAATTATTTTTAGGTAATGTTAGTGCTACAGAAGCAGTAAACCAAGGTGTAAGAGATGCCATTGAATTTGGACCATTTTTAATTGTAAATGGTCAATCATCATTAATAGTAGGTAATGGTGGCTATGGGATTCATCCGAGAAGTGCTATTGGTCAAAGAAAAGATGGAATTGTTTTATTTTTAGTAATTGATGGAAGAAGTATTACATCAATAGGTGCAGATATGGATGATTTAATTAAAATAATGCAAAGATATGGTGCATACAATGCTGCTAATTTAGATGGAGGAAATTCAAGTGTATTAGTTATAAATAATAAAATAGTCAATCACCCAATTAATTGGGATAATTTAGAACAAACAAGACCTATTGCAGATGGCTTTATTGTTACAGAAT
This sequence comes from uncultured Clostridium sp., assembly GCA_964634355.1. Taxonomy (GTDB): domain Bacteria; phylum Bacillota; class Clostridia; order TANB77; family CAG-508; genus CAKPSH01. The sequence goes on from CAZWIF010000101.1 coordinate 1,117, forward strand.
AGTAATTGACATGTAACTAAAAAAAATATGTAAATATAGAAAATAAGTTGTATTTTAAAAAAATATATGATAAAATCTATTATATATTTAAAGATAGGAGATGACTTAATTATGGCTTTGAATAAATTTAAAACAATGTTCAGTGAAGTAGAAGAAGATGATGATGAAGTAGATGATGAAACAGGTAAAGAAGAAAATTCTAAAAATAGCAGCGGTAAAATGATTTTATTAGAACCACGTGCTTATTCAGAAAGCCAACAAATTGCTGATCATTTAAAGAAAAAAAATACTGTTGTTGTTAATATGAAGAGAGTAACACCTGATCAAGCTAAAAGAATAGTTGATTTTTTAAGTGGAACAGTTTATGCTTTAGGTGGTGATTTACAAAAAATTGGAGCTGGAATATTTTTATGTACTCCTAAAAATGTCAATGTAGAAGGTGAAATTACTGATGATGACGATAAAAGCAAAAAAAATAAAAATGATGATTATTTAGAATTGTAAAGAATAGAAGGTGAACTATGAAACGTTTTAGCATTGTAGAAAAAGGTTACAATATTGAAGAAGTAAATAATTTTATTGATATTGTTATACAAAAGTTAGAAAGCTTAAGTGCTGATAATAACAATTACCTTAACCAATTAGAAAATTTAAAAAAACAAGTAGCGCAAAAAAACCAAAACATTATAAATAATGATTTAGATATTAAAGTATCTAAAGCCTTAATAGCGGCTCAGGAAACAACTGATAAAATGAAAAACCTTGCCAAAGAAGAAGCTAATCTAATTATTAAAGAAGCTAAAGAAAATGCTAATGCCATAGTTCATGAAGCTTTAGTAAATGCTCAAAAAACAGAACAAGAATATGAATTATTAAAGAAAAATTATAATGTATATCGTGCTAAATTAAAATCGTTAGTAGAGTCACAACTAGAATTAATTGAAAATACTAACGAATTTAATGAATAATTATTAAAAAATTTATTGACAATCAAATATAATTTTCATATAATAAAAAAGAAATTTGTTATAAAAAGCAATAGATGGAGAGGATATTAAATAGATAATTATAGAGAGTTAGTGTTTGGTGAAAACTAATATTTATATTTAATATAAATCACTCTTGATGTGTATTTCTGATTTTTTAGGAAATGTCCGGATATAATATCCG
>CAZWIF010000102.1:0-2264 GCA_964634355.1 uncultured Clostridium sp.
ATTATAATCACGATGAACAAGATATATTTGCTAAAATTGCTAAATATCATATTGAATTTGAAAAAATACATCCTTTTGAAGACGGAAATGGTAGAACAGGTAGATTACTTTTAAATTATGAATTATTAAAAAATGATTTACCACCTGTCGTTATATCTAAAGAAGATAGGGTAAAGTATTTTGAACTTTTAAGAAATAATGATAGTAATGGCTTAGCTGAATGGCTAAAAGAATTATCTACAAGAGAAAAAGAAAGAATGGAGAAGTTTGGATATAGTAATAGTTAGGGAGTGCAATAAATGAAAATTAAAAATTTAGAGGAATGTGAAACCTTGGCAGGAGAAATATTAAGAAATATTGAACTATCTGAAATACCAATAAATAATATTGAAAGGATTAAGACTTTGTAGATTAATGGGAGATGAACAAGGAATTGATTTCTTTAGTTATGAGGCTTCTGGATATCCTAGAAATAATCAAGGATATCTTACTTCGAGAGCATGGAAAATATGTAAATTAGCAGGTAGAATATATGTTGATAGTAATAAAAATGATGAAAAACAAGAATTTGCATATACGGAAACAATTTCTGAAATGATGGAAACTATAAATATACAAACTGAAAGAATGAAATCAGCCAAGGATCCCCCATCTTATGGACCAGACTTTAATCCGCATATGATTTCATGTGCTAAAAATGTTGCAGAAAGAAATAGCATAGTATCCGTTGTTAAAAAATACGAAAAAAGAATAGGAATTGTAAAGGGAAAAATTTATGATTATGTTTTAAAAATATATAATCAACTTGCATACAGTAATACAGTTGAAGATATATTTGATGAGAAAAGAAAGTCTGTGGATGTTAAATTATTAAAGTTATGTCCAGAAACTATTAAAAAATTTTCATCAATATTTCTAAATATGGATTCTGCTAACTCAGAGGATTGGGCTAACGAAGAACAATATATCAATAGATTAATTCAATATATAGAGAGTAGGAGCGAGAGTTCAACTTATAATGCTGTTGTAGGTTCTAATTTATCTTATATAGGTAATAGAATAGATGCCATCAATGAAGCAGCTTGTAAGGGGACACATGCCGAAATAGATTTAAACGAAGCAAAAAGCTATATTATATATACATATTTATTACTTGGAGATATACTCAATTTATAATTAAATTTAACTGCATTCAAACTACATTCAAAAAATGTTGAAGTGCTAGAAAACAGGTAATTCTCAAAATCAAACTCTCGTCACCTCGACCAGCAAAGTGTTGAACCATTGAGATGAATTCAGCATTACAGAGTTTTTCCTAGACAAGCATAAAAAAGTGTCTAGGAAAAACTAATTTTATGTATTGCTTGTATAATAACGGTTTCAAGTTTTTTTATTTGTTTTTTCCTAGACAAAATTATATAACCATTTATTAAATGTGGACTTGTAAATTAAAATTTTATAAAATTATCTAAGATTATTTGTTAATATTATCTTTCTTCTTGCAGTATTTATATGTTTAATACATATTATTAATTCTACTTATATGTAAAGCAAAAAAAATAGACATACATTAAAGTATGCCTATTTTTTTATATTAGTCTATTGCTGGACCTTATTTTGATTCAACTACATTATCTTGAGATTGCTCTTGTGTTGGAGCTTTTTTTGATGCTGCTAATTGTTCTTTAACTTCTTCTTTTCCTAGTGGATCTTTAGTCAAATCTCCTAATCTTTTACTTCTTGAATGAGTAATTGAACATGTATATCCTACACCTGGTTGGAATAATGATACACTACTATTTGTATGAGCATAAGCTTCTGCAATTGCAACAGTTAAGTAATTTGGTCCTCTACCTGAAAGATAAACAGATTTTCCTTGAGCAATTTCTGGTACTACAACTTTTGATAAATTATTTTCATCATATGTTGTAATTCCTTCAGGTAAATCCATGTTATATTCTACTAAAACTGCATCTCCTTTTTCAGTAGTTTTAAATGCAACTTCACCTTCTGGATTAGCTTCTCCATGAACTAATTGTGGAATATCTACATCTTTACCTATTTGTGGCATATATACACCAACTGGGCAAGGGTGAACAGTATGTGTTAATGCAGATACTAACCATGCAGGTGCAGCACCTGTTATTCTAACTGGTTTCCCTTCTTCTGATAAATGCTTTACAGCATTTACGGCTTTTAATAAATTTTCTTGATCCCATACTAAAGATTTTACTACTTTTCCATTAGGCAATGTTTGTTCTTTT
>CAZWIF010000103.1:0-2217 GCA_964634355.1 uncultured Clostridium sp.
ATAGAAAACTTTGTGTACATTTTGTGAAAATAATGACAAAATTTATAAAAAATGTTATAATATTTATGATATTATATTAGCGTATAAAGAAAGGGGGAATGACTTAAATGGGTAGAAGCGGAGGCGGCAGTGGAGGTCACAGCAGCGGAGGCTTTGGCGGAGGTCACTCTTCAGGTGGTTTTTCAGGTGGAGGGCGTTCTTCTGGAGGAGGATTTTCTGGTGGAGGGTTTTCAGGTGGACCACATCGCCCTAGCTATGGAGGATATGGACCAAGACCACCAAGAAGGCATTTCTTTTGGGGACCAAGACCAATATATGGCTATGGATATGGACCTGGATGTTTTGGAGGAATAGCTAGTATCTTTGCATATATAATATGTTTTATTATAATTGTAATTGTATTATCTGCAGTATTTAATACAAGCAGTATGAGAAGTGATACTATAAAAATTGAAAATACAAAAGAAAGACAGGCATTAAGTGGTGTAGTAAATAAGACAGATTGGTATGATGATCAAATAGGTTGGATTACTAATAAAAGTGTACTAATAAACGGATTAGAGGATTTTTATAAGGCAACTGGAGTTCAGCCATACGTATTATTTGTACCATATTCGATTCAATATTGGAATGGAACAAGTATAAATGCAACTGTAGCTGATAACTATTTAGAGAGCGTTTATTCGTCTACTTTTACAGATGAAGGTCACTTTATTTTTGCATATTTTGAATGTGAAAATGATACGAAAGCTGAAATGGAAGGAGAATTTAGGTACTTAAGCGGATATTCAGCAGATACAATTATGGATAGTGAAGCTATCAGTATCTTATGGGGATATTTTGAAACAAACTATTATAATACTTCATTAAGTATTGAAAAAATGATTTCAAATACATTCTCAGAAACAGCAAAAACTATTATGAGTACACCAACAAATGGTTGGGATTTTGCTAAAACATTTGCAGTTGTAGTCGGAATAGTTCTAATAATAGTTGTTATATACTTCATTTTCAAAAATAAAAATAAGAGAGATAAAGAAAAAGAAGAGTATACCAAGGAAATCCTAGATAAACCACTTGAAACATTCGGTAAGGATACAAGCGATATAGAGAAGAAATATGAATAAATTTTAAAAGAAAGGAATGATAAATTATGGGAATAATTTCAAGATTTAAAGATATTATGTCAGCAAATATTAATGCAATATTGGATAGATGTGAGAATCCAGAAAAAATGATAGACGAATATATGAGAAAAGTTATGGAAGAGTTAGCACAAGTAAAAAGAGAAACAGCAGGTGTTATGGCAGAGGAGAAACGTACAAAACGTTTAGTAGATGAGAATAATGAACAAATTACTAAATATGATAGCTTGGCAAGAAAAGCTTTAGCAGCAGGTAATGAGGATGATGCAAGAGTATTTATAGAAAAGAAACAATCATATGTAAATGCAGGAGTAGATTTACAGAAATCATATGATATAGCTAAAGATAATGCAATGAAAATGCGAGAAATGCATGATAAATTAACAAAAGATGTTCAAACACTTGAACAACGTAGAAAAAATGTAAAATCTAAAGTTTCAGTAGCTAAAACTCAAGAAAGAATAAATAGTGTTAATGGTTCAATGGATACAGCAAGTGATGCTATGAAAGCTTTTGAAAGAATGGAGCAAAAAGCAGACCATATGCTTGATGAGGCTAATTCAATAGCAGAATTAGATGAAAAGCCAGTTGATGTAGCTGTTGATTTAGAAGCAAAATATTCTACCTCTGCAACAGCTGTAGAAGATGAATTAAAAAAGATGAAAGAGGAAATGGGATTATAAAATTCTTTTTTCTATCACGGACGGGTAGCCCTGTAGGGGCAGGCCTTGTGTCTGCACTTCAATTCCCACAAAGAAAAATAGAAATTTCAATATTATATGAAATACGAAAATATTTAATATTAATTGTAGAGGTACATTGCAATGTGCTCTACAATTATTTTATAATTTGCAAAAAATTACATAATAAAGGGGATCTCGCCTCGGTAAACTGTAATATTTCATGAAATTACCTAATTATTAATGAAATTTGATTGTTAATTTAAGCGTTTTGTGATAATATACATTAAAAGATAATTGAATAAGAGTGGGCAAATTTTACGTCCATTTGTTCAAGAAGGAGAGATATTAATTGGAAAGGTTAGTTGTTATTGATGGAAATAGTATTATGA
>CAZWIF010000104.1:0-2212 GCA_964634355.1 uncultured Clostridium sp.
AATGGGATATGGAGTTGGAAAATCAATTTGTGAATTAGACAAATTAGATTTAGCTAGAGAAGTTATGGAAAAAGCTAAAGCAAAAGGGGTTAAATTTATGTTACCAGTAGATACAAAAATTGGTAAAGAGTTTGATCCAAATACAGAAAGTAAAACTGTTAAATATACAGAAATTCCTGATGATTGGGAAGGATATGATATAGGACAAGAAACAATAGATATATATGCAAAAGAATTACAAAATGCTAAAACTGTAGTATGGAATGGACCTTTAGGATTATTTGAATTCGATCAATTTGCAATTGGAACTAATAGTATTGCAAAAACATTAGCTGATGTTGATGCAGTAAAAATAATTGGTGGTGGAGACTCTGCAGCTGCTGTTGAAAAAGCAGGCCTTGCTGAAAAATTTACACATATTTCAACTGGTGGTGGAGCATCACTTGAATTTTTAGAAGGAAAAAAATTACCAGGAATAGAAGCTTTACAAGATAAATAGGAGAAATATTATTATATGAGTGAATTTTTAGATATCTTTACTAAAGACGGAATTAAATTGGGAACGATGTCTAAAAAAGAATATTATTCTCAAAGTGGTGATGTACCATGGATAAAATGTTGTTCTTGTTTTGTTATAGATGAAAATAATAAAAAAGTTTTATTTGAAAAAAGAGGTAATAGATTTTTAGACCCAGGAAAATTAGATTTATGTTCAGGACATGTACAATCTAACGAGCCTCCAAGAGTTGCAATGGTAAGAGAACTAGGTGAGGAACTTGGGATAAGCCAACATATTGCAAGTAACATATATTATTTAGGAAATGTTGCTGTAGATTATACAACTTTATCAGATGAAACAAACAGAAAAAATTTAAAATGCTTTGTATCTATGTATGCATTAAGTGTAAGAAATTTAGATGATATAAAAATTGATAACAAAGAAGTTGTAAAATATGGATGGTTATCTATGGAAGATGCAAAAGGATTTATTGAAAATAGTATGACAAGAATGCCATATGGAGAATCTTTAAAGGGATCATATGACAAAATCTTTGATAAATTAGAAAAATTTATTTCTAAACAAAAAGATGATGCTACCTTAAATGTAATAAAATAAAAAATGAAAAGGAGAATTTTATGAGAAAGAAAGTAATTGCAGGAAATTGGAAAATGAATATGCTTCCAAATGAAGCAATAGAATATATGCAAGATTTAGAGCCTTTAATAAGAGATTCTAAAGCAGAAGTAGTTTTATGTGTTCCATATGTTGATTTATTTTATTGTTTAATGAATGCTCAAGGAACAAATATAAAAATAGGGGCCCAAAATATGCATTTTGAAGAAAAAGGAGCTTATACAGGTGAAATTTCTGGAAAAATGTTAAAAGCTGTTGGAGTAGATTACGTAATTTTAGGACATTCTGAAAGAAGACAATATTATGGAGAAACAGATGAATCTGTAAATAAAAAATTAAAGGCTGCTTTGGGATATGATTTAGTACCAATTGTTTGTGTTGGAGAAACACTAGAAGAAAGAGAGGCAGGAAAAGCAGAGGAAAAAATTACAACTCAAACAAGATTAGCATTAGATGGACTAACAAAAGAACAAGTAAAAAATACTATAATTGCTTATGAACCAATATGGGCTATAGGAACTGGAAAAACAGCAACATCTGAAGACGCCAATAATTCTATAAAAGCTATTAGAAATGAAATTAAGAAATTATATGGAGAAGAAGTTTCAGAAGAGGTTATTATTCAATATGGTGGAAGTGTAAAATCATCAAATGCAAAAGAGTTATTCTCTACATCAGATATAGATGGTGGATTAGTTGGAGGAGCAAGCTTAAAAGCAGATGAATTTAGCAAAATAATAAATTATGATGCATAAAATATAATATAAATAAAAGCTTTGTTAGTTGTTAGAGTTTTAATAATTATAAGCAATATTGTAATCATTTACTTACAGACAAAGCGAGTAAAGGAAGTGTAACAAAATATGAGTAAATTAACTATGTTAATGATATTAGATGGTTTTGGAATTAATGAAAAAACAGAGGGAAATGCTGTTAAATTAGCAAAAATTCCACATTTAAACGAAATATTAACAAAGAATCCTAATACTATAATTCATACTAGTGGATTAGAGGTTGGATTACCAGAAGGACAAATGGGAAATTCTGAAGTAGGTCATACAAATATTGGAGCAGGAA
>CAZWIF010000105.1:0-2192 GCA_964634355.1 uncultured Clostridium sp.
AGCAAACCTATAAGCCGGGTTCTGTCTAGAATAGTCATTTATCTAGGACTTATATTACTATAAGCCTCAAGCGACCAAATTAAGGAGACGAAAAGAGCAATCTTATCCTCCTAGTCTCGGTCTTGCCTCAGGTGGGGTTTACATGGACCAACTGTGTCACCACAGTCGTGGTAGGCTCTTACCCTGCCTTTTCACCCTTACCATTACTTTAAAAGCAATGGCGGTAATTTTCTGTTGCACTTTCCTTAAGGTTTCCCTCACTGGACGTTATCCAGCACCACGCTCTTTGGAGGCCCGGACTTTCCTCGTACGCTGCCTTTCGACCTTGCTATACGCGACTATTCAGCTTACTTACAAATTATATATTACATCATTTTTGCATTAATGTCAATTATCTTTTATCAAATATTGTTTTTAATATTCCTTTATCTATTAATCTTCCAAAAATACTTTTTAGTATAATTAATATTATTGGGCCTATTAACATTCCAATTACACCAATAAATTTGTATCCTGTATACATTGCTATCAATGTAAAAATTGGATGAATTCCTATTTGTGAACTTACAATCTTTGGCTCTAAAAATTGTCTTACTATAAGTATTGTTGCAAATAATATTAAAAGTGAAATAGCTAGTCTTAAGTCTCCATTTAATGCAGATATCACTGCCCAAGGTACCATTACAGTTCCAGATCCAACCAATGGTAAAGCATCAATAAATCCTATACCTAAAGCAACCAATAATGGATATTTTATATTGTAATTCAAGTAATTCATAATTACTAACCCTATCAAAATTATTATAAAATCTATACCTATTAATATAATTTCAGCTTTTAAATAGTTTCCCAAATATGAAACAATTTCTCTTACATGGTTTCCTATTTTTCTTACCCAATCTCTAGGCAGATGATGCTCTAATTGATCTAACATATATAATCTATCCGTACACATGAAGTATGTTGCTATAATTGTAATTACAGTATAAATTCCTATTTCGGGAAGAGATGTTACAGCACCAAGGAGTACTTGCAAAAATTCCGTTATCATATTAGATACTGTATCTAGTATATTTCTTGTTGAGTTTTGAATAATTGTATTTAGTTCTCCTTTATTTTCAAATCCTTCAAATTGGAAATGTTGGATAAAGCCTTGTATTTTATTATATGCAATATCTATATATTCATTTAATCCGGATAAGAGATTAGAGGCTTCTGAAATTAGACTTGTTATTCCAAAAGCTAGTACTCCTATAATTATTAAAAATACTAATACTAGTACTATTATTGCACTCTTCTTTCTTTCCAGTTTCGTTTTTTTGGTTACCCATTTAATTATAGGTTCAATTAGCATAGAAATTACTATTGCAATTAGGAATGGAATATAAAATATTGATAATTTTATAGCAAGATATAAAGCAAGAACAGTTAAAGCAAGACCAACTATTCTCCTTATTACCTTATTCCAATATCCCATATCAATAATCATTAAATCACCTTTAATATAAATCAATCACTCAAAAGGGCATGGTGCGACCTTAACCCCTACATTATATATTTTATTCTTATTTATGAGTTTTATACGATTTTTGAATTTTCAATAGATAATTTCTTGTATTTATTGAATCTGGATGAATTAATTGTCCTTTATCTATGCAATTAATTATTGTGTAATCTAAAGTTTCTATGATTGCTTTATCTATATTCTCTAGTACTAGTTTTCTTCTTTTTTCAATCCCTTCATAATCTCTATTTTCTTCCACTTTATCTGCCATGAATATTATTTTTGCCATCATATCCATATTAGGATTTCCTGTTGTATGATATTCCACTGATTTTGCCATTTGTTCATCAAAGCCATATTCTCTTTTGCATATATCTGCACCAATCTTTGAATGTATAAGTTCTGTACTATTTTTTTCTAAGTCATCTGCTTCAATATTATATGTTGATATATATTCTTCTATTTCTGACGATGTCATTTGTTTTGCTATGTCATGTGCTAAACCTATTAATCTTGCTTTTTGCTCATCTAATCCATAAAATCTAGCAAGTTCTTCTGCTTTTTTCATCACTCCTATTGAGTGTTTATATCTATGTTCTGATAATCTTTTCTTTATATCTTTATTGATTTGTTCTTCTAAATCATTCATTTTATTACTCCAATTCTTGGGCACTTTGCAATGTCCATA
>CAZWIF010000106.1:0-2187 GCA_964634355.1 uncultured Clostridium sp.
ATTACAGTATCAAGCATTTCAGCTATTATGTACCCTAAAACCATTATATTGTAACGTTTTTATGCTACCGTTTGTTACTCTTCCTTATTTTCTCCTACTAAACTTTCCTGCTTTTTTTCTTTTAATAAATCCCTAATTTCCTCTAATAATATTGTATTTGGATCTTTTTTTACTTCTTCTTTTTTTACTTCCTCTTTTTTAGTAAATTTACTTAAAACCTTTACAATGAAAAAGATGCAAACAGCAATGATAAAAAAGTCAATCACATTTTGTATAAAATTTCCATAAGTAATTGTTGCTTCTCCTATTTTGACACTTAAATTTGAAAAATCAATTCCTCCAATAATTGCACCAATAATTGGCATTAAAATGTCATCTACAATAGATGATACAATTTTTCCAAATGCAGAACCTATAATTACACCTACTGCTAAATCCATTGCATTTCCCTTTGAGATAAAAGCCTTAAATTCTTTCCATGTTTTGTTTCCTTTTTTTACTAATTCTTCTTTATTAAATTCCAAATCTTTCTTCATCTTTAACCACATTCCTTCCTAAAGGCACAAATCAACCTTCCCTTAACTACTAAATTTTATTTTTCCTTTTTTGCTTTTTATTTTACCATAAGATATAAAAAAAATCTACATAAGTGGTGCAAATAATCTAAGTACTCCCTGCCACAATCCTTTTACAACGTTTGGTGTTGCTTCTTTTTCTGTTACTAAATGCGAAACTTTTATTGTATCTAACAAATCTTTTTTCACGTCATGAATTACATCATAAGAATCTTGCATCAATATCCCACACTCAAAATGCAAATATAAACTACGATAATCCATATTAATTGTTCCAACAGTAACAATATTATCATCTGACACAAATACTTTACTATGAACAAATCCGGGAGTATAGGTATATATTTTCACGCCATTTTTAATTAAAGTTTCAAAATAAGATGTTGTCAAAAGATGCACAATTTTTTTGTCAGGAATCCCTGGAACAATAATTCTAACATCAACTCCTCTTTTAGCTGCTAATAGTAAGGAATTTATCATATCATTATCAATAATTAGATATGGTGTAAAAATATAAACATATTTTTTTGCTTGATTTATAATATTTAAATATACATTTTTGCCTACAAGCTCGTCATCAAGTGGACTTTCGCCATAAGGAACTACATAGCCATTTTCTTTAAATTGTTCTTCAAAATTATATTTATATTTTTTATAATTTTTATCTTCCTTTTTATAAGAATTCCACATATTTAAAAACATCACTGTAAAATTCCATACAGCTTCCCCTTTAATTCGAATTCCATTATCTTTCCAATGTCCATATGGATGAGTAATATTAATATATTCATCTGCTAGATTTATACCACCAGAAAATGCAGTATGTCCATCAATAATCATTATTTTTCTATGGTCACGGTTGTTCATAATAACACCTAGAAATGGTTTTAAATTATTGAAAGCAATACATTTTATACCTTTTTCTTCTAAAGTTTTAGGATAACTACTTGGAAAGGAAGCAATACAGCCCATATCATCATAAATTAATCTGACATCTACACCTTGTTTTACTTTTTCTTCTAATATATTCAAAATTTCTGTCCACATTTGCCCCTTCTTGATAATAAAATATTCCATAAAGATATATTTTTTTGCTTGTTTTAATTCTGAAATCATATCTTTAAAACAAGGTTCTCCTAACGGATAATATTTTACATCATTATTTTTAGTAACAGGATATCCTACATAATTCATTAAATATTTTAATCCGCCATATTCTTTTTCATTAATCTCTTTTTTTATTTCTTTATCTTGAACTAAATATTTATTTCCTATTTTTTCATAATGATTAATATTTTTTAGTATTTTACTTTTATGTAAATTATTTCCAATAACAATATATAGTAAGGCTCCAACAATTGGGAATATCATGATAATAATAATCCATGGAAGATCTTTACTTAAATTTTTGCTTTCCTTGATAATTCCTAATACAATAAGCACACTTAAAATTGCGTAAATGATTTCTACAATAGCAATTCTTTGTCCAAATAATATTAATACAGTTAATGATAATATGACTTGAAGGATTACTCCTAATCCTACAATTATTCCTCTTCTTATTGCCATTTTCATAAGGGAACCTCCTTTTTATTGTCTAATTTATTGGCAT
>CAZWIF010000107.1:0-2142 GCA_964634355.1 uncultured Clostridium sp.
TATTCACCTCTTCCGGTTCATGGAATGTTGGCACTATTTGTTTCATTAATTCCCTTACTTCTTCTTTTGTTCTATCTTCCTCACTTACTAGCTCTTTTAATTTCTCTAGTCTTTTTTCTATTTCTTCCATTTCAATGTCTAATGGTTCTCCAATAAATATTTTCTGATGCTCAGTTTTTTCAAGTCCCTCTTCTCCCATTAATAATTCCTCATACAACTTCTCGCCAGGTCTCAATCCTGTTACTTTTATTTGTATATCTACATTTGGTTCATACCCAGATAATTTTATCATACTTACCGCTAAATCGTAAATTTTTACGGGTTCTCCCATGTCTAATACAAATATTTCTCCACCTTTAGCATAAGTTGCTGACTGCAATACTAATTGTGCTGCTTCTCCTATTGTCATAAAATATCTAATTATATCTTTATGAGTTACTGTTACTGGTCCTCCTTGTTCTATTTGTTCTTTGAATAATGGTACTACAGACCCATTACTTCCTAGCACATTTCCAAATCTGACTGCTACATATTCTGTTTTACTTGCCTTATTTTTTGCCTGTATTATCATTTCACACATTCTTTTTGTTGCTCCCATTACATTTGTTGGATTTACTGCTTTATCTGTTGAGATTAATACAAATTTCTTTACATTATATTTATCACTAGCATTCACAACATTGTATGTTCCAAATACATTGTTCTTTATTGCTTCCAGTGGGCTAACTTCCATTAATGGTACATGTTTATGGGCTGCCGCATGAAATACCATATCCGGTTTATATGTTTTAAAAACATTTTCTATTTTCTTTATATCTCTTACACTGCCTATTATAGTTTCTAATGATAGCTCTGGATAATTTCTTTGCAATTCCATTTGAATGTTATAGGCATTGTTTTCGTATATATCAAATACTATTAATTTTTTTGGATTATACTTTGCTATCTGTCTACAAAGTTCAGAGCCAATTGAACCGCCTCCGCCAGTCACTAATATGACATTATCTTTTATTAGTCCTTCTATATTTTCATTATCTAGTTTTATTTGTTCTCTACCTAATATATCATCAATTTCCACACTTTTTAAGTTTTCAATTAGTTTTTTATTTTTTATAATTTCTGTCACTCCAGGTAAAATTCTTACCCTTGCTTTTGTTTGCTGGCATATTTCTAATATTTCTTTTTTATTTTTTGCATCTATATTAGCAATGGCAAAGAATATATCTTCTACTTGCATATTTTTGCATACATTAACTATTTCATTCCTATCTCCAAGTATTTTTACACCTGAAATTATATAGCCAATCTTAGCCTCATTATCATCTATTATTCCTACAATTTCATAACTATTCTTCATATTTCTTTTTACTGATCTTATTATGTCTCTAGTTGCATCTCCTGCTCCAATAATTAATAATTTTCTTTTGTTAGTTTTCTCTCCTTGCATTGCTATTCTTTCATTCTCATAATTTAGTAATAATCTTATTGCTACTCTATATGATATCATACACATAGATACTAACAGTGCTATTAATAGATTGTGTTTAAAATTCAACAATCCTAATTTAAATAAGGTATCTAAAGAAAATAATAGTATACTTGATAATACACAAGCTAACACATATATTAAATAATCAGTTCCGCCTTCATATCGTGTTATATTATTATAAACATTAAGTGTTAGAAGCACTACCTCATATACTACTATAGCACTACATATTGTACGAATTATTTGTAGTACTGTATCCATTGACATTCTAAATGTATCCCTTACAAGACATTCTACTACTATATGTATTAAAGTGATTATTATTATATCTATAGCTATTAAAAAGTATCTTCTGTTTTTCCCTAATTTTCTTAATACTATCACTTTTAAAACTCCCCTTATTTTTTCTTTTAATTTTACTCTTTCAATTTACTTTTACTATTTTATATGTTTATTATATTTTTTTCAATAGATATCGTCATTTTTTTCATATTTTTTTAACATGGGGACGGGATTTTGCCATATAGAGTTAACTCACATCTACTCGTCAAATAAACTGAACCCAAAAAGTGTCCGACTTTTTGGGTTCAGTTCAAATAAAATCTAACATTATTTTAGCTTTTCAATCTCTTCCTTCGTTAATCCTGTGCATT
>CAZWIF010000108.1:0-2006 GCA_964634355.1 uncultured Clostridium sp.
GTTTTATGTGCACCTGTGCTATCAATTGGGTCATTTATTAATTCATAGTTAACAGTCATTCCCGTAGAAGTTCCCCCATCTAGGTTAGCAGCATTGTATGCTCCATAGTTTTCCATGATTTCTATAAGGTCATCCATATCTGCACCTGGTCTAGTTAGAGTTCTGCCATCTATTACTAGAAATAATACAATTCCATCTTGTCTTTGTCCTATAGCCGTACGTGGTGCTGTTCCCCATCCCCCATTTCCAACTACACTTGATTTTTTTCCATTTACAATTAGAAATGGTCCACATGTTACACAGTCTCTAATATTAAGGGATTTAGCTGAACTTTCGGTACATTTAGAGGATAAAATAAGTTTATCATTTTTGTCAAATCCTATGATTCCTCCTGTTCCAACATAATAATAAGATGTAATTAATTTACCCCCAGAATAGGTAACTCCTAACGGATTAGCAGCATTGCTACTATAGTCTGGATCATCAAATCCACCGCCATTGATAGCTACTACTGCATTGTTATCTTTTGCCATAGTGGTTAAATACTGACCACTTTGACCTATTTTGGCTGTTACAAGAGTCTGTATTTTGGAAGGGTCATAAATTACTGCTAGATAGCCAGAATATCCCTTCCCAGATATTTCTAATATTTTGTATGTATCATCTTTGTTTTCTTTTTCTAATACTGCTCTTTCGTATTCATTTTCATATGTTGGAGTTTCACTTACTCCAACTACTATTGCATTTGTGTCTGTGTCTTCTTGTATTTCTTCTACTTTGTTATTTGCCATTACGCTATTTATAGTGTTTTCATCATAAAATATATAGGCTATCCACTGATGAGTCATAGTGGTCATTGCCGTAGTAATTAGCCAGTCTCTAAATCCATTATATGGTCCATAAAGTAATATTCCTAATGTACTTCCTCCAATTATAATTAAAATAGCTAATATAATTAATACTTTCTCGAAAGCACTTGTTTTAAACTTGCTTTTTCCGATTGTTATTTAAACTTTTCCTTTGTTTTTCTATATATTCTTCTTCCTCAATTTGTCCCATTATTTGATTCATCTGTTATTCATCCTATCTTTTTAATTTCCCCTTTTTCTTTATTTATTTTACTATATTAAAACAAGAACTTCAACTCTTTTTTGTTGAAATTATTTAACACATTCTTCCAATAAAACAATCTTTTCTTGGCTTTTCGCATCTATTCTCGCTTTTGCTCCTATAGGAATCACTTGTTTTTCACTTATATGTCCAAAAGTATTTGATTTAATAATTGGAAAGTTATAATTGTTATTTTGTATTACATCATTTACAATATTTTCAAGTTTTATTCCACTTTCATGTGTGTAGTTTCCTATCCATAATCCCTTTATTTTCTCAAAAACTTTATTTTGCTTCATATAGTAAAGAAAATTGCTTATGAACTTTGGACTTGATTCTTCTCCTAAATCCTCTATAAATAGTATTTTTCCTTGATACTCTAGCTTATACTCTCCACATACCATTTCCCTAAGACAATTTAGATTTCCTCCAATAAGTTTTCCTTCACATGTTCCTTCTTTTATTGTTTCAAAATCTTCTGTATTCCTATTTAAATCCATATTTCCTTCCATTAATTTTTCAATAATATCATAAAAAACAAAAGGACTATCCCAATCTGATATTGCCTTAAAAGTTGATGAATGAAATGTAACTAAATTTGTTCTTTCTTGTATCATATTAAGAAGAAACGTAGAATCACTAAATCCGCAAAAGATTTTCGGATTTTGCCTAATTAAATCATAATCTATATATTCAAACAATGTGTTAGAATTTTCTCCTCCTTTTGCACAAAAGATTGCTTGTACATTTTTATTTTGAAAAGCCCAGTTTAAATCCTCTGCTTTTTCTAAAGGAGATGCTCCATAGCCTAATGTATTGGAATATATGTTTTTGCCATATATTGTATTTATTCCCTTCTTTTTAAACATTTCTTCTGTTTTCTTTAGGAAAATTTT
>CAZWIF010000109.1:0-2005 GCA_964634355.1 uncultured Clostridium sp.
ATATAAGTCCTAGATAAATGACTATTCTAGACAGAACCCGGCTTATAGGTTTGCTTATATTTATAAAAAGTGACAAATAATGCAATATTATTTGTTACTTTTTATATTTTTCACGCTTCGTTCTCTAAAATATAAAAATAAATAAAAAATATATATTATTTTTTTTAGATATATGATACAATATTATTAAAAAAATGAAGAAGGAAAAATTTTTTTACAAAGGAGACAAAATGGATGATAGTGTAATAACAACAAGAAAAGCATTAAGAGAGGTTCATGAAATAATAATGAATTCAGAACAAGAAATTCAGGATAGAATTCCAGAAAGATTTATGAAATTATTAGAAGAAAACGAAGATAAAGAATATATTCCAAGAATTGACTTCTCAAAGGATATAAATGAGCAAGTTTTATTAGAGGATACACGAGATATATTAGCAATGGTATATACGGACTATATTTGCAATGAAGAAGAAAGAAAAGATTTTTTTCAAAAAAAGGAAAAAATTTTGAAGGAAGAGAATGAAAAATATTATGTATATAAAAAAATGAAAAAGAGGGCTACCGTAGTAGAGACTAAGAATACATCGCTTGCTGAGATAAGGAAAGAAAAATGGTATACAAAAGTTATAAATTTTATAAGAGGTATTATAAATGGATGAACATAAAGAAGATAAAGCAGAAGATGAAGTAATTGTATATGAAAGTAATAGACCAGATGGGGATATAAGTTTTCAATGGGGATCTGTAATTTGTGATTATATGAAAAAACAAATAGGAAAAGATTATTTTACTATCAAAGATTTAGAACAAATAGATAATTTTAATTTAGACAGTGTAACAAATATTATAGATACTTACAAAAATTTAACAGATATTGTAAGATTATTAAATCTCAATAAAAAAGTCAAATTTACAGGATGCGTTAAAATATCGACTAATGATGATTATACAATGGAAGAAATTAATCGCTTAGTTTTAAATAGAAAAGATTCATTAGAAGGAGCAACTTTTGAGTTTACATATTGGGATGAATTTCACCCTCAACATATTATGAATTTCAAAGAAATGCACTTAAATATTCAGTTAAACTTAATGAGTATTAGAGGATTAAATCAAGAAACCTTAGACGAATTGAAAAATGCTAATATTGATATTAAAGTATACGGATATAAAAATCTAGGAGAAGTAGAGGATACACTTAAAGCTTTTGAGGAAATAAGAAGAGTTATACCAGAAGGTTCAGGTGAAATAGAAACATTCATGGCTATACATCAAATACTGGCAAAAACTATTAAATATGATACAAGTGGAACTGTAAAAGGAAATGAAGTTGATGGCAAATTCACAAGAAGTACAGCTGGAGCGGTATTATATGGAAGAGCAGTATGTAGTGGATATGCAAGAGCTCTTAAGGATACTTTGCACTACTTTGGAATAGAGAGTAAAACAATTGGTGGTTTAGGTCATGCTTGGAATCAAGTAAAAATACAGGGAAAATGGTATAATGTAGATTTGACATATAATGCTACTCACATGAGAGAAGGAGAATTCCCAGTTTGGATGTTACTTAGTGATGAGACTTTTTACAATAAGTTAGAGCATGATGCACTAGAACATGAAGGACGAGCAGAAGCATGTACACAAGATTATCCAATAAGTGAATGGATGAAAATATTGATAAACCAAGAATCTATAATTGATAAATTTATCAAGGTAGAAGGAAAAGGTATTTCACGTATTGGCAGAGAACAATATGAATGTAATGCTTTAAAAAATAGGGCTGAAAGGTCAAGGACATTAGCTAAAGTTAGAGCTACTATTATCCGTATTAGAAACAAAGGAAATAACGTAATAAATAAGGTAGAGGAAATGCTGGATAAATAATATTACAGAAAAACAAATTAAAAAATATACACTATTTGTGCCTTAAGAAAGGAATGATATTAAATATGAAAAAGCCAGAATTATTAGCACCAGCTGGGTCTTTTGAGAAAGCTAAGAT
>CAZWIF010000110.1:0-1866 GCA_964634355.1 uncultured Clostridium sp.
TCTTCTAATTAATCTAGTATCTGTTGTTGAAATTCTATTATAATAATCAATATTCAAAACAGTAAGAGCGCTAATATATATTTTATATTTTTGTTCTCTTGGAATAGAAGCAGTCAACTGGTCATTTAAGCAATGAATTCCTTCAATAACAAGTACTTCATTATCCTTAATTTTCATCGTTTCACCATTATATTCTTTATGTCCTGTTTTAAAATTAAAAGTTGGAACAAGAATTTCTTCTCCTTTTAGTAACTTTGTTAAATGGTCATTAAATAACTCTAAATCAATTGCCTCAATGCATTCGAAATCATATTTACCATTCTTATCTTTTGGTGTATGCTCTCTTTCTATAAAATAATTGTCCACTGAAATGGTAATTGGTTTAATTCCATTTAACTGTAATTGAATGCCAAGTCTTTTGGCAAAAGTTGTTTTTCCTGATGAAGATGGTCCCGCAATTAGCACCATTTTCACACCTTTACGTTTCACAATATTGTCTGCAATATTTGAAATCTTTTTCTCATGTAATGCTTCAGCAAGTAAAATAACTTCTCTCTCTTTTCCTTGTGCAATTCTTCGATTTAGTTTATATAATGTATTAATATCCAATACTTTATGAATATCTTCATAATCTTCCAAAGTTCTCAAAAGTTTCTTAGTTTCTTTATATTTTTCAATTTTATCAGGGGTTTTCTTATCTGGATATCTTAGCAAAAAACCTTCATGGTATTTTACAATATCATAATATTTAATATATCCTGTACTAATTGGCATAACCCCATAAAAATAGTTATAATACTCCCCACAAAAGTATAAAGAAACTTCCTCTTTATATTTGTTTTCTAATTGTAATCTTCCCCTTAAAGTTTTTTCTCTCTCATAAAACTTCTCTGCTTCTTCCTTTGTCATTTCAACTTTATTAATAGGAATATCTTTTGCCACAATTTCCTGCATTTTTATACGGATATTTTCAATCACTTCATCTGTGATTTTCATATTATCTAATGTACAATAAATAGAATTAGATAATTGAAAATTAACTGTAAGTAATGCTTTAGGATATATTTCATTAAAAGCTTTTCCCATAATGTATAAAATTCCTCTTTGATAGACTCTTCTACCATCTCTAACTGCAGTATCAATTGGTTCTATTACATCATTTTCACTTACTTCTGCATTTAGTGATTTTACTTCATTATTACATTTACATGCAATCGCATTTTTTCTTTGTTCTTCATTTAATTTCTCTAGTGCTTTCATGCTATTTCCTCCTTTTGGCACAATGGGGACGTTCTTTTTTGTGCCATTTTGTCACAATAGTGACACTCTTTCTTTCTATTTAAAATTACTTCAAAGCCCGTCCCCATTAGCAACTAGCTCATTTTTTCTTTAATCTTCACAATTTGGTTAAGTGCATCAATTGGAGTAAGTTCATTAATATCAATTTTATCAATTTCGTGAGCAATCTCTGCTAATTTATAATTGTATAAATCCAATTGTCCTGCTGTAGCTTGTTTATTTTCTTTCTCTTGCTGTTTCTCGCCCAATACACTTTTTCTTTCTAGTGATCTTAAAATTTCATTTGCTCTCTTCGTAACTGTCTGTGGTACACCAGCTAGTTTTGCTACATGAACACCATAACTTTCATCTGTTCCTCCTGGTACTATTTTTCTTAAGAAAATAACATCTTCTCCTTTTTCCTTTACAGCAATTGAATAATTTTTAACACCCTCTAATTTATCTTCTAATTTAGTTAGTTCATGATAATGTGTTGCAAAAAGTGTTTTTGCACCACATTTTTCATTGTCAGAAATATATTCTGCCACTGCCCATGCAATTGATAATCCATCATATGTTGAAGTTCCT
>CAZWIF010000111.1:0-1790 GCA_964634355.1 uncultured Clostridium sp.
ATTATTAATTAATCTGCCTTAGCTAATCAAAATATATAAAAGATGCAATAGTATTTAGATTGAATTTAATCAAGAAACAACAATTAGATATCTCTGAGCAAAATATAAAAATATATAATACCGAAGTATCAAAATCTCAATCACGTATAGTTGCCATTAGTACAAGCAATAGTATTACTATCTTAATGAGAGTATCTTCATTTTTTATAGACTAAAATAAATTCAAAAAAAGCTAACTAACTTAGAATATAATGGGAGGTATAGAATGGATAATAATCATTTAGAAAGACTTGTTGAAATAGAACAAAGAGGTAAATCTAATACTAAAAGAATAGACAATTTAGAAGAAAAAGTTGATGACATACACGAACTTACAATATCAGTAAAAGAACTAGCACTAGAAACTAAAGCAATGCGAGAGGATATAAATAAGATAGATAACAGAGTACTTGCAATAGAGAATAAACCAGCAAAAAAATGGGATAACGCTATTAATTGCGTTATATCGGGTATTGTAGGGATAATTATAGGCTATCTAGCAATAAAGCTAGGTCTAAAATAGAAAGAAGGTAAATTATGGAAATTTCAACAATTATAAGCATTGTAACAATATTTGTTACATTTATTTGTGGACTTATAGCCAAGAAAGTATCATGGTTTAACAATAAACTAATACCTATCCAAAATCTAATCATAGGTGTAATAGCGGGTATTATCTATTATGTTTTAACCAAAGATATTAACTTAGTTATAACGACCATAGGACTAGGTACAGGTGGAGCCTATGACATAATAAATAACTTGAATAAAATAATTAATGGAGGTGATTAATATGAAAGGTATAGATGTATCAAGTTACCAAGGAACCATTGATTGGGAAAAAGTAAAAGAATCTGGTTATCAATACGCTATCATAAGATTAGGCATAGGAGATAATATAACAAGCCAAGATGACATTGAATTACAAAATAATATTAAAGGCTGCCAAGAAAATGATATTCCATATGGTTTTTATTTAGTTTCTTATGCTAAAAGCATCACGGGTAATGAATCCGTAGAAAGTGAAATAGAACATACTAAGAGATTGCTTCAAAACACTAATCCATTTGCAATATTTTACGATATGGAAATTGATGAAACTACCTATTTAGGGAAAAATGTATTAACTAATTTTGCCATTCAATATTGTGATTATTTTAAAAAACTAGAATATCAAGTTGGAGTATACGCTAATAAAAATTGGTTTACTAATTATTTAGACTATAATCTTCTAAAATCAAAAGGATATAAGATTTGGTTAGCACACTATGAAGTAAATAAACCAGTACTAGAATGCGATATTTGGCAATATTCAAATCAAGGCAATGTACCAGGCATTAATAAAAATACAACTGATTTGGATATTATGTATACAGATTTAATTAATGATAGGAAAGAAACAATTAAATCATTAAAATCAGTAACAGAAGTAGCACAAGAAGTAATTAATGGAAAATGGGGCAATGGCGAAGATAGAAAGAATCTTTTAACCAATGCTGGTTATAACTATAATGAAGTACAATCAAAGGTCAATGAATTAATGAAAATTACTAGTTCAAATATTACCTACACAGTAAAGAGTGGAGATACTTTATCAGGTATAGCGAGTAAGTATGGAACTACATATCAAAGCCTAGCTGAATATAATGGCATTTCTAATCCTAATATTATACAAGTTGGAAAAGTAATTAAAATACCTAGTGCAAATACAACCAACAGTGTAGAATACTACACGGTAAAATCAGGGGATA
>CAZWIF010000112.1:0-1789 GCA_964634355.1 uncultured Clostridium sp.
CATAGTTAACATCACAATTAGAATTTATATGAAATACTCCATTTGGCTTCAATTCAAGTGTCCCATAATAATTTCCCATTTGTGAAGCATCTGTTTTATATGTTCCGTATTTTAACCTATAACTTCCAACTTGTAATCCCTTTTGTAATTCTTCTTCTGCTGCTTTTCTCTCTTCTTCTTCTTTAATTTCTGCCTTTGCTTCTTCTATTTGTTGTTTTACAGTTTCTGTAGCTTGAACTTTTTCTTCTACTATTGTTTTTATCTCATCTGCTGTTAGTTCTTCAGTTGTCTTATATTCTACGACTGCTATTTCAATATTATTTCTTAAATCAGCTATGTCCATATCTTCCGAATAATCAAATGTTTTTTCTTCAACTCCTGTATCTATAATGTATTCATCTTTTTTGTCGTAAGAAATAACATCTCCTGATAAAGTATCTTGTTCCACTTTTTCTTCCTCTTTTGATATTGTATATTCTGATCTTGTTGTATCATTTTTTTCGTATTCTAATAATTCTTCTGTTACTCTAATATTATCATCAATTGTAAGAGCTTCGCCACCTTTTTCTTCTTGTATCTTATTGCTTATTTCTTCTTCTTTTTCACTATCACGAATTACTGTATCTATAGATATATATCTATCTGCTACATTATTATCTGTATGAATAAAATAATTATATTTTTCATTAGGCACATCATATAAGAATTCTACATCAGCAAATATTGAGCCTATATTTTCAATCAAAACCACTTCATTGTTATCATTAATTTTATACAATAATACATTTTCAAAACTTTGGTTATCTTCGTTATTTTTTGTTTGAGCAGCAAACATGAGTGGCTTTTCGTTTGTATCTGATTGAATAAAACCTATTTTTACATCTTCTTCTTGATTTAGAAAATTACTTTCATCACTTTCTTTAATATAATTATAATAAATATCTCCCCATTCTGCACCTGTTGACTTGTTTTCACTATAATATTTATATGCAAAATAACCTCCAACTCCGGCTCCTGCAATAACTATAATAATTATAAATATTATTATTGCTATTTTTAATCCATATCTATTTGATGACTTTTTTTCTTTTACTACATTATCTTTTTCCATAATAACCCCCTTATAAACTAGAAATACTCAAATAATTAATCTTCTATTTTAAGCTTTTAGTAATATTAAATTTAATTTCCTTGATATAAAAATGAATATCCACTTCCTTGTCCTTCAATAAATAAATCATCATTCAAAACAATATACTCCAAAGGTTCATCACTATCAAGAATAAATGTATTATTCTCAATTCGATAAGTTCCAGAACGATTTTTACTTACTTCTTGATTTGTTGAAACATATGTATATGTTCCATCTTCTTTTAAATTCATAGTAATGGTTGCTGTAAATATCCTAGTATCTATTAACTTACTGCAAGTTCCTTTATAAGTTCCATAATGTAAGATATAGTTTCCAACATTAAATGTTTTTTCCTGTGTTGTTTCAACTTCTGTGTTATTTTGCTGATTATTATTTGATGAGCTTGTTTCTGTTTTTGTATTAGCTTGATTATTATCACTATTATTATTTGATGTACTTGTTTCATTTTCGGCACTAGTTTGTTGATTACTATCATTATTATCATGACTAATATCAGAAACTGTTGTATTATTCTGCTCTGTTGGAGTAGCTGAAACAGGAATTGACATAGTATATATTCCCCAAAATTCTCTATATGTTATATAGATGTTTTTTTCATCATTGCTACCAAGATTCAATTTGCCATTTGTAACCTCT
>CAZWIF010000113.1:0-1786 GCA_964634355.1 uncultured Clostridium sp.
CTTTCCGTAAATTTGTTCTGGCGCCGAATTTCTTGAAAAGAAATTCGTGTGCATCATTGGTGCGAAGCTGTTTATATAATAGGAAAGTCTTGCTTTCCTATTATATAAAAAATGAGAAAATGGAACTCCCCATTTTCTCATTTTCTTAATTCTCACCTATAACACTTCTCAAATATTGATAAATTTTTTCTATATCCTCTTTTAATATACAAAGATTGTAGTAATCCGCAGATAATACTCCATCCTGTATAATATTCAATCTAATATCAACAATTGACTCCTCCACATCCTCAGAAGGATATAACAAAAATTCCAAATCAGGTTGAAAAAACTCTACTTGTTCATCCTCCTCTAACTTTCCGTCTAGTAATTCTCCTAATTTTTCAGCTAAATTTTCAATTTCATACTCCAAAAAAATCTCTTTTTCTTCTATTTTATAATCCAAAACCTTATTCTTCACTCTCAAAGAAACCTTGCACCATCTATCATCCTCATTTGCTTCATCCTTATGAGTTCTATCAATATCTAACTCAAAATCTGTATAATTATCAATAGTAAACTTCATCTTTTATATCACCTCTTTTAATTTAATTACATTTATCTTTTTGCTTTCTTTAATACAGAGTAATTCATTTACGTTATTTTGTCAACACTATTTTTATTCTTTTTCTTTTAAATATCTCTTTAAAAAGAATGTTAAAAAATAAGGTCTTACTCCTTCTGTTATTTTTGATATTTGAAACTTTTTATTTTCATTGCCTAAAAATATTGATATTTTCCTAAACTATTTACCTCTAATATTAGTTTATCACATTTTTCGAAAGATTTTAACATGTTTTTATCACATTTTTCGAAATATGTCTATATTATTCATGAAAAATAGACACCCAATTTTTCATAACTTACTTAAACTTTCAACAACTTTCTTAATCTCTCCATCGCTAATAAATGGAGTCTGAATTCTTATGTTGTTTCTATTTCCGCCTTCTTTCATGATAGCATCTCCATGAATTAACAATTTTTCTGCCCCTGAATAATCTAAAATTGTTTTTGAATCAAAACTAGATGGAACACGAAAAGCAATTCTAGTAAGTATATTCGCCTTAATATTACCAGTCAATACATCAGTACTGTTTTACTATATTCAGCATTTGTAACAACAGGAATTAGTAAATTTGGTATGCCATTGAACATAGAAAAATTTGTCTTTCTAGTATCTATCAAAACCAATTTTATTTCATCAGGACTATATTTATATAAAATATCTATAATAAAGGAATTTAAATATGTACTCTTGCCTGTCCCAGTAGTCCCTGAGATAAGTAAATGTGGTAAACTAGCCAAATCCCTAATTACAATATTGTTGCTAAAATCTGTACCCAAAATTAAAGGAACTTTTCCTTCATTATTCTTAAACTCTTCTCTATCAATCAAATCCCCTAGTAATAGTTTTTCATCCTTTTCATATATTAGATGAATTCCATAAAAACTAGTTCCATTAATTACATTCTCAAACTCTATATCTACGGCACCAAAATGCATCTTTAAATCATCTTTAAAGCTATTTATAGTTTTTACACTGGTCTTACACATTAAATCAATAACATATGTAATAGAATTAACTCCAAAATAAACATCTTTACATTCAATTTTTACATTGTAGCTGGAAAAGAACTTTTCAATTTTATTCTTCTCATCATCAACATCATTTCTGTTTTCTGTATTTCTCTTGCATAATAAATCTGTTGATAAAGTGACCATGCCTTTTCACCTCCAATACTAAATC
>CAZWIF010000114.1:0-1758 GCA_964634355.1 uncultured Clostridium sp.
AGGAACAGTAACAATGGATGTTACAAAAGCTATTAGTGAAATTAAATCTGGTAAAGTTGAATATAGATTAGATAAAACAAATATTATACATTTAGGAATTGGAAAAGTTTCTTTTGGAGCTGAAAAATTAGCTGAAAACTATCAAACAGTTATTGATGCTATTATAAAAGCAAAACCATCTGCTGCTAAAGGACAATACATTAAGAGTGTTGCTTTAACAACAACAATGGGACCAAGCTTATATATAAACCAAAAATAATTAAAATTTTAAATAAAAAAATAAATACCTAAGACAGTAGGTACAAAAGTAAATCCTACCGAGGTGAATTTAAGAGCGGATATAAAACTCTTTGTTACCTTGTGTGTTTTAGGTAATAAAGAGTTTTTATTATTTATATAATAGAAAAATCATACTTTCCTATTATATAAAAGCTTCGCAAAAACTTGCACACAAAATTATTTCATAATTTTGGCACACGAACAAATTTACTGAAAAATCTTTTATTTTTCAGATTTGTTCAATATATAAAAACTATATTGTTAAAGAAAAAAATATTAATATATAAATAAAAATTGGAGGTGAAATTAAATTGGCTAGTGAAATAATCATTAAACAAAAAGAAGAAGAAGTAAAAAAATTAGCAGAAAAAATGAAAAATGCTAGTTTAGTACTTTTAGTTGACTATAGAGGTATTAATGTAGCTGATGATACAGTTCTAAGAAAAAGTGTTAGAACAATTGGTGCAGAATATTCTGTAATAAAAAATAATATTACAAAAAGAGCTTTAAAAGAATGTGGAATTGAAACATTAGATGAAGCTTTAGAAGGACCAACAGCAGTTATTATAGCTCAAGAAGAATACTTACCAGCTTTAAAAGCAATATATAAGTTTTCTAAAGAAAGCGATTATTATACAATCAAAGGTGGAGTATTAGAAGGAAAAGTTTCAACAGTAGAAGAATTAACAACTCTTGCTCAATTACCATCAAGAGAAGAACTTATTGCAAAACTTGCTGGATGCTTACTTGCAAATGTTTCAAAACTTGCTGCTACACTTGATGCAGTTAGAGTAAAAAAAGAATCAGAAGCTGAGTAATTTTAAAGTGATACTAACACTAAAAAAGTAAATTTAAATAGTACAATAATGTACTAATTCACTTAAATGATAGTAAAATCTATCGAAATAAATAAAAAATAAATAGGAGGATTAAAAAAATGAGTGAAAAAACAGATAAAATGTTAGAAGAAATTGATAGCTTAACAGTAGTTGAATTATCAGAATTAGTAAAAGGAATTGAAGAAAAATATGGAGTAACTGCTGCAGCAGTAGCAGCACCAGCAGCTGGAGGAGCAGTTGAAGGAGCAGCTGAAAAATCAGAATTTGATGTTGTATTAACAGAAGCAGGAGCAAACAAAATCTCTGTAATTAAAGTTGTTAGAGATATTACAGGTTTAGGATTAAAAGAAGCTAAAGAATTAGTTGATGGAGCTCCAAAAACAATTAAAGAAGCTGTAGCTAAAGAAGAAGCAGAAGCTATGAAAGCTAAATTTGTAGAAGCTGGAGCAACAGTTGAATTAAAATAATTTAATTATGTTAAAAAGGTGAACTTTTTTAAGTTCATCTTTTTTTTGCTGTATATATACTTCCGGCTAAGCCGAGGATATTTATTAGGAAGTTGTACTCACAAAATACATTGCACATAAATTTATTAAATAAAATTATTATATATTTTTATAAAACATTTGATAAAAATATG
>CAZWIF010000115.1:0-1742 GCA_964634355.1 uncultured Clostridium sp.
TTTGCTTACTGCTTTTTCTGCTGATGATTTGAGCATATCTTCCATATTCATTCCTAATAAAGGATTTGATATTCTGTCTTTTAGTTCCTTCTTGCTCATTTTCCTTAAGAAAAAACCCTCATCATTTATTGTTCCTGCTAATTCTTCAAAGATATCTTTATACGATTTCCCTGTTTCTTCTTTATAATCGTCTATAAAGTCATATACTTCATCACTTGTTTTAAATGATTTTAGTCCTGCCTCGTCTTCACTAAATACATATATAATTTTAGATAATGCATCTAAATTGTTTTCATTCATTGCTTTAAAATATAATTCTTCAAAATTCTTTCCTTTTAAAATATTAGTTACATTTACTATTTTTCTAGTAGTAAATACTAATTTGATTGTTTTATTTTTTGTTACTAATTCCATATTTTTCTCCTTTTTTAGAGGAGACTATATATCAGTCTCCTCATTATTTTCTATATTATCTGTGTCTATTTCTTCTAGTTCTGATGCGACACTTACATAAGAACTAGGCTGTGGGAAAGCCTTCGTTTTCTTCTAAGTCTGTTGATTTATATATTGTCATTTTATCTTTTAAATATTCTCCTACACTTACTGTATCCATTGTAATGTGCATTTGTCCTTGTAAATATCTTACAATTGGCTCAGTTCCACTTGGTGCAGTATGTGCTGGGTTTTGGAAAAACCAATATAAATTTTTATTCATTAAGTTTCTTAATGTCTTATGTTGTGTATGTGTATAATAAATTGGTAATTCTATTGTTGACGCTTTCTTTATACCTGGTTGTGCAAATTCATAATCTAAATCTAAAGCCGAACCTGTTACTTGGTCTGGTGCTTCTTCTAATTGTGGGATTTCCTCCACGAATGCTACTTGTGTTCTTGTTCCTGTTAAGCTTTCTGAATAATAAACTTTCGCCCATTTACTTATATCGGGCATTTCATCTAATGTTGTATTTGTATCTGTTATATCTGCCATTTTTAATCATTCCTTTCTATTTTATAAAATCAAATGAGTTCGTTAAGGCATTGTAACGAACTTCATATGTTATTGTAATTCCATATTTTTGTAAAATCTGGTCATATATACAAGGACTTGTATTCGTCCTTATCATATTTAACTCTCGAAGTTTTGTATCAACTTCGTTTGTCATTTGCATTGCTTCTCTTGGGTCTTCATTCCAACAGGTTATTGACATTTGAAATGTAGATAATATTGGAAATGCTTCATCTGTTTTGTTTATAGACTTTAATGGAGTATATAATTCTAATATTGGAAATTTGCTTTCTGTGTTTGGATTACTTAATATAGGTTTATTGTCATATAATTTTTCTAATTTTTCGTAAACCAAGTCGCTAAACTCTTTTATTGTATAATCTCTCATTTGCAAGCCCTCCTCAACATCTCTTCAAATTTCTTTTTTGCTATTTCTGTATTTTCTTGTCTACTCTCAAACTCTGCATCTCCGTAAAAAGTGATTTCCGTTTTGCTCCGTGTGCTAGATAGAACTGACTACCTTTTATTGTTATTATGGGATAATTTAAGTTTCTATCTACTTTGCTTACAGGTATTAACCATTCTGTAAAACCGCTTTCAATAAAATGCTTAGTACTTCCTACGTGTTCCATTTCCGCATGACTTCCTGTGCCAAAATATTCAAAGTATAAATAAGATTGACCATTGCTCATAAATTCATCAGGCTTTGCATAAGTTCTGCCTTTTACTTCCATAG
>CAZWIF010000116.1:0-1733 GCA_964634355.1 uncultured Clostridium sp.
ATCTACATTTGATTAGCTGTTTTTTTCTTTTAATACACATTCCCATGAATATTGGAAACAATAATAATATTAAGATATTACCAATAGGTGTGGGAATGACAATGGTACTACCAGAGTTAATAGATGACGCTATTATTTATGCAACAGATATGGGTGCTAAAATAATTCAGATGAGTTGTGGTTTTCCCGAATTTGATTACGTCAATAGTGCTATTGAATATGCTGTAGAACATAACGTCTTGATTGTATGTGCAGCGGGAAATGAGGCGTGTGGATATGTCTCATATCCAGCAAGCCATCCTGATGTAATGGCTATTGGAGCTTCAAATGAAAAAGGGGAATTGGCATCATTTTCTTCATATGGTTCTCTTGATGTTGTCGCTCCAGGAGAAAATATATACACAACAAATTCAAGATCTAATGGTAGTTATTCATATTGCAATGGGACTTCTTTTTCTGCTCCCATAGTATCGAGTATTGCAGCATTGGTATGGGCTACAAATCCATTTTTAGAAAGCAATGAAGTAAGAATAATTATAGATTCTACAGCCATATACAATGATATTTATACACGCTATTATTACAAACCATATGGAAAATCTGTGGATAAATACGAACTGCCTTATGGAAAATATAGCTATGAAACAGGATTTGGAAGCGTGAATGCTTATTCTGCTGTGCAAGCTGCAATAAAAACTTTGCCGTATATAGAAATAATGGAAGCAACATATCCAACAAAATCGCCATATAAAATTTTCATTTCTTTTAAAATAGGTAATGACAGACATATATATTTGTCTGATTATATTGACGAGTGGCCAGACATACAATATACAGTAGATTGGTCAATAGAAGAGGGATACATACATAATACTTATATATTTGATGACTATGGAGATAACAACTATGAACTACATGTACATTGCAGTCAAGGACGAACTCCAGGTTTTTATCTCAAAGGAATAATCAAAGACTTAACAGGCAAAGAAATTCTTACAATAAAAAAATATATTCATGGGTTTGAAAGTTTCAATTTTGATTTATTAAATGGTATTGTGGACACAGAAGTAATACTTGTAAATAATGCTGTTGAATATATAAATTCTCCAATAACAGCGGTCTCTAAAAACTCAAATGAAACAAAAGCATATATAAATTTATATTCTATTCAAAGTCAAAAGCTATTGACAAAGCAGATAGACATCACACAAAAGACAATATCATTAGATGTAAATTCAATACCTAACGGTAATTACATTATAAATATAATTCAAAACGGTAATATTGTATTTAATAAAAATATTGTAATTAAACATAAATAAGTCTGTTGGCAAAATTAAGCTGCATGATTCTTGAAATTTATCATAAACCAAACTACCATTATCGCCAATGCGCTACTTGTAACTTAAAAAAAGTGTGTCTGGATTCTGGTAATTACATGGTTGAATTATCTTCTTCAAGCATTCTTCAAAGAATCTCGACGATGTTCAAATGTAGAAATATGGTAACAGAAAGAAGAAAAACAAACTTCGCCTTGCCTATTTAGGGCATAGTGCCAACAGAAAGAGCCGGAACAGATAGCTATATGATAGTTATCTGTTCCGGCCTTTTTTTGGGGGGGGCAAGTGGGTGTTTTCACAGAGTTATCTCATGATTTGGGTGGTCTTTGACTGTTGTATTCACAGTAAGCATTAACTGAAGTACACCTTTTAGGGGTTATAGTTGGGTAGTAA
>CAZWIF010000117.1:0-1685 GCA_964634355.1 uncultured Clostridium sp.
GATACAAATTATTTTTCTAATTTACAAGCACTTAATTTATAGAAGTCCCCATAAAAAATATCCATTGAAATTCATAATGTATTTAATAGTTTGATTGTCTTTTATGAGAAAGAATATTTATGTCGAAGCTTTAGCGCAATAATCATACTTGCCAATCCCATAGAAAGTCTTGAAAAAAGAATAGTAATTGCCACTCCTATATAAGAAAAATAGTATACTGATGGAATTGCGACTATTAAACCTGCAAGTGATGAATATAATGTTATTTTTCGCATAGTTTTTTCATAACCATTTAAAATTAAATAATTAGTGCCAAACACGTTGTTTAATGACAAACCAATTAATGAAAATGAGATTATTTGTAATGTAATTATGGATCCATTAAATTCCGGAGGAAAAAAAGTGTTAATTATAGGTTTAGCGAAGACAAACAATAATACTGCTATAAAGGAGGAACTTAAAATATTTATTTTTCCAAAAAAACTATGTTTATCAGACCTCCTAGATAAAAAAGGATAGAACGTTCTTGATAATATAGTGAAGAAACTAGATCCAACAGTGTTAAATTTGTTAGCTACATCATATATTGCATTTGAGGAATCACCATGTATAAACCCTAATAACAGTATAGAAGCACTATTGTATAAATTTGGAATTATCTGGTTTACAAATAAATCAATATTAGATTTGAGTGAGTATACAATTTCTCCGACAGGAGGGCGCTTTAATTTTATTTTCCACCGGCTAATAAGCAACATTGCTCCTATTCCTGATATTATATAACCCATAGCCATAAATAGAGGTTGAAGGAGAAAATCATCTGGCCGTTTTATAAACAAAAATACCATTGATGTAAATAATATTTTTATTCCAATATTGAATATGGTTATATATTTCATTTTTTCAAGAGCTTGAAACATCCAATCAGGAAACATCGCATAACCTATTATCATCAAAAAACTTGTAAGTAGAACCCATCGCATTTCCATTAGTTTAGGAACAATGCATATTAAAATTACCATCAGCAAGAACGATAACAACACGAGTAACCAACGAGACCACATTACTGTTGAATATATTCTGGAAACATCTTCGACACAACCTTTACATCTTGCGATATCTCGAACAGCTGAAAAAACAAATCCATAATCTACAATAGTTTGTAAATAGACCATTACCGCTGACGCAAATGCAATCTCGCCGTATTTGTCCATACCGATAGTATGAGCAAGATAGGGAATTGTCATAAGAGGACAAATATATCCAACGACTTGCAAAAGTGAAAGAGAAATAAAATTCGAAATCAAAGATTTTTTCTCTTGCGATATATTATTAAAATTGCCTCGATTAAACATCATAAGGTAACTGTCCAATTGCGTATTTTTATTTGCAAATTGGGTGTAAAATGGCTGTTTTGTAGCATCTGAGCCTCAAAACAGAGTATTTAATGTTAAAATTTGACGTTTGATTTAAGTTTTATTAACAACCCATCTCGATGCTCCATGGCATCAGGTTGTCATAGTCAGTCCTTCCCGCGGCTACGGCAGTGAAGTATGCCCTCATATATTCGTACACAGACTTGCCCCACAACTTGCAGGTCTCGACCATTGTGCGTATGATGCACGAAGCTATTGAGCAGAAGGCCTGGAGAGAGAGGTTCTTCGCGATACCCTCTGCCTTGTATT
>CAZWIF010000118.1:0-1645 GCA_964634355.1 uncultured Clostridium sp.
CAGATTGTTGACAAACCCCAGAAAATTTTTCTGGGGTTTGTACATATATTTCTAAAAAATGTAATATTTATATTTAGAATTATATTTTTTAATATACAAGAAGATACTGGAGGAGTATTTCTTGGTTTCTTTTTATTCTTTGTTAGCTTAGTAACTATATTTTTCATATTTTGTGTAGCACAAATCAGCCATGTATAATTCTGATTTTTATCTACCCCTTTATACATAGCATATCTATATCCATGATTTTGTTTACTATCTGCAAAACTTCTTTCTATTTTTTCTTTTCTTAATTTATATAATTGTTTCCCCCTTTCAGATAGCCTACGTTCTCTCGCATTTTCATTTAATTCTTCTTTTATGTGCCTTCTTATTATTCTATATCCTTGTGACTTACAACAACCACTTATTTCCAAACATCCATTGCAACTTTCTCTATCTGAATAATATTTATATCCATCTCTATCAACTCTTCCAGTATATGGTAATATCACACCAGTTTCAGGACAAATGTAGTAGTCTTTCTCCTTATTATATTTGAATTTATATTTTCTTATTGTTGTACTTCCTTGTCCATAACTTCTATATCCAATTACTCCAAATATATTATTATCTTCGAAATATTTTTTTATATCTAATGTATCATAACCAGAATCTAATGCCCACTCCTTTATATTAAATCCAAATTTGTTTTTTATATACTCTGCTCTATCTATGAAAGGTACTGAATCATGTACATTACCTTTTGTTACATAACAGTCTACAATTATATTTGCTTTTGAATCTACTGTTCTATGGTCTAAATACATAAATCCTTTCTCTTTATTGTCTCTATGATAATATCCACTTTCTTTATCTGTACTGCTTATTTTAACCTTCTTCTCTTCAACCTTTTCTTTAAATTCAAATTCTTTTTTCCCTTGCTTTTTTCTTTCTTCATTTATTTCTTCTTCAAGCCATAATTTCCTTTCGTGTACCACTTGTTGCAGTTCTTCGTGAAATTTATTTTTATTAGCATTTGCTTTTTTATGAGTTGAATCTGTG
Source organism: uncultured Clostridium sp. (assembly GCA_964634355.1). Lineage (GTDB taxonomy): Bacteria > Bacillota > Clostridia > TANB77 > CAG-508 > CAKPSH01. The sequence goes on from CAZWIF010000118.1 coordinate 1,045, forward strand.
AAAAATGTCTCTCCTTTTACTAAGTTGTACTTTATTGCTTGTTCTACGATATTTACAAATATTTTTTCAAATATGTCTGTACCTTGAAATCTTCTTATGTAGTTTTGGCTGAAAGTTGAATAATGGGGCGTTTCTTTTCCAAACGGTATACCTAAAAACCATCTGTATTCAGCATCAACTTTTATCTTTTCACAAGTTTTTCTCATTGATTTTAATCCATCTAAAGTTTGAATAAATACTAGTTTAAACAATACAACTGGGTCAATACTAGGGCGACCATTATCTTCACAGTACATATTTTTTACTTCATCATAGATAAATGAAAAATCAATATATTTATCTATTTTTCTAAACAAACTATCTTCTGGAACTAAATCTTCCATTGTATACAATATCAATTCACTTTGAACATTATTTTTTATACTTAACATACTATTTCCCTCCCAAAACTGAACAATTAAATTATATCATAAACAAAGAGAAAATGCAGTATTTTCTGATGAAAAACTGCATTTTCTCATCCCAATTTGTTCAGTTTTAGGATAATTTTATTTTACTACATTTTTCTTAAAAAAGAAAGACTGTTAACAAATTTTACTTT
>CAZWIF010000119.1:0-1644 GCA_964634355.1 uncultured Clostridium sp.
TATGACTATGTTCTAGGTTTCTTTTGCTTTCTATAAAATAAATTTAAGGAGGATTAAAAAAGTGAAGAAAAAAATTTTAATTTTAGGGATTATAGCAATTTTAATTGCTATGTTATGTTTTTTGACAGGGTGTGGTAATAACAATACAATAAATAATGTAAACAGTAATGATGATAGTGGTAAATCTGTTGAAAATTTCGATAAAGTTACAACTGTGGCAACTAAAGTTTATGCAGTTTCTTGTGAGTACGCAGTAGTAGAAGGTAAAGATAATAATGTATATGTTATTGATAAAAAAGGAAATTATCAAGGAACATTAAATATTAGTATCAATGAAGATAAAGATACTATTGAAATAAATAATGATGGATATATTTATTATAGAAGAGCAGAAGATTCTTCATCTAAAATATTAGATAAAACGGGCAATGGCATATATGAAAGTACATCTAATGTATCATATTATAATATAACTGATTATAATTATACTTTAAGAAAAAGTGAAATATCTGATTTTGAAAATGGTTCTAGCACAAAATATGAAGTAATTGATTTAAGTGGAAATATAATAATAGAATTAGAAAGTAATGAAACATATTTAGGTGGACACATTTGGGCTTCTTCAAGTAAATTAACAAATGATGTAACTGGAGCAATTATTCAAGGTGATACACGGAGAATTTAGTAACTTAAAACATTCAGATAAGACTTTATCAGATGGTACAATCGTTTACAACAGTGGATATATATATACTAATAATTTAGAAAGAAAAGATTATGATTTCGATTTTGAATATGTTAATGATAATTATTATTATAATTATGATGATAATATATTTTATAAATCAGATGACACTAAAGAAAAAGAAATAACGTCTGGTGATGGTTTAAAAAAGATATATTATGCAGACAACACATATTATGTATTATCTGGTACTGGTTATTTCTATGCTATGAATGAAAATTTTGAAACAATTATTGAACCATTTAAGTCAGAAATAAATGGAACTAGTGTACTTGGAAATAATTGCTTTATTAAATCTAAATCAGAATCATTTAACGATGGAGAATATTCGGGACAGGCATCGCATTTCTATTTATATAATTATAATAATGAATTAATCGAAGATTTAGGGGCAGATTGGGGTAAAATTGAAACTGATAATTTCATCGCTACATTGGTTAGAATGTCAACGGTTGAATATAACGAAAGAACTGGGAACAGAGATACACATTATTTAGGATCGCAAACTAGAGATGTATATGTAAATTTGAATACTGGCGAAACTTTGAAAATTTATAAATAACTAATTGGTATGAAAAAATATACAAATTTAACTTCTTTGCTATAATAAACAAATAAAAAGTTTTGAAACGCAAGCAAGAGTGCATATAGTTGACGACCTCTTATAAATAATTGTTAAAGATAGCAAGATTTTTGGCGTACCTAAAAAGGAGAAATAAAAGATGAAAAAGAAAATCTTAGAAATAGGAATTATAGCAATTTTAATTGCTTTGTTGATTGTGCTAACAGGTTGTGGAAATAATGAAACAACACAAGAACTATCAAATAATACTGAAGATAACCAATATGGATTAATCGAAGAAAAAAACTTAGAGGATATATATTTAGAGGTTTTGAAA
>CAZWIF010000120.1:0-1618 GCA_964634355.1 uncultured Clostridium sp.
AAATATATATCAATAGCAAAACTATAATTCCTATAATTATATATAGCATTATTTTCCCCCCTTTCAATATTCTAATCAATTGTATTATAGCATAAGTAATTTAAAAAACACCATGGTAATTTCATCGCTATTACCATGAACCTCCTCCGCCTCCTCCAGAGCCTCCTCCGGAAAATCCTCCACCAGAAGAGCCTCCATCGGAAAAACCTCCAAAGCTTCCCAAGAAACTTCCTCCTATATGAGTTTCAGGTCCTTTAAAAGGGATAGAAATCATTGCTGTTTTAACCTCTTTCAATGTGTTATCCATAAACACATTGAAATCGTATACCATAAATGGTCCACTACAATCATACCAATCTGGAGCTTGTAATGCAATTGTCTCAAATTGACTCATCCAAACATCAGATACTCCCAAAGCATATGTATATGGAAGAATATTATAAAAATATTTAGGATTTTCATTAACTAATGCTTCTAATTGTTCTTTTTCAGCAATTTCTAAAAATCTTTTGAAGCCTTTTATTTTTCCTAACATTTCATTTCCATAAGGTGTTCTTTTAGGCATAATTTTCATAAAGAATTTTAGAACAATAATTATGCAAATTATTCCTACAAAATACATAGTTGAATATATTGTATCATATAATAACGCAGATACTATCGGCAATACATATGGCATATCACTGAATAATAATCCTCCGCATGTATATGAAAAATCCTCCATATATTAATCCAGCTAATATTTTGCTATATTTTTTGTATTCCCCAAATATTATATAAAATATTCCTGAAATGCCTATTCCAGTAAATATTAAAGAAGACATTACACCAATTATTACTTTACCTATGCCTCCACCAGTATCATAATCTAGAATAGGTATAACTGTTATTAATAGAAAAATTACAATAATTATGAAAATTAACCATTTTCCCCTGACTATTGCTTCTTTTTCAAATATTTTTTCTTTATTCTCTTTACTATTTAACTTAGATTTTATTTTATTTAATGTCTCATAAAAACGATCATATAAATCTAGATCAATTACATATTCTCGATTTGGCGAAATTTTATCCTTAAATAATCCTTCTAAAAATAATTCTTCAATTTCATTATCTCCATCATACTCTTTTAATTTAAATATCTTAAAACCATTAGATTTAGATGACAATTCTTTCTCTATTTTTATATATCCTTGATTTGCTAAGTATATAAGTAGAGAAACTACTCCATAATTGCTAGAAGACCCTTTATACAAAAATTCAATTTCAGCTGAATTAAATCCTTCTGGAGGATAAAATTCTACGGTTTCTACTACTTCATCTTCTTTCTTATACTTAGACAATAGTATTCTTGCAATTACTGTAAATGCAATACTTGTAGCCATAACTATGATTGCATATATGTATTCATCTGTAATTTTATTTACAAAATATCCTTCTGGCAATGTTAATCTAACTGTTAAAGCCTCTCCAGCTGATAATGTTTTAAGTACAGTTCCACTTATTACATTTCCATTTACAATATAAGAAACATTAGAACTATTTGTTGAACCTGTAGCTCCGCTTGAAAATCCTAATGTTGAACTATCAAACTCCTTTGGCATTGTAATTTTAAATG
>CAZWIF010000121.1:0-1550 GCA_964634355.1 uncultured Clostridium sp.
TTGTTGTTTTACCAACTCCTCCTTTTCCTGATGTAATAACGATAACTTCTCCCATCAAATTTCCTCCTTATAAAACTCTTAGCATTTAATAATCATTTTAAACATATATATCTTATATGTTTTTTCGTCAAAAGTCAATGAATTAAGATATATTTTTGTAATATTTTTGTAATAAATTATATTATAGTAATTACATATAGGTTTTTATCAAAATCTATGATTTTGTCTTAAAACTATAATAAAAACGCTTATAAGTCATAATATAAAAATGTAACATTTTTGTTAGAATAACATTTCTAATATATTGACTTTCCTTAAGAAAAAATATATACTAATCATATCAAAATAGGTATTATTATATTAATTATTAATTTAATACAACACAGACAACGATCTTTGTTTTTGCTTAATATATTCTAAAATAGGAGGTTACTATGAGTAATTTAATTGAAATTAGATGGCATGGTAGAGGTGGCCAAGGTGCAAAAACAGCATCATTACTTCTTGCAGATGCAGCATTCAATACTGGTAAATATATTCAAGGTTTTCCTGAATATGGCCCAGAAAGAATGGGAGCACCAATTACTGCTTACAACAGAATTAGCGACACACCTATAACAGTACATTCTAATATTTATGAACCAGATTTTGTTGTTGTAGTTGATGATACTCTTCTAGATTCTGTTGATGTTACAGCTGGTCTAAAACCTGAAGGAGCAATTATCATTAATACAACAAAAAATGGTGATGATTTAAGAAAATCTTTAAACGGTTACACTGGAAGCATTTATAAAATTGATGCAAGAAAAGTTTCTATGGAAGCTTTAGGAAAATATTTTCCTAATACTCCAATGCTTGCAGCAGTTGTAAAAGTAAGTGGAATTATGTCAGATGAAGCATTTTTAGAAGATATGATTGGATCTTTTAAGCATAAATTTGCTAAAAAACCTGAAGTAATTGATGGAAATATGAAAGCTTTAGAAATGGCATTAAAAGAAGTTACTAAAGTTTAGATTAAAATTAATGTCTTCCTCGTTATCACATAGTCTCCAAGCTTTTTATTATTTAGATAAAGATAACGAATGAAGTGAAGAAAGGAGTAAATATGACAGAAGATACTTTAAATAATAAAACACCTTTACAAGATCTTACTATAGGTGGAAATATTTATACAGCTGGTAATGCTAAAGAATTTAAAACTGGTGATTGGCGTTCTATAAAACCTATTTTTATAAGTGAAAATTGTAAACAATGTGGACTTTGTTTTCCAGTTTGTCCAGATGATGCTATACCAGTAAACAAAGATTGCAAAAGAGAAGATTTTAATTATGATGCTTGTAAAGGATGTGGTGTTTGTGCTAAAGTTTGTCCTTTTAAAGCAATTGAAATGAAATAAAAAAAATTAGAATTAATAAAAAATTTTTATTTAATTAGAAAGGAATAAAAAATTATGGGAATTAGAGAAAGATTAAGTGGTAATGAAGCAGCAGCTATTGCAATGAAACAAATAAATCCTGATGTTGTTGCTGCATTCCCTATTACCCCTTCTA